>CAUHQV010000019.1 GCA_959608625.1 uncultured Flavobacteriales bacterium
AGACACTTGTCCCGGATCGAATACCACCTTCACACATTCCAGATGCCCGGATTCACCGGTACTCACCTGGCTGTACAGCGGGTCTTTCAGCCAACCTCCGGCATATCCCACTTCGGTGGAGACTACCCCGTCGATCCTGGAAAGCCAGTATTCGGTTCCCCAGAAACAGCCCGAAGCCAGCACAGCCGATTCATACCGTTCGCCCTTTTGCCGGTCCTCCGGGATATCGGGAACAAAAACCATGGATATAGAATTGACACAATGCCGGGTGTTTTTCGCCGTTAGGTTTTCCCCCGTAAACACATGTCCCAAATGAGCCCCGCAATGGGCGCACACGATTTCCGTACGCCTGCCATCCGCATCGGGGATACGCCGTACCGCGCCGGGTATTTCGTCGTCGAACGCCGGCCAACCGCAATGCCCGTCGAACTTATCCGACGAGCGGTATAAAGGCACCCCGCATTTACGGCAATGGTAAGTGCCCGGTTGGAAAAAATCGTCGTATTTGCCCGTAAAAGGCACCTCGGTGCCCTTGCCTTCTATCACGCGCGCCTCCAGGGTAGTAAGAGGCTTTCGGTCCTGTTTCATCGCATTTGTTTTATGCTACAATTTACGACATACTCCCCCGTATTCCAAATCCTTGCGATAGGTTCTGCCTATATCCGGATCATTATTTTTGCGGTGAGTGTAACCTTTTTGCTCCGGGAGAGGTCTAATGTAGTAGAAAATAACCGAAAAACAATTTTGCACCATGAAACACGTAATCCTCACCCTGCTCGCTGTCCTATTCTGCGCAGGCCTGTCCGCCCAGAACAAGGAAATGTCGGACACCCTCCAAACCCTACTCAATCAAGCCAGCACCGCTGCAAAAGACAAGAACTACCGCAAGGCCGACTGCCTGTACCGGGAAGCGATGGACTATGCCCATGCAAAATCCGAAAAAGACATTCCCGAATGGATGAAACAGAGCATCGATGCCAACTGCTTTTATAACATAGCTTGCATTTATAGCCTGGCAGACAAGAAAGAACCCGCCCTGAATGCCCTCAAAAACGCGATCGAATCCGGGTACAGCGGTTATAGCTGGGCCATGAAAGACCCCGACCTGGACAATATCCGCCGGGAATCGTATTTCAAGGAACTGATGCGGGGATTGCAAGCGAAATACGATTATCCCGAAATTTTGAAAAAATCGGGTAAATATCAAGGCGACGCGAAAGATGCGAACCTCCCCAGTTTCACCTACCTCGATCCGGACGACCCCCGGCTGGTGAACCTGCGCAAGACGCTGAACCTCGATTCCATCGCCGGCAACGGGGACGAAATATCGAAGATCAAGAACCTCTGCCTATGGCTGCACAATACCGTACGCCACGACGGCAGCTCAAGGAATCCCGAAGAAAAGAATGCCCTGGCGCTGATCAAAGTCTGCAAGGAAGAGAACCGCGGAGTCAACTGCCGCATGCTGTCCACCATCCTGAACGAATGCTACCTGGCCATGGGATTCAAATCCCGCTTTATGACCTGTATGCCCAAAAGCGACAAAGATACGGACTGCCATGTGGTGAACATCGTATGGAGCAACCAGTTGGATAAATGGATCATGGCCGACCCCAGTTTCTACGCCTTCTTCCTGGACGGTAAAGGCAACCTGCTGGGCCTGGAAGAAGCCCGCCAGATGATGATCGCCGGCAAGACCGTGAAAGTCAATCCCGAAGCCAACTGGAACGGGCAGAAGCGGAGCGAATCCCAGCATTTGGAATATATGGCCAAAAACCTCTATTGGTTCTCCTGCCCCGTAGCTTCCACATACGATACGGAAACGAGCGGCGCCGAAGACGGCTACGCCATGCTCGTACCGGGGGACTTCAAGCCCTGGCAGAACAATTACCTCTCTCGCGATCCGGGCTATTTCTGGGCCAGACCCGAATAACAATAATCCATAGGCAATATTTCCAATGACACACACAAAGATCTTCGTTTTTACCCTCCTGTCGGCTTTCTGTGCCGCAGGCCTCCACGGGCAAAGTGCCGTGACGGACTCCGTTTCGGTACTGCTGAAAAAGACCAACGCCGCGATGAAAGCCCGGGATTACACCGAATCGGTACGCCTGATCGATCAGACTATCGCCTACACGAAAACGCAGAACGACCCATATCTCAACAAGAACGGAGTCTACGCCCTCTCTTATTACAATCTGTCCTGTATCCGGGCGCTGGAAGGAAAAAAAGAGGCCGCAATCGAAGCCTTCACCAAAGCGGTAGACTCCGGGTACGGGAATTTTCGCTGGGCGATGAAGGATACCGACCTGAAGATCATACAGGACGACCCCGCCTTTGCCGCCCAGATCCAGCGTATCCGGGAAAATTACGACTACCCGTACGTGCTGAGCCATAGCGGGGCTTACAAAGGGGATGCGCCGGACGCCGGCCTGCCGCCTTTCACTTATCTGAATCAAAATGACCCGCGGCTGGTAACCCTGCGCAAGACGCTGAACCTCGATTCCATCGCCGGAAACGGGGACGAAGTATCGAAGATCAAGAACCTCTGCCTGTGGGTACACAACGCCGCGCGGCACGACGGAGGCTCCGAGAATCCGAAGGAAAAGAACGCGCTGGCGCTTCTTAAAATATGCAAGGAAGAGAACCGGGGTATCAACTGCCGCATGATGAGTACCGTACTGAACGAATGCTACCTGGCGATGGGCTTCAAATCCCGTTTTATAACCTGTATGCCCAAAGACGAGAACGATTTCGACTGCCACGTGGTAAATATCGTGTGGAGCGATTCGCTGGGCAAATGGATCATGGCCGACCCGACTTTCTACGCGTTCTTTTCGGACGATAAAGACATGTTGATGGGTATCGAAGACGCCCGGCAGGCATTGGTGGAAGGAAAACAAATACACCTCAACCCCGAGGCCAACTGGAACGGCCAGAAAAAAAACGAAGCCGAATACATCGCTTATATGACCAAGAATTTCTATTGGTTCATGTGTCCGTTGGATTCCACGTACGACACCGAAACCGACCGCCGCGGCGTGTATTACATGCAATTGTTGCCGGGAGATTTCAAAAGCCCGTCGAACGATTATATCTCCCGGGATTCCGCCCGGTTCTGGGCGCGCCCCGAATAACCGTGTCCTGACAGTTTTTTCATATTTCAGCCTGAGGGGGCTTTCGGTAAATTCCGGAGGCTCCTTCTGTTTTCCGGGCCGGCCCCGCAAAGAAAAATGCGGCTGCATTTGCCGGATAAAACCCCGTACAGTAACTTTGCACTGACGAAAAAAGGGCAAAACCCACTGTGGAACGTTACAAAGAAATATCCGATCTGCTGCTCGATCTGGCCACCACGCTGGCGGCCTGCGGATCGCACACGTCCCGCATCGTGCGCAATGTCAACCGGGCCGCGGACTGTTTCGGCTGTTCGACGGATATTACCATTTTCCAGAAGAATATTATGATGACCCTGCGGGACAACCGGGACGGCGGCATAAAACTTACCGCCGTCAAGAAAATAGCCCCACACCCGATCGATTTCCGTATCGTTTCGTCCGTCAGTTCGCTGACCTGGTATGCCTACGATAACCGCATCTCACTCGAAGAATTCCGTAGAAAGTACAACGAGATCATCTCCCGCAAACGGTATTCCCCCCTGCTGGTCACCCTGCTGGTGGCCCTGGCAAACGCCTGTTTCTGCCGGATATTTACCGGTGACTTGGTCGCCATGGGACTGGTGTTCCTGGGCACATTGGCCGGATTCTCGGCCCGCATGTATTTCAGCAAGGGAAAAACGAACCCGCTGGTGGTTTTCATCATCAGTTCATTCGTGTCGTCGTTCATTGTAGCCCTGTGCGCCAAACTGGGCGCACCTACCGCCACCCCTCAGATTGCAGTCGGATCGAGCATCCTGTTCCTCATCCCGGGCGTACCGCTGATGAACGGGGTGATAGACGTGCTGGAAGGCCACGTACTGGGGGGAGTTTCCCGCCTGATCACCGCAACGATATTCATCATTTGTATCACCATAGGGCTTTCGATGACCCTTTTATTACTCGGAATCAACAACCTATGAGCAGCCTGATCGCAGAACTCCTGTTCGACGGATTGCTGGCGGCCGTAGCGGCCACGGGGTTTGCCGTGATCTCCAACCCGCCGCGCAAAGCCATCTACCTGTCCGCCCTGCTGGCCGCCATCGGACACGCCCTGCGTTATTTCCTGATAAACACCACCGCGATGGACATCGTCACCGCGACGGTCATCGCTTCCTTTACGATCGGGATGATCACGATCTTCTTTGCCCGGATGATCCACTGCCCGCCGGAAGTATTCTCCTTCCCTTCGCTGTTGCCGATGATCCCCGGAATGTACGCCTACCGGACTTTCATGTCCCTGATGCACTTTATCCAGGCTAAAGACCCGTTGGCAATGCAGTCCACGATGGTCGACATCCTCCACAACGGGGCGCTGACCGTTTCCATTCTTTTCGCTTTGGTATTGGGGGTTTCGCTGCCGCTGTTCATTTTCCACCGGCAATCGTTCCTGATGACGCGGATCATGCACGACCGGCACCGCGCCTGAATTTTTATCCGCAATAAGCAACCTGGTAAAAAATCAATCGACTTCAAAAAGGTCGGCGGAAATTCCGTCGGTAAAAAACCAGCCCGCCCGAGTAATGCGCAAATGTCCCTCTAAAATTTCGACCAATCCCTGTTCCACGTATTTTCCGGCCTGAGCCAGCAGAGATTCCAAAGCTTCTGCCCCGAAACGGATTTTAAAATTGTCGAGGGAAAGTCCCTCAGCCGTACGCAAGGAGGTCATTACCATCTCGTTGCGCCGGTCTTTTTGCAAAAGGACTTCCTCCTTGTAAGGAATCCGGCCCGTGCGGGCTCCTTCGAGGTATCCAGCGATCGAAGCCCCGTTCCATCGCCGCCCCGACCGTCCGTCGAACGAGTGGGCCGAAGGCCCTATTCCCAGGTAAGCCTCTCCGCTCCAGTAAGCGCTGTTATGGCGCGAACGGTATCCCGGGCGCGCAAAATTGGATACTTCGTACCGTTCGAACCCGGCTGCCTCCAACCGGTCTACGATTTGGAAATACTGCCGGGCCGCCTCTTCATCGTCGAGGGCAGGGAGGCGCCCCCGCCCTATCTGTATGTCGAGCGCCGTTCCTTTTTCCACGGTCAGCGCATAGGCCGAAATATGCTCCACGCCTAATTCGAGGGCCGTTTCCACATCCCGTTCGAGCGTTTTATCGTCCCGCCCGGGTATTCCGTAGATCAAATCGACCGTAATATTGCCGAAACCGGCTTCCCGCAACATTTCCACGGCCCGCACTGCATCGGCCCCCGTATGGCGCCGTTCCATAAAGATGAGTGCCGCATCGTCGAAAGACTGTACCCCGACGGATATCCGGTTGATGCCCATCGAAAGCCATAGGGAAGCCTTTTCGGCGGAAATATCGTCCGGATTGGCCTCCAGGGTGATCTCCGCATCGGGCAAAAGCCGGAGCGGCCGTTTTACCTCTTCCAATAGGACTGAAATGCTTTCCGGAGGTAAAATCGAAGGGGTCCCCCCTCCGAAATACACAGTCTTCACCTCCCGATCCGGCCAAGTCCCCGTCCGGGAGCGAAGTTCTTCCCGTATAGCCACAACGGTTTCTTCCGTATGGCGGAGGTCAGCCACGGAAAAAAAATTGCAATACAAGCACTTGTGCCTGCAAAAGGGAATATGGAAGTAGATACCGCCCATGGTTGGGATGGAAAAACCCGTTTTTTAGTAGACGTTCGTTTTTAATGGCAAAACCTTGTCCATGCCGGGGTTGGTTTTCAATCTCCGGACTTCCCAAAGCTGTTCCAACCCTGGGCCGTGAGGTCTACCACGCTGCCGTCGCGCAGTACCAGCTGGCAGGGTGTGCCAGGGGCCGTAATATGGCCGATAGGGGTAAGGTTCGGATTGCCTTTTATTTTGTCGTAATCGGCGATCGGCATGGTAAAGAGCAGTTCGTAATCCTCCCCGCCCGACAAAGCGACCGTCGAAGAATCCAGGCCGAATTCGTCCGCCGTGGTGATCATCTGCGGGTCTTTGGGAATCTTGTCCTCGTATATTTGGGCACCCACCCCGGACTGCTTGCAAATATGCAGCACTTCGGAAGAAAGTCCGTCCGAGATATCGATCATCGCCGTAGGCCGCACGCCGAGGGCTTCGAGAAGGGGGGGGATATCCCGCCGGGCTTCCGGTTTGAGCTGCCGTTCGACGATATATTGATAAGGTTCGAGGTCCGGCTGCCACTGCGGGTTGGCCTCCCAGGTCTTTTTCTCCCGGCGGAGCACTTGCAGGCCCAGGTAAGCGCCGCCCAGATCGCCTGTAACGACCACCAGGTCGCCTTCTTTGGCGCCGCTGCGGTATACAGCCTTGCCTTTTCCGACATAACCCACCACACTGACCGATATCACCAGTCCCGCCGTCGAAGAAGTGGTATCGCCTCCGACGATATCCACCCCGTAAAGGCTTCCGGCCAGTTTCATCCCGGCGTAGAGCTCTTCGAGGGCTTCCACCGGGAAACGGTTGGATACGGCCACCGACACGACGACCTGCTCCGGTACGCCGCCCATGGCATAGATATCGGACAGGTTGGCTACTACGGATTTATAGCCCACGTGTTTGAGCGGAGCATAGGAAAGGTCGAAATGCACGCCTTCCACCAGCATATCGGACGATACGAGCACTTCGCGCCCTCCGGCATCCAGCACGGCCGCATCGTCGCCTATCCCTTTGACGGTGGATTTTTGAACGGGCTTAATATCCCCCGTCAAATGATCTATCAGGCCGAATTCCCCCAACTCGGAGATGGAGGTCCGTTTTTCTTCTTTTTTCGATTCCAGCATTTTTCCAGGTTCGGTTTATATTTCTAAAAATCCCCGGCGCCCCGTTCCCAGAAACGGCGGGCGGACGTTTTCTTGCGGTCGTACACCTTTTTACTCTTGCGGATACGGCTGTGGAGAATGCTCCGGCCGAAGGCCTTGATCTCCTCCTCCCGGTCTTGCGCGCGCATAGTCCGCAGGATATCCAGATTGACGTCCTTTTTCTTCTTCATCGTCGCAGGGCCTCCACCGCAGCGGCCGGATCGGCGCTTTTGAACACGAAATTGCCGGCGACCAACATATCGGCTCCCGCTTCGAACAGCCGGGCCGCATTTTTGTCGTTCACACCGCCGTCCACTTCGACGACAGCTTTCGAACCGGCGCGCGCCATCAGCTCGCGCAAACGGACCAGTTTTTCATACGTATGCTCGATAAAGGCCTGGCCGCCGAATCCCGGATTGACCGACATGACCAGCACCAGATCCACATCGGCGATGATATCTTCCAGCGTATTTACCGGGGTCGCGGGATTGAGCGATACTCCGGCCCGGGCACCGGCCGATTTTATCTGCTGCACCGCCCGGTGCAAATGCCGGGTCGCCTCCTGGTGTATCGTGAGGATCTTGGCCCCCAATTGCACGAAGCGGTCGATATAACGCTCCGGATCGACGATCATCAGGTGTACGTCGAGCGGCTTTTCCGCCACACGGTTTATAGCTTCCAATACCGGCATCCCGAACGAGATATTCGGCACGAACACCCCGTCCATCACGTCGATGTGCAGGTAATCGGCCGAAGAGGCATTCATCCGCTCGATATCGCGCCCCAAGGCGGCAAAATCTGCGGAAAGCAGCGAAGGGGATATCATCTTTTGTTTCATGTCCGTATCGTGTTTTTTACGTTCAGGGTACTATTTCCGTATGGGGGCTGTCCGGGCGGGCGATATAAGCCGGCGATGCGATGATCACTTTTTTCACCCCGCTGCGGATAGCCGCAAAAGCGTTTTCCAGTTTGGGAAGCATTCCTCCCGACACCGTCCCGCCGGCTTTAAGCCGCTCGAAATCCGCCGCATCGATGCGCGGAATGACGCTCGTATCGTCATCGGGATCCGAGAGGACTCCGTCCTTTTCAAAACAGAAGATCAACTCGGTATCGGTAAGGGCCGCCAAAGCCTTGGCCACTTCCGAAGCTACCGTATCGGCATTGGTGTTGAGCAGCGTTCCGCGCCCGTCGTGCGTAATGGCACAGAACACGGGCGTAAATCCGGCGTCGGCAAGGGCCTTTATCCCTTCCGCATTCACCTTGTCCACGTCGCCCACATAGCCGTAATCGACATCGCCCGTGCAGCGTTTGTGCGAAAGGATCGCCCCGCAATCCGCCCCGGAAAGTCCGACCGCATTGCAACCCAGCCCCTGAAGGGCGGCCACCACATTTTTATTGATAAGCCCGGCATAGACCATTGTCACCACATCGAGCGTCTGCCTGTCGGTTACCCGGCGCCCTGCGACCATTTTCGTTTCGATACCCAGCGTTTTGGACAGTGCCGTGGCGATCTTGCCTCCCCCGTGCACCAACACTTTATCGCCCGGCATGCGGGCGAAATCCGCTTCGAAAGCCGCGAGGGCCTCCGCGTTGTCTATGACGTTACCGCCTATTTTTATCACTTTCATCCCTGCAAATATAAATCATTCGCCCCGCAATAAAAAAGGACTTCTACCGAAGTCCTTTGAGCATTTCCCGGAAGATGTACTGGGCGGACACTTCGCGGTTCTTGGCTTCCTGCACCACGATACTGGCAGGAGAATCCAGCACTTTTTCCGATACGATGACATTGCGGCGCACCGGCAGGCAGTGCATAAATTTCCCGTCGTTGGTCAATGCCATTTTCCGCTCGTCGATCATCCAGTCGTAATCTTTTTTGAGTATCTGCCCGTAATGGGTATAGCTGGACCAGTTCTTGGCATAGACGAAATCCGCACCGGCAAGGGCTTTTTCCTGGTCGTATTCCACTTTGGCCCCTTTGGCAAACGTCTCGCTCAGTTCATACCCGGGAGGGCAAGTGATGACGAAATCCACCTTTTTCGAGGCGGTCATGAAGTCTGCGAAAGCGTTCGGCACGCTCTGCGGCAGGGCGCGGGGGTGCCCGGCCCACGAAAGCACCACTTTGGGACGCTCCGTTTTCTTGAACTCTTCGATGGTGATCAGGTCGGCCAGCGCCTGCAGCGGGTGCGAAGTAGCGCTTTCGAGGCTGACGACAGGCACATCGGTATACTGGATAAAGGAGTTCAATACTTTTTCCGAATAATCGAACTCGCGGTCTTTCAGTCCCGGAAAAGAGCGGATACCCAGGATATCGCAATACTGCGCCATCACGGGGGCCGCTTCCTTGATATGTTCGGCGGTAGAACCTTCCATCACCACACCGTCCTCGAACTCCAACGCCCAACCGTCCGTGCCGACGTTCATCACGATCACATTGGCCCCGAGGTTCTGCGCCGCGCGCTGACTGGACAGCCGTGTGCGGAGGGACGAATTGAAGAATATAAGCCCGATGGTCTTGTTCTCTCCCAGGTATTTTTCGCCGTAGGGGCTTTTCTTGAGCTCAAGCGCTTCTTTTACGGCGGCGTCCACGTCCTTGAGGTCTGCCGCTGCGGTGAATTTTCTCATCTCTTATTCTTTGTTTTTTTATTTCATTTCACTGTACCGTCCGGTAGCCTACCGCATCGGGCAAATCCTCGACAAAAACGCCGGGAGATACCTTGCGCAACAACCCGGCATAAATGATGTCCCCACCCGCCGCAATGGTGAATATCACCGAAAGGACGAACACAAACACGCTGCCCGACCATACGGCCAACGCCATCGGCACTATTCCCTGCAGCACCAAAGGTCCCAGGCATACCGTCGACATCTGCCAGGCGCGCAGCGGCACCCGGGAATGAGCGAACGGGCTCATCGTTTTCCGGTCGAACCCGAAACTCAGGCTCCGGAAACCACCTTTGGCAAAAAGGGCGATCAGTACCCCGTGTATGCCCTCGTGGACGAATACCCCTGCCAGGAGCGTCACAATGAACAGGAGCAGCCACATGACGTAGGAGAGCATCCACCGCCAGAATCCTATCAAAGAGGATTGTGTCCAGAACGTAAAATCCCACCGGGAAAAATTGAGGATAAAAACAACTGCCGCCAGTAAAAGAACCGGCAGCACGATATAACGCACCGTGCGTTTATTGGCATCCTCTATGCTTACCCGGCACTCCATAAAAGGCATTAACGGGTCGCCGCGAAGAATTCTTCCGAAGTCATCACAGTCAGTTTTTCATCCTCCGCCCATTCTTCGCTCTCCAGCGGATCGGGCAGGCCGGGCAAACTGGCAATAGCATCGGACAGGACGATAACCGGGAATTCCCGTTCGCGCAGGCCGTCCACCGCGAATTTCACACATACATTGCCCGACACACCGTATACTACAGCCGTATCGCGGCCCGTCTCGTCGTACAGGGATTCGATGAAATCGTCCATATTGGGGTTGCCTTCGAATACGTCGAACGCATCCTTGGTCACCAGGAATTCACGGTATTTCGCGATATCGAAATCACGGTACAGTTTTTCCCAAGACACCATCAGCGGTTTTTCCGGTTTGGTCTCCGGAATGTATTCGGAACCCGGAGTCCCGGCCATACAATGCGCAGGGAAAGAAGATTTGAAGTCGGGTTTATCCGAAAGTTCCGCGCTGTCGCCGTAATGGTAATCGGCGGTGGACACCACAGGGATCCCTTTTTCCCGGGCAAATGCCGTCAGGCGCGCTAGAACCGGCCGGATCCCGTCGGCGCCGTCCACGTACAACGCCCCGGTCTTTTCCATGAAGTCCTTTTGCGTATCCACATTCCAGAAAAACACTTTTTTCAAATCCATTGTTTTCTATCGTTTTTGGTTACCAGTCTTTCGTCAATTCGGTCACCGCCTGGCAAAGCGCATCCACTTCCCCTTTTTTCACCGTCAGGGGCGGAAGGAAACGGATCATCGCCGGGTTCGATGCCGAGCCTGTAAATATATGCTTTTTCACGACAAGTTCCTTGCGCAAGGGGGCTACCGGCCGGTCGAATTCCACGCCCAGCATCAATCCGCGGCCCTTTACCGCAATCACATGGGGCAATGCAGCGAATTTTTCCGCCGCATAAGCGCCTATTTCAGCGGCGTTCTCGACCAATTTTTCCTCCTCCATCACGTCGATCACGGCCAAGGCCGCCGCACACGCCAGATGGTTGCCGCCAAAAGTCGTTCCCAACATCCCGTATTGCGCCTCGATATCCGGGGCGATCAGGATACCTGCCACCGGAAAACCGTTGCCGATACCCTTGGCGATGGAAATGATATCGGGGCGTATCCCGTAATGCTGGAAAGCGAAATATTTTCCGGAGCGCCCGCAGCCGGACTGTATTTCATCGAGGATCAGTTTGGCTCCGGATTTTTTACATTCCTTCTCGAGGGCTTGCATGAACTCCGCTGTAGGCATACCCATACCGCCGACTCCCTGTATCCCTTCGACGATCACGGCGCATACGTCTGCGCCGGCAAGGGCTTTCTTCACGGCTTCGATATCGTTCAGAGGCACGAACGTGCGCTTTTGGGTGTCGTTTACCGGCGCGACGATCTTCGGATTGTCCGTCACAGCCACCGCTTCGGATGTGCGCCCGTGGAACGATTTGCCGAAAGCCACTACCCGGTCACGGCCCGTGGCGAACGAAGCGAGTTTGATCGCATTTTCATTGGCCTCGGCCCCGCTGTTACACAGGAAAAGGTTGTAGTCGTCCAGTCCGCTGATCTTCCCCAGCCTTTCGGCCAGCGTCCGTTGCACGGTATTGATCACCGAATTGGAATAAAATCCCAAACGGGCTACTTGTTCGGAAACGGATTTGACATAATGCGGATGGGAATGCCCGATAGAAATCACGGCATGCCCCCCGTAAAGGTCCAGGTACTGCTGCCCATCGGCATCCCACACCCGTGTGTCGAGCCCCCGGACAATGTCCACATCGTATAATGGATAAACGTCGAAAAGTTTCATTATTTTATTTTGTTTTTAAGGTTTTCTCGTCGGATTTTTCCTTTATTTTTTATGTACTTTTCTTTTGTCTGCCGCACAAAAGAAAAGTACCAAAAGAAAAAGCCACCTCATCGTTTTGCGCTTCGCCCCTCAAAAAGGGTGAAAACGGCGGGCTGCGAAACTCGCCTGCCTAATGCAGGCTCGAACAGTCTCCGCCCTTTTTTCCGTTTCCACCCTTTTTCGCGGCGGCAAAACGAATGGGGAGAGGAACTCCCGCCCGGAGCGTCTGTTTCCTCCGCGCAGCGGAAGCAAGCGGTAGAAACTGTCAGCGCAGGGCAAAAGCGAGTTTTCTTTGTAACTTTCTTTTGGCAAGACAAAAGAAAGTTAATACCGGATGTGACCCCGCGGGACGGGGAAAAATATCTTCCGGGAAAATCCGACAATTATTGCCAAATATTATCCTGGTATACCAGACTTAAAAAGCCGAAGCCTTCAGGCCGAGCCCCATATCTTCCGGCAGCCCGAACATCAGGTTCATATTCTGTATCGCCTGACCCGAAGCCCCTTTTATCAAGTTGTCTATCACCGAGGTTACCAACAGCTTATCGCCGTGCTTGAGCAGTCCGATCACACATTTATTGGTATTGACCGCCATCTTCATGTGCACCTGCGGCGCATCCGAGAGCAGGGTGAAGACCGCCGTTCGGTAAAACTCTTCATAAATACGCCTGGCCTCTTCCAGGTCGCCGCCGAAATCGGTATAGGCGGTAGCAAATATGCCTCGTGCATGGTTCCCGCGAATAGGCAGGAAGTAAAGTTCACGTTCCAGGCCGCCGTTCAGTTTGGCCAGAGTTTCCTTAATCTCCCCCAAATGCTGATGCGAGAAAGGTTTATAATACGATAAGTTGTCCGTCCGCCACGAAAAATGGGTCGTCGCCGAAGGTTTCACCCCGGCACCGGTCGAACCGGTTACCGCATTGACATGGATATCGTTCCGCAGCAAACCCTTAGCCGCCAGCGGAACCAGCGCCAGTTGGATAGCCGTCGCAAAACAGCCCGGATTGGCGATATCGTGCGCCCGGGCGATTTTGGCCCGATTCACTTCCGGCAGCCCGTATACAAATTTCCGGCCCATAAAACGCGAGTCGGCTTTCAGGCGGAATTCGTTGGACAGGTCGATAATGCGCGTATGTTCGCAGACCGGGTTTTCTTTCAGGAAGTTCCCGGTATCCCCATGCGCCGTACACATGAACAGTACGTCGACCGTCGGATTGATCTGGTCGGTAAAGCACATATCCGTTACGCCCAGCAGGTCGTAATGGATGGTGTGAAGCGGTTGTCCGGCACTCGAAGTGGAATACACGAAATCCACTTTGACCTTTGGATGCCACAGGATAATGCGCAGCAGTTCGCCTGCGGTATAGCCGGCACCTCCTACGATGCCTATCTTGAGTTTACGTTGTGTGTCGTTTATCATTTCCCTTTGCTTTCTTGAATATCTTTCAATTGGCCTTCCAGCCATTGCGACTTTTTTTCCCGGGGCCGATCTTCTTCTTTCACTTCCGTACCCCGGGTCGGTAAATGCCGGGATTTCCAGGCCTCGATACCCCCTTTGAGGTTATAGACCGTATAACCTCTGCGGGATAGGAGCCGCGCTGCCGTATCGCTGCGTTTCCCAGTGCGGCAATAGACGGCGAACGGCGTTTTATGGCTCAGGCTGTCCACCGAAGCCAGAAAAGCGGCCGTATCGGCTACCGGAATGTTCAGCGCACCTTTTATGTGTTCCGCCTGGTATTCCTCCGGCGTGCGTACATCGAGCAGGCGCACTTTCTTGTTACTGGTGATCAGCGAATGGAACTGCATCGGCGGAAGATCCATATACCCTTTCCCGCAGCCTGCCAACGACAGAACGGCAAAAGCGATCAAAGATATACCCGCGGCAGCCTTCATTCCCGACCCGGCTTTATTTCTTTTTTCCCGAAGCCTTCCCAGCCTGCTTTTTATTCAGGCCGTTCACATGGTAATAGATCTTGTTGGGCAACGAGAGGACTTTAATAAAGCCCTCGGCATCCTTGCCGGTAAAGGCCTTGTTCATTTCGCCGTATTCGCCGAAACCGGAATTCATCAGGTCGTAAGGGGATTTTACCCCCTCCACCAGGAACGTGTAAGGCCGCAGGATCACACCCACCCGGCCCGTAACGGACTTTTGGGAACTCTCCAAAAACGCTTCCATATCACGCATTACCGGGTCGAGGTACTGTCCTTCGTGCATCAGCATACCGTAGAATTCCCCGATTTGCTCCTTCCAATAGCCCTGCCACTTGGTCATCGTGTGCTTTTCGAGCATGTGATGGGCTTTGATGATCACCAGGGCGGCGGCGGCTTCGAAACCTACGCGGCCTTTGATGCCGATGATCGTATCGCCCACGTGCATATCGCGGCCGATGGCGTAGGCCGAAGCAATCTTTTCCAATTCGGTAATGACTTTCAGCGGATCCATCTTCTTGCCGTTCAGCCCGACAGGCTCGCCCTTTTCAAAGTCGATGGTGACCGTCCGCACTTTCGTTTCTTTCAACTGGTTGGGATATGCCTCTTCGGGTAGCATTTGCTCGGAATGGAGCGTTTCCACCCCGCCTACCGAAGTCCCCCAGATACCCTGATTGATCGAATATTTAGATTTCTCCCACGAAGCGGCCGCCCCGTGTTTTTTCAGGAAATCGATCTCGTCCTGACGGGAAAGGGCCAGGTCGCGCACCAGCGCGATGATCTCGATATCCGGCGCCAGCGTCTGGAATATCATATCGAAACGTACCTGGTCGTTTCCGGCGCCGGTCGACCCGTGGGCGACGGCATGCACCCCTATCTCCTTGGCGTATTCGATAATGGCGATCGCCTGAAATACGCGCTCCGAACTTACCGATATGGGATAAGAGTTGCCGCGCAGCACATTCCCGAATATCATGTAGCGCAAGGCCTTGTCGTAGAATTCCTGCGTAATATCTATATTGACGTGGGACACGGCGCCGAGTTTGAGCGCCTTTTTCTCCACTTCCTTCAGCTCCTTTTCGGAAAAACCGCCGGTATTTACCAGGGCGGTATATACCTCATACCCTTTTTCTTCCTTGAGATACTTGACACAAAACGAGGTATCCAGCCCTCCGCTGAAGGCCACCAATACTTTCTTTTTCATCTTATTTTTTATTTTCCGTTTGATTCTGGGGGTGGAAGTCCACCACGCCGTTAAAGATACTGATATTTTTCAAAATATCCTCGTCCGAGGATTTCTGCGGGTCGTAAAGCATACCGGTGCACAAGCACATGCGGCGGTTGTTGCGCGAGAGGACGTCGAAATTGACGCAGCCTTCGCAACCCCGCCAGAAAGTTTGGTCGGTAGTAAGCTCGGAGAACGTCACCGGCTTGTACCCGAGGTCCGTATTGAGCTTCATCACGGCCAGGGAGGTCGTGATACTGAAGATCTTGGAGTCGGGGTAACGCTTGCGGGCCAAGAGGAATGTCACGTGCTTGATCTTTTTGGCCAGCCCCGACATGCGGAACTCCGGCACCACGATAAGCCCCGAAGTAGCCACGTATTTTTCGTGCTCCCACGTCTCGATATAGCTGAACCCGGCGAACTGCTTGTCGCTGGTCAGGGCGATGACGGCCTTACCGTCCTTTATCTTTTTTTCCACATATTCCGCCGCGCGTTTGGCGATGCCCGTACCCCGCTCGTAAGCAGCTTTCTCTATCGCGTCGCAGATGGCCTGGGCGTATTTCAAATGTTCGTCGGAAGCTATGAAAACATCTATTTCCATTTTCGATTAAAAAATTGAATTTATTTTTCGCAGCCGGGACGGTATACAAACGACACCGCGGCACGACTGCCGTTTCGATCACTATCCTGTAAATGTATCCGGGAATATAAAATTTCAGGGCCGCTGCGGTAATCCTCCGTACCGCCACACGGCAATATCATGCCAGGGCGCGCGGGCGCCTGCGCCTGAGCAGCGTAGAAAAAGTCAGCGAATGCGCGTTTGGTCTTTTCATTTCTTCCTGTAATCCGGGGCTATTTGTCCATAGCGGATTACAATGGGGCAAAGATAGTAAAAAGACTGAGAATAACGGATATAAAACGGATGCTTTTAATACATTTTTTAATTATGCCGGGGAAACCTTCTCAAAAGCGTACCGGAAACCCTCCGTCGGGAAAGAATCTTTAATTTATCGGCGGGTCAATAAATACTATCCCGGGAACGGCCCGGCAGGCTATTGTATGACCGTAAAATTATCCTTGAAACCACCACTGAGGAACTTCACCTGAATAAGGGTGATCTTGCCCTTGGAGTAATCCCGCTGGTCGAAGAAGTAAATCTTTTTGTTGTGGATATCCAACGAGTTAAACCAATCCATCAGCTCTTTCGCACTTTTGGCCCGGAAAAACGAGTCGAGGTTATAGACCGTATGGTAGCTGGCAATGTTCGTCCCGGTGGTGGTGATCTCCATTTGGTCTGTCCAGTCTGACGTCATACCCTGTTTGGCCATTTCAGATTTATTGTAATTGATCTGGGCAAACTTTATATTGATATCCCGGGATTTAGATACCAATCGAAAAAAAATAGAAGAGGATGTATACAACGGATTGTTGGGATTATATACCGATTTATAAATGCCTTCAGTTTGGTTCTGCGGCTGTACACCCTCCTGGGGCGTAAGGGAAAAGTACAAAGTGCCCGTCTGGGCGTATCCTGCCGTGCAGGATAGTCCGAGTAAAATGAGTAAGATTATCTTTTTCATGGCGACTCTGTTTTTTCTTCCGGGATAGGATTTTACGCAAAAATAGTCCTACAAAAGAAAGAAAAAAAACCGTTCGGCACAAAAAAAGCAGTCGGTTATTTTAAACCCTTATTTGCCGTTAGGGATGATGTTGCGGGCCACCGCCTGCGCAATATCCTCCACCGGGAACCCTCCGCTGACACCTACAAATGTCTTTTTGCAAAGCGGGCAGGCTGTATACAGTACGTCCGGGTGTTTTTCCGTCAGGCGGGAGAACGCATCGTGGGCGATGTCGCGGCGCTGGCGTTCGCCCAACACCGTATCGGCCAGCGAGGCCCCGCAGCACAGGGAATCTTTCCGGGAATCGCGCGCGTCGTCGAGAATGGATATGGCGTTTATCAGGCGGCGCGGCTCGTCGTACACCCCGCTGCCCCGGCCCAGATCGCACGGATCATGGTAAACGGACCTCAACGGGGAATACTTGACCGTGATCTTCCCGTCCTGGATCAGGCGGTCTATGTATTGGCTGTGGTGCAGGATTTCGATCCCCTTGAGGTTGTAGCTCTGGCGGAATATCCGGAAACAGATCGGGCACGAAGTGACCAGGGTTTTGGCCCCGCTGCGGCGGATGAGTTCCGTGTTCTTGGCTATCATGGCTTTGGCCGCCTCCACCTCCCCGGCCAGCATCATCGGCCGTCCGCAGCAAATGGTTCCGTCCTTGTCCATATAAGAATACTTGTCGCCGGAAGCCTCCAGGATCTGTAGCATCGGGCGCTCGATCGAAGGCATGGTACGCGTCATACAGCCGGCGAAATACAGCACGTCGGCTTTTTCCACCTTCATATCGGGCACATAGGAAAAATCACCCTGTTTTTTCGGGGCTTTCAGTTCCCGCACGTTCTGGCGCAGCCGCACCGAGTCTATCCCCACCGGACAGGCCTCGACACACCGCCCGCACATCAGGCAGTTTTCGGCCGAAAGCAGCGCCGTAGGGTCCTTTTCGCGGAGTTTGCGGATGAAATATACCGAAGTATCCTTGGAAATATGGGCGGCCGTCGATATCTGGCAGGCGTCGATGCAAATCCCGCACCGGGAACAGGAATATACCTCCGTCGTAGCATACCCGTCCCCCTTCTTCCGGCTGCGGATACCCGCATTGCGGAAAAGGATAAGTACGATCTCGGTCGGTATGTGCATGAACCGGGAGAAAGGGAGCACGATAAAGAACATCCCCAACGCAATCGAATAGCCCCACCAGAAACCGGTGCCCATCATATCGGGCGCGGCCCCTACCAAGTGTCCGACCGTTTTGGTCAGAAAGCTGCCACCCGATATATTGGCCGTATAACTTTCCGCCAACAGGCGCAGCGGGAATATGAGCCAAAGGGTATACACGGCGATCCGGTCGCCGATCTTCAGGCGCGTAGTACGCCGCATCCCCATACGCTTGCTGTTAAAGCGTTTGAAAATGGCCATCCCCACCCCGACGAGCACCAACAGCAGGAAAAAGTCCATCAGGAAAAACAGGAACGATCCGCCCATCGTATGGTCGGTCTCCTTCATGAAGTACCGGAAAAATATCGGGTAATACGGCAGGTTGAAACGGTGGGGGGCGTAGATCTTGACCTCGATATGCGCCAGCAGGATCATCATGAACCACCCGAACGCGATGCTCATGTGCATAAAGCCGAGCACCTTATTGCGTTTGAATATCTTGACATGCAGCAGGCATTCGCGCACGATCTCCCAGCCGGACACGAATATCTTGTAGGAGAAGACGCTCCGGAAAAAACGCTTGCGGTCCGCCCACGAAAGGTCGTGAAGCAGTTTGATGAACGAAAAAGCGAAATATGAGAGTATGTATATCAGCCCTATCGTGAAAGGGAGTACGAACGGGGCGTAACTGAATCTTTCCTGCACTTCTTATCCGTTTTATTTAGTAGAGGTCTCCAGCGCCCGGGCCAGTTTCACCCAGATACTGCGCAGGTCTATCCCGCGCGGGCAAAGCATTTGGCATTTGCCGCAGACCATACATCTGTTCAATTGTTCCGAAAGGCCTTCCGTCTGGCCATAGCGCAGTAACAACTGCATACGGCGCGGATTGTGCGGGGTGAACTGTCCGGCCGTACATCCGCCGGTACACGTCCCGCATCCGATACACTGCAGAAGGCTGCGTTCCTGGGCGGCTATCTCCTGGCTGACCGACGTATCGGCCGTATCGAGGTCCAGGCGATTGCTCTTGGTGATCGAGTATCCGAAATCTATCATACCCCCGGTTGGTTTTTCAGGTAGTTCTCCACGGCATCGGCCGCACCCAGGGCATCGGCCACCGTTTCGGGAATGCTTTTGGGGCCCGTACAAGAGCCTGCCAGGAACACTCCCTGCCGGGACGAGAAATTCCGCCCGGTATATACATCGGTAGACTGCAAAAAGCCGTCCTTCCCACATTTGACCTCCAGCATCCCGGCTACGCGTGCGGTATCCGACGGGGCAGTCATCCCGGCCATCAGCACCAGCATATCCACGGAAAGTTTCAGGGTCTTATCGGCCAGGGTATCCTCCACTTTGAGCACCACACGCTTTTCGAGGTCTTCGGCCGCTTCGCACAGACGCCCGCGCACAAAGCGCACCCCGTAAAGGGTCTGAGCGTTGAAATACATGTCCTCGAAAGGCAGGTCGTACATACGCAGATCCATATAGAAACAGTATACCTCCGCATCCGGGTAAAGTTGTTTGATCTCGCTGGCCTGTTTGACGGCCGTCGCGCAACACACCTTGGAACAATAGCGGTTGCCCACCTTTTCGTCCCGGCTGCCCACGCAGTGGACAAAACCGATGCGGCGGGGTTCTTTTCCCGATCGGGTAAGCACTTTTTCCCGGGAGAACATATCTTCGAGGTCGGCGGACGTATATACGTTGTCGTAAATGCCGTAGCCGTATTCCTCCTTCAGATGCGCATCGAAAAGCGAAAACCCGGAAGCCAGCACCACAGCGCGGCCCCGGACGGCCTTCCCATCCGAAAGTTCGACACAGAAGCCTTTTTGCTGTTCTTTCACGTTCTTTACGGAGGCGCCTTTATACACGCTGATGCCCTCCGTTCCTTTTTCCAGGTGCCTCAACACTTCTTCGGCCGGTCGCCCTTCCGGGAAAAGCCGGTCCCAAGAGGCCACATTGCCCCCCAGCACGTCCTTCTTCTCGACCAGGTGTACGCCATAGCCTTTTTTCATAAGAGCCGAGGCCGCTGTCAGTCCTGCGATGCCTCCACCTATTACGATCACGTGTTCTTCCATGCTATCTTTTTTCCTGTATATCTTTAATTCTTATCCCCGAAACGGCCGAATATTGTCCCTATCTGCCCAGTCCGTGCCCGGACTCGGCCACGGGGCCGCACCCGCACACCTTCATATACGTAGGCGCATCCGGATGTCCCATTTCTTTCCCTGCCGGACCTTTGAATTTCGCCTTCGGGTCGAATTCCACCCCGATCTTTTCCAGCAGCGGCTCTACGGCCACCTGGTGCGTCTGGAGTCCCAGATCCCACGGGTCGTAACCCAGCACAAGGCCCGCCAACTCTTCGTAGGTGAATACCGGGATCCCATAGCCGTTTTGCCCATAAGTCTTGCCCTCCATCTCCGAGATCGTATACTGCCAACGATCCAGGAAATACGGACAGCCCGGACAGTTGGTGATGATCATATCGGGATGGTAAGGTTCCATCGAGTCGAATTTCTTTTTCGTATTGGAAATGGAATAGCCCCGGTTAGCCTTTACCAAGTACTGCCGGAAACCGAATCCGCAGCAGTGGCGGCGTTCGGGATAGTCGACGATCTGCCCGCCCCACGATTCGGCCATGCCGGAGAGCACGCAGGGATATTCGGCCCCGCCTACCCCCTTGGAGGGGAACATCTTGGAATAGTGGCAGCCGATATGCTCGACGACTTTCAGGGGTTCCCCCGTTTCTTTATTTACCAGACGGTATTTTGCCTGCGCGCCGATCTCCTCCCGCAGGCGGTAGATAATGTCGCTGGCGTGTGCCACACATTTGGGCAGCACCAGTTCGCGGCCGGTAGCCTTGCGCAGATTGTCCGCAATACGTTCCCGCACCTCAGGGAAATGATGCCAAGTCTCCAAAAATTCGGAGTACAACCCGAAAGAAGTGATACACGACACCGCCAAGTTTTCGTACCCGGCCTCGGCCATCAGGGCGAACTGGCGTGCTACGACTGTCATACTGGTCTCGAGTGGGATCACGTCGCTGTGATACCCGATGCCGCTGCAAGTGGTATGATGGGGGTTCTCAAAGATGTCTTTCCCCAGGTCGTCGCGCAGTATCTTCAGGAACATCTGCTCCGACGCCGGGAAAAAGTTCTGGCGGATACAACTACGGACGTAGAAATACTTGTCGTCCGGTATCTCCTTTTGATACTCCTTCCATATCCGGCGTTTACCGGTCTTCTGGTCGCTGCACTGGTCCTTGTTTATATTTTCCATAACGGTCCTCCTTATAAAAACGAAAAGCGGTTACCGGCTGTGCCGTCCGTTGTTGGTGGTATACACCATATTGAAATATTCCTCGTCGGACAGGCCCATTTCTTCGGCCTTGGCCCGGGAGGCTTCCTCTATTTTTTCGAAACGCGCCTTGCCGCCCGTCACTTCAAAAATCCGCGCGAGTTCGTCGAGGGATTCCTGCGGGATCTTGCGCATCGCTCCCGGCCCGTCGCCGTCGAGATTGGCCCCCAGGCGCTCGTAAATATCCACCATATTCTCCTGTTCCCATTTCCAGACGGGGCCTGCCTCCGGGTGGTTTTCGAAAGTAACGATATGGGGGGTCACACAATAGCCGGTATTCAGAATGTTTTCGCCGATCACCCGCTTGAGGGCAAGCTGCTGGCGGCCTTTTTCGGACTCCACAAAATACCCTTCGTCCTGGGCCAGTGACCGCAGAGCCATGATGATAAGCCCCGGGGCGTTGCGGCGGGGACAGCGGGTCACGCACGACATACACTCCCCGCAATACCAGATAGTCTCGCTGCGCAAAAGAGCCTCTATCTGTGCGTCGTCCTTCGTCTGGACGATATTCACGATCTTTTTCGGGTCGTAATGGTAAAATTCCCCGGCCGGACATACGGCCGAACAGGTGCCGCAATTGATACACGCCACCATTCCCTCCTGCAGGCGTACGTCGCGGCTCAATTTGTCGTAAAGTCTTCCCATAATGGTATTTCCCTGTTTTGCGCACCAAAATTACAGATAATATCCGAGGGAAAAAAGGAAATTATAACCATTCCTTATCTTGTATTACTTTTAGTTATGGGTATTTGCAAACCCCGGATGCACAAGATTTTTTGAAATAATTTACGGCACGGACGAATCAGAAGGGTGCCTTACTTTTGTTAACACTCGTACGAATAATAAAAAAGAATATAAAACCGGGCATTTTTTTTGCCATGCCCCGGTATTTTCAAATACCGTGATTATTGTTACCTTTGCCCGAGACCTTTCGTCCCCCGAACGGGGGCCCGAAAGATCAGTAATAACCGTTAAATCAAAAGAATAAAACGATGAAAGCATACGTTTTCCCCGGACAGGGAGCCCAGTTCTCCGGCATGGGAGCCGACCTCTACGAAAAATCCGCCGCCGTGCGCGAACTCTTCGACCGGGCCGACCAAATCCTCGGTTTTTCCATCAGCAAGATCATGTTCACCGGCACGGACGAAGAACTCCGCCAGACCAAAGTGACCCAACCGGCCGTATTCCTGCATTCGGTCGCCCTGGCCAAAGCGCTGGGGGATTCTTTCCAACCGGATATGGTGGCCGGCCACTCGCTCGGAGAATTCTCGGCGTTGGTAGCGGCCGGCGCCATGAATTTCGAGGACGGCCTGCGCCTGGTGTCCAAGCGTGCCTTGGCCATGCAGAAAGCCTGCGAAGCAGTGCCTTCGACGATGGCTGCCATACTGGGCCTTCCGGACGAAAAAGTGGAGGAAATATGCAAAACAACGGACGGCATCGTCGTTCCGGCCAACTACAACTGTCCTGGACAGCTGGTGATCTCCGGTGAGATCCCAGCCGTGGACGCCGCTTGTGAAGCCGCCAAAGCCGCCGGCGCCAAACGTGCGCTGCGCCTGCCGGTGGGAGGGGCTTTCCACTCCCCACTGATGGAACCTGCCCGCGAGGAACTGGCCAAGGCTATCGCTGAAACGGCATTCAAAGCGCCGGTATGCCCCGTGTACCAGAATGTATCCACCACGGCGGTAACCGACCCCGAACAGATCCAGAAAAACCTCATCGCCCAACTTACCGCCCCGGTGAAATGGACGCAGAGCGTACAAAACATGGTGAAGGACGGCGCGACCGTATTCATCGAAGTGGGTCCCGGCAAAGTGTTGCAGGGATTGGTAAAAAAGATCGAACCGTCCGCAGAAGCCTTTTCTGCGGTGATCGAATAAGAACCCCGCATCCTACTCAATATGCAAAAGGCCGGCAAAATTTGCCGGCCTTTTTAATGGGTTAATTTCCTATTTAAATTATTGGAACGTTGCCAAGCGAGGATTATATTTGTGTCGTGAGCCCCGTCGTAAAGTATTTTTTTATTCGTCATTGGAAAATTTGCGTTTTGATAGGGTGGAATAGCCGGACAAAAAATAACCGCGCCATGAAAAAACCACTATTTACCCTGTTACTACTCTGCCTGCCCGTACTTGGGACGGCACAGACCGAAATCCCCGACACTACCCGGCCCACGGAAAGCAAAGACACCTCAAAAACTTCCAAAATCCGAAAGCTCGATAAGCTGCCCGAATTCCCCGGAAGAGAAAAAGCCATGAATAATTATTTGCAGAAAAAATTCATGCAATAACGAATCCGGAAAAGTAGTCGTGTGGTTCGTCGTTTCGGAAATCGGTAAAATACAGGATGCCGAAGTAATCGAAAGCAACAATTGGTATTGCGAAAAATCAGTCGTCCGTGTGATAAAGTCTATGCCCGGCTGGATCTCCGGACAAATCGACAGAAAAAACGTCGGTGGATTTCTGGCACTACCCAATACTTTCAAACCCCTAAGACCTTACTGAGGCCTATTGTCAGATATCAAAACATTACTCGGTAACTCTTTATACAAAAAAAGCCCCGCACTCTTTCGAGTGCGGGGCTTTTGGTAATAATATATCACGCGGGTGAATTATTTCACTTCTTCGAAGTCTACATCCTGTACGTTGTCGGCTTTCCCGTTGGAAGAAGAAGCGTCCGCGTCACCGGCCGGTTGCTGTCCCGCATCCTGCGGGCCGGCGCTCTGCTGGTTCTTGTAAGCTTCCTCCCCGGCTTTCTGCAAGGCAGCGTTCAGGGTTTCGATATCCTTGTCGATCTGCGCCATATCCTGGGCATCGTGGGATTTCTTCAAAGCCTCGGCAGCCGTCTTGACTTCGTCCAGGACATTCTGCGGCAGTTTGCCTTCCCATTCCTTGAGCTGTTTTTCCGTCTGGAAGACCATCGAGTCGGCCATGTTCAGCTTATCGGCTTTTTCACGGGCCTTGCGGTCTTCCTCGGCATGCGCCTCGGCCTCCTTTTTCATCCGCTCGATCTCTTCTTTGGACAAGCCCGAAGAGGCCTCGATACGGATATCCTTGGATACGCCGGTAGCCTTATCCTTGGCCGTTACATGAATGATGCCGTTGGCGTCGATGTCGAATTCCACTTCGATCTGGGGCACACCGCGCGGAGCGGGAGCGATGCCGTCCAGATGGAACTTGCCGATCGTCTTGTTGTCCTTGGCCATCGGGCGTTCACCCTGCAATACGTGGATGTCTACCGAAGGCTGGTTGTCGGCCGCCGTGGAGAACACTTCCGATTTCTTGGTCGGGATCGTCGTGTTGGCGTCGATCAGTTTGGTCATCACGCCGCCCATCGTCTCGATACCGAGCGACAGCGGAGTTACGTCCAGCAGAAGGATATCCTTCAGCGCTTCGTGGTCGCCGGTGAGCACGCCACCCTGGATAGCGGCACCTACGGCTACTACCTCGTCCGGGTTCACGCTCTTGTTCGGCTTTTTGCCGAAGAACTCTTCGACCACCGCCTGTACGCGGGGGTTACGAGTGGAGCCACCCACCAGGATCACTTCGTCGATATCCGATGTCTTGAGTCCGGCATCTTCCAACGCTTTTTTCATCGGGGGAATGGTGCGGGTTACCAGGTCGTCCGTCAATTTGTCGAACTGCGATACCGTAAGGGGCATCACCAGGTGCTTCGGCCCTTCGGCATTGGCCGTGATGTACGGCAGGTTGATCTCCGTCTTGGACGAAGACGAAAGTTCGATCTTGGCTTTCTCGGCCGCTTCGCGGATACGCTGCATGGCTTGCGGGTCTTTCCGAAGGTCGATGCCCTCCGCTTTTTTGAATTCGTCGACCACCCAGTCTATGATGCGGTTGTCGAAGTCGTCACCGCCCAAGTGCGTATCGCCGTTGGTGGAAAGCACCTGGAACACGCCATCGCCCAGTTCGAGGATGGAAATATCGTAGGTACCGCCACCCAAGTCGTATACGGCTACCTTTTTATCCTGTGCGTTCTTGTCCAGACCATAGGCCAAAGCGGCAGCCGTCGGCTCGTTGATGATACGCTCTACCTTCAAGCCGGCACGGTAATCACTGCCCGGTCTATCTTCTCGCCCAGATAATCCTCGGCGGTCTGTTTCATCTTCTGCAGGATCATCGCGGAGATTTCCTGCGGGGAATATTCGCGGCCGTTCACTTCTACTTTTACCGAGTCGTTAGGCCCCTGTTTTACGGTATAAGGCATGCGCTGCGCTTCTTTCTCCACCTGGCTGTACTTTTCGCCCATAAAACGTTTGATGGAGTAAACAGTCCCTTTCGGGTTGTTCACGGCCTGGCGTTTGGCCGGGTCGCCTACTTTACGCTCCCCGTCCTTGTCGAAGGATACGACGGAAGGGGTCGTTCTTTTTCCTTCCGAATTGGTGATAACGACAGGCTCGTTACCTTCCATCACGGCTACTACGGAGTTGGTAGTACCCAAGTCGATTCCAATAATCTTGTTGCTCATTTTCTTCTATATTTTTATTCTGTTATCGTATTATTTCTTTTCAGTTCCTGTAGCTCGCGGGGCACACCCGCTTTCTGTTTATTTCTTTCAACTTGCGTGCCAAAACCCCGATGTCATACGCATTCTGACACATTGTCACATTTTCCGGCATATTTCCCGACAAAAAAAGCCACCGGTATCCCCGGCAGCCATTTTATTGAAAAAGAACCCGAAAGGGGTCAGTCGTCCGAATCCACGGCCGGTATCTTCCGGTTTCCCGGAATTAATTTCCAACAGATTTTGCTTTCTGTCTTTTCCCAAATAAAAAAGGCGGATACTACGCATATCCGCCTTTTTTTGCCATACAATTCTCTTATTTTTTCTTGGCAAAACGCCGTCCGGCCGTTTTCTTGGGCTGCGCGGCTTGCTTTTTCTGCAGTTCCAGGCAGTCTTCCAAGGTAAGGGACTGCGGATCGGTACCCTTGGGTATCTTGACGTTCTCCTTACCGACCTTGACATAAGGGCCGAAGCGCCCGTTCAGCACGCTCACAGCCGGATCACTGCCGGGAAATTCCCGAATGATCTTCGATGCGTCGTCGCTTATCTTTTTATCGATCAGTTCGTTGGCACTTTCCAAAGTGATGGTCAAAGGATCTTCCCCGGCCGGTTTGAGCGATACGAACAACGAACCCCACTTCACGTAAGGGCCGAAACGACCGACTGAAGCCGATACCTCCTTTCCGTCGCGGCTGCCCAGTTTGCGGGGCAGGCGGAAAAGTTCCATCGCCTGTTCGAACGTCACATCTCCCATCGACATTCCCTTGGGCAGGGAAGCGAAAAGCGGTTTTTCTTCCTCTTCGGCCTTGCCTATCTGCACCATCGGCCCGTAACGGCCTATCCGTACCGAAACCTGGCGCCCGCTTTTCGGATCCGTTCCCAGGATGCGTTCCCCGGTGGAACGTTCGGCCGTTTTGGCCACATCCTCCACATGGGGGTGGAATACCGAATAGAATTCTCCGGTCGAGGCTACCCAATCGGTTTTGCCTTCGGCAATGGAGTCCAATTCTTCTTCGGCCTGGGCTGTGAACGTATAGTCTACGATATTGGGAAAATACTCGACCAAAAAGTCGTTCACCACAGCGCCGATATCCGTGGGCAGCAATTTCCCGCGTTCGGAACCGTAAGTCTCGGACAACTCCTGCCGGCCGGTCTTCCCGCCGGAAAGGGAAAGCCGCACGTATTGTCGCTGAAGTCCTTCTTTGTCTCCTTTTTCCACATATTCCCGGCGCTGTATCGTAGAGATGGTCGGCGCATAAGTGGACGGACGGCCGATCCCCAGCTCTTCCAGCTTTTTCACCAACGCCGCTTCGCCGTAACGGGCGGGAGCCTTGGTAAAACGCTCGGTCGCGGTGATCTCCCGGTAGGAAAGTTCGTCGCCCACGGCCATCCGGGGCAGCATTCCCTCTTTTTCGCCGTTCTCGTCCTCGGCATCGCTGTCGTATCCGTACACTTTGAGGAACCCGTCGAAAAGCAGCACTTCGCCGGTAGCGGTCATCTGGTACTTGCTCTTGGAAATATTTATCTGGGCCGTAGTACGTTCCAGTGCGGCATCGGCCATCTGGCAGGCAATGGCGCGCCGCCAAATGAGGTTGTACAAGCGCCGCTGGCGTTCGTCTTCCCCGGCATCGTCGCGGTCCATATACGTCGGGCGGATCGCTTCATGCGCCTCCTGCGCCCCCTGCGAGGTGGTATGGTATTGCCTGCGTTTGGCATAGTCCGGGCCATACCGCCGGTCTATTTCATTCTTTATGTTAGTGAGCGCTTCCTGCGACAGGTTGACCGAGTCGGTACGCATATAGGTGATAAGGCCCGCCTCGTAAAGCCGCTGGGCCAAAGTCATTGTCTGCGACACGGAATAACCAAGCTTACGGGCCGCCTCCTGCTGGAGGGTCGACGTGGTGAACGGTGGGGCCGGGGTGCGTTTGGCCGGTTTGGTTTCGATGTCCGCCACAGTGAATACACTCGCCGCACAATCCTTTAAAAATCCGGCAGCCTCCTCTTCGGTCGAAAAACGGGTGGACATTTCGGCTTTCACTTCCGCTCCGGACGGAGTGGTGAATACCGCCGAAACCTTATAATAAGACTGCGACTGGAAGGCCTGTATCTCCCGTTCGCGCTCTACGATCAGGCGGACGGCTACCGATTGTACGCGCCCGGCCGAAAGCCCGCTTTTTATCTTGCGCCACAACAGCGGCGATATTTCATACCCCACCAACCGGTCGAGTACCCGTCGCGCCTGTTGGGCGTTGACCAGATTCATATCGATCGTCCGGGGGGTTTCGATCGCTTTCAGGATAGCGTTCTTGGTAATCTCGTGGAATACGATACGGCGGCTTTTTTCAGGCTTGAGCCCCAGGTTTTCATACAAATGCCAGGCGATGGCCTCCCCTTCGCGGTCCTCATCGGACGCCAGCCAAACCATCTCGGCCTCCTTGGCCAGGGATTTCAGTTTCTTGACCAGTTCTTTCTTGGACGGGTCGACCTCATACTGCGGGACGAAGCCGTTCTCGGTATCTATACCGAGCTTTTTGCTTGGAAGATCCGCGATATGCCCGAAAGAAGATTCCACTTTATAGTCCTTCCCTAGGAATTTTTCGATCGTTTTGGCCTTGGCCGGGGATTCGACTATCACCAAATTTTTTGCCATATCTCAATGCGTTAATGGGCACAAAAGTAGCGTTTTTGTGCGGAAACCAAGCAATATCTTTCACACAAAAAAAACGCCCGGCGGTTTCCGGGCGTTTTTTTCACATTAAATATCAGCAATTTATACCCCTTTTATAGTGGTAATACGCATCGTATTCACATGGCCCTTGTTGCTCATCGGGGTGGTCATCAGGTTCACCACCCGGTCGCCCTGGCCGACAAAACCATGCTCATAGCCCATGTCGTTTATATCGTCCACTGCCTGGTCGGTGCTTTCGATACTGCGGTAGTAAAAGGCACGGCACCCCCACACTAAATTGAGTTGGGCCATGATATCGCGGTTGGACGTATAGACCAATATATGGGCGTTGGGCCGGTAGGAGGATATCTGCCGGGCCGTGTAACCGGTATTGGTAATGGTCGATATCGCTTTGGCGCTGAGCTGGATAGCGATCTGCGAAGCATGATAGCAAATAGCATCCGTCATGAAACGTTCGCGGGATTCGTCCACCGGCGGTTCTTTTTTCAGGTAGCCGTATCCGTGCGCCTCGATAGTCCGGATGATCTTGGTCATCTGCTCGATCACTTCCACCGGGTGATGCCCCATGGCCGTCTCTCCGGACAGCATCACCGCATCCGATCCGTCCATCACGGAATTGGCCACGTCGTTCACATCGCTGCGCGAAGGAGTGACCGAATCGAGCATCGATTCCATCATCTGCGTGGCGATGATCACCGGCCGCGAATAGTGGCGCGCTTTCTGGACGAGTGTTTTCTGGATGATAGGCACCTGTTCGGCCGGAACTTCGATCCCCAGGTCGCCCCGCGCCACCATAATGGCATCGGTGGCCTGAAGGATATGGTCGATATCGTCCACCGCTTCCGGTTTTTCTATCTTGGAAACGATGGGTATCTGCCGGTCGGTATACCGGGCCATTTCTTTCCGAAGGTCTTCAATGTCTTCCGCACTGCGGACAAAGGACAAGGCAAACCAGTCCGCATCGATATCGATCCCCGTTTTCACATCTTCTTTGTCTTTTTCCGTCAGGGCCGGGAGGGATATTTTGGTGTTGGGCAGGTTGACCCCTTTTTTCGACTGGAACGGCCCGCCCTGTAATACTTTGGCTTTCACCTCACTCTTGCCGTCCGTTTCCAGCACCTCGAACACCAGTTTTCCATCGTCTAACAATATCTTTTCCCCCGGGTGCACATCTTTGGCAAAATCCTTATACGTCATATATGCCCGCGTAGCGTCGCCCACACAGGGCTCGTTGGTGAAAGTAACGGTATCCCCCGGGTGTACTTCCGTGCCCTCGGCGATCTCTCCCACCCGCAGCTTCGGCCCCTGGAGGTCGACCAGCACCGCAATGTTCGTCCCGTAGCGGGCGTTTATCTGGCGGACACGCTCGGCGCGTTTGGCCGCATCCTCGGGGGTGGCGTGCGACATATTGATACGGAACACGTTCACGCCGGCCTTGACCATCTCGGTCATGACCTTCAGGTCGTCCGAAGCGGGTCCCAGCGTCGCTACGATCTTTGTCTTCTTGTGATTGATTATCATCTGTATATCTTTTGATTTTTTCTTCATTCCCGGTTGTATAAGGCCACACAAAGATACTCCATTTCCGCCCATCCTACAACGGGGCAGGCGCGGCGACCGAAAAATCTTCGTTCTCCATCCCGGAAGCGCTTACCGAAGTGACCACGTACACCCGTTTCCCCCTCCCGGCCGACCTGTCGGTAAACTCCAAAGGGCCGTCCGCCCACACCCGCGCCAGCAGGTGGGAGGCGTCGTTGATATTGACCGTCTCATCGGCCGCAAACCGGTACACCGCATAATACCGCACCGGCGAAGGAACGTCGGTCTCCACCAGTCCCTCCCGGTCGCCGGGCTCCCACGAAATTTTTACTCCCCTTTTGACCGCCCCCATACGGACGTTGGCGGCCGGCAAAGGGAGCCGGGAATCGACCGACGGCATGGCCGGGGTGAGGGACATATAGCGGTAATACCTCTCCCGCAGGCTGTCGGATATTCCCCGGGCATTGTTCACCAGGTACTTGACGGAATAGAACGCCGACCCGGCGCTCGAAGAATTCAGCCGCTGCATATTCACCTGCCGGCAAATCTCCCCGGGAGTGCGCCAAACCGGTTTTTTACTGCCCGCGGAAATATTGTACACTCCATGCCCGATGTAAAGCTGGGCCTTGTAATGATGCCGGCTCCACCATTGGAGCAATTCGCCGAAATCCGCCGACGGATGGCCGTTTTCCCAGTAAAGCTGCGGCAGTACATAATCTATCCAGCCCTCCCGTGCCCAAAGCACCACATCGGCATACAGGTCGTCGTAGTTGGACAGCCCCCGGGTGTTGGAGCCTTTCGGATCGTCGGAAACATTCCGGTATATCCCGAACGGACTGATGCCGAATTTCAGGCCGGGACGCACGGCCCGTATGGTATCTGAAAGCCCTTTTATCAGTTGGTTTACATTGTCCCTTCGCCACTGGGCCACGTCGCCGAACAAAGTGGCGCCGTAACTCCGGTAGGATTTATCGTCCGGGAATGGCTTCCCGCCCTGGGGATAAGGGTAGAAATAGTCGTCCATATGGATGGCGTCGATATCGTAATCCCGGGCCAGTTCCGCCACGACGGACAGCAAATAATCCCGCACCTGGTACAACCCCGGATCCAGATAATACCGTCCTTCGTACCGGATGAGCCATTCCGGATGGCGGCGCCCCACGTTCTGCGGAGACAATTTCGAAAGGTCTTCCCCGACCGTCACCCGGAACGGGTTCAGCCAGGCGTGCAGTTCCATCCCCCGTTCGTGGGCCGCCTGCACCATAAAAGCCAGCGGGTCGTATCCCGGGTCTGTTCCTTGCGCGCCGGAGAGGTATTCGCTCCAAGGCTCGGTAGCGGATCGGTAGAACGCATCGCCTTTGGGGCGCACCTGTACAATGACCGCATTCATGTGGCTGTTGCGCAGCGTATCCAGTATCCGGACAAATTCCGTCTGCTGTTGTTCGGGAGTAAGACCTTTGCGGGAAGGCCAGTCTATGTTGGTCAGGGTAGCGACCCAGGCCGCCCGGAATTCCCTTTTCGGCACGAAATCCTGCCCAGACAATTGCGAGGGGACGACGGCCAGCCACACCGACAGCAGGCAAATCCCCAATAGGCGCATACGTATGTTCATAAGGAGCAAAATTACGCGTAAACACCTCTATTTGCAACGGACGCCGGGTTATTTTACCGGAAAAATCCGGAAAAAAATCGTTTTATTGGCTATATTTGTGCCGCACGAGGATTACCTGTTCCCGCTGCGCGGAACAGAACGCAAAAACGCCTCGAAAATCAAAGAAATTATGTTGAACAACAAACCCATAATTGGCATATCGACCGGAGACGTCAACGGCATCGGGCCCGAAGTGATCATCAAAGCCTTCGATAATCCCGCCATGCTCGACCTCTGCACCCCGGTGGTCTTCGGTTCCAGCAAGCTGATATCCTATTACAAAAAGGCGATCGGGAGCGAGCTCCCCTTCGTAGGCATAGACAATCCCGAACAGGTCATTCCCGGCAAACTGAACATCGTGAACCTATGGGACGATACACCGGCCCTCTCGCCCGGAAAAGAAACCCCGGAAGGAGGCCGCCTGGCCTTATCTTCCCTCTCGGCCGCCGTAAAGGCCCTGAAAGAAGGGCAGATCGACGCCCTGGTGACTGCTCCCATCAATAAAAAGAACATCCAGAGCGACGAGTTCCATTTCCCGGGACACACCGAATACCTGGCCGCACAACTGGGTGGGGAACCCTTGATGTTCCTGGTGTCCGACTCCCTGAAAGTAGCTGTCGCCACAGGCCATATCTCCCTTTCACAGGTTTCAAACGATATCACTGCGGAACTGCTTGAAAAACGTGTATGCCAAATGGAGCAATCCCTGGTAAAGGACTTCGCCGTCCACAGCCCCCGCATCGCCGTACTGGGCCTCGATCCGCACAACGGAGACGAAGGTGTGATCGGCACCAAGGACGGGGAAGTGATCGCCCCGGCTATCGCCAAAATGTTCGCCGCAGGCCACTACGTGTTCGGCCCTTACTCCGCCGACGGGTTCTTCGGCAGCGGTGCCTACCGGCGCTTCGATGCCGTGCTGGCCATGTATCACGACCAAGGGCTCATTCCGTTCAAGACCATCGCTTTCGAGGACGGGGTCAATTTCACGGCGGGGCTTTCCCGGGTGCGGACATCCCCGGATCATGGCACGGCTTACGACATCGCCGGACAAGGCGTAGCGGACGAAAGTTCCATGCGCGCCGCCATCTACCGGGCGATCGATATCTTTTTCAACCGGCTGGAATACGCCGCCCTGACCCGCAATCCGCTCAAAGTCCGCCACACGGCCGACGCGCATCAGGGAGAGGATGAAGACATCGACATGAGCAAGATAGAGGACTGATATTTCAGATGCAGCACTCTACCGCTCAAAAACTCATGAAAAAACTTTTATTTTCTGTTTTTTTCCGAGAATATTACTACCTTTGCGCTCCCGCAATGTAGCTGAAAATCGAAGGAATGAACGACGTTCTGAAAGAATACCGGATCAATTTTACCGGGCTTACCCCCGGAGTTCACACGTTCGACTACCATGTGGGACAGGAACTGTTCGATCATTTCGGATACCAGGACAACTGGACCGACGCCCGGATCGACGTAAAGGCCACCCTGACCAAACGGCCTTCGATGATGGAACTGTCCATCGAAAGCCAAGGGGATATCCTGGTCCCTTGCGACGTGACGGGAGAAGAGTTCCGCCTGCCGGTAAAAGGCGCCCAGCACCTGCTGATCAAACAGGGCGACGTGCCCGGGGAGCAGGACGACGTGGTCACCATTTCTTGGGAAGCCTCTTGGGTGAATATCGCGCAGTACATTTATGAGACCATCGTACTAGGTATCCCTCAAAAGCGCTACCACCCCGACTATCTATCGGGAAAAATGGAGCCCCCCGCGATGCAAAGCACGGAGGAGGAGCCGAAAAAAGAAGAAATCGACCCTCGTTGGGCCAAATTGAAAGATATTAAAAGTTAAACGTATAAACAGGTATAAAAAATGGCACATCCTAAAAGACGCCAGGGTTCAACCCGCAGAGACAAGAGAAGGTCGCACGACAAAGCCGCTACTCAGCAAATATCGGTATGCCCGGTAACGGGACAGGCCCATCTTTCCCACCGCGCTTACTGGCACGAGAACAAACTGTATTACCGCGGAAAAGTCGTTATCGACAAGAGCGTATCGGAAAAAGCCTAAACGGCCCATTTCGGCAAGAACGACCAACGGCCTGCCCCATGACAGCCGCGCAAACGATTTATCCCTACACTCTACCGCTAAGGTCAAATCCCGCGGAGGGTGTTTTTTTCGTATATAGGGCAAAACCGATTGACAAATACGCAAAAAACAGCACCGGTATGCCGGGATTTTTCCTTTTCTTTGCCTCTAGAGAAAACATACCGGCTTATCCTTTCACAACCCAAACCCATGGATAGAATAAAAGCAGCCATTTCGGCGGTAGGCGGCTACGTCCCGGAATACATCCTTACCAATGAAGAAATCAGCCGGCGGGTCGACACATCCGACGATTGGATCACCACCCGCACCGGCATTAAAGAACGAAGGTCCCTCACGGATCCCACTTTGGGTACATCTTACCTGTGCATCCGGGCCGCGGAAGACCTGCTCGAAAAAAGCGGGTGCGACCCAGCCTCGATAGACGGCATTTTGGTATGCACCATTACTCCGGACTACCCGGTAGCCAATACCGCATCTTACGTAGCTTCGAGCATCGGAGCCACCAACGCCTTTGCAATGGATCTGGTAGCCGCCTGCTCGGGATTCATATCGGGGCTTTATACCGCCGCCGGATTTGTCGAATCGGGCCGGTGCAAAAAAGTGCTGGTCATCGGGGGCGATAAAATGTCGACCATCATAGACCCTAATGACCGCTCCACCTGTATCCTCTTCGGGGACGGGGCTGCAGCCGCGCTGATAGAACCCTCCAAGAACGGATTCGGCATCGAACACACATACCTGCGCTGCGACGGAACAGGCCGGGATTATTTGAAAATAGACGTCGGCGGATCGCTCAACCCCCCGACCGAAGAAAACACGGCCGCCAAAGGCCAGTTCGTCCATCAGGACGGCCGTATCGTCTACCGGTACGCCGTGACCAACATGTGCGAGGCCAGCAAAGCCGTACTGGATGCCTGCGGGCTCAAAGCCGACGACATCGATTACCTATTGCCCCACCAGGCCAATCTGCGCATCATCGAATCGGTGACGGAGCACCTGAAAATGGACAAAGAGAAAGTACTGGTCAATATCGAACGCTACGGCAACACGACCAACGGGACGCTGCCCCTATTATTATGGGATTTCGAAAAGAAATTCAAAAAAGGGGACCGACTGATGTTCACTACATTCGGAGGCGGATTTACCTGGGGATCGATGTTCCTCACCTGGGATTACTGACCCGGGCAGCCTAACTGTCAATTATAAAAAACCGCAGGGGTCAATCGGCAGCCCTGCGGTCTCTTTTTTTCAGCTGGCGTTCCCGTTTTTTTTCCAATTTGTCCAATTCTTCGGTTTGCCGGCGGTCGCGTTCGATGTCCTGCTCGACCTTCCGGTAATAAAAAGGAGAGGAAAAATCATTGTAAGGAGGACGAGAGGCCAATTCCCCATTGGCAAAGCATTCCACGAGGATCGTCTCTATATTGTAATCTTCCGCATCGGTACGGGGATCGTATTCGTCCTTTAAGGAAAGGGAAAACATGCTGGCCGACGCATTCCACCAGAAAGCCTTAAACCCGCTTTTAAGTTCTTTTGCGATCTCATAGGTCGACACGCCCGTTTGCCTGTAGATCAGTTTGATGAGGATTTTCCCTTCGGTACGGGTGAATTTTTTCAATATGCCTGAAAAATTGTCAAACAGCTCCTTTTGGCGCTGGTTGACAGCTTTTTTGAATTTTCTCTTGGATAGTTCGTCGCGCAGCTGATCCATTTCCTGGAGATACTGTGCCCCCAGTACCGCATACGGCCACACCTTTTTTATGCGGTATTTCATTCGCCAGTAATCCTCGTACGTCATCGGGGTGAATCGCCCCACGACGATCACCTCATCGAATACCCGGCCTCTTTTATATAAGGAATCTATTCCCTCGTCCCCATTTTTCTGCGCCCATGCAACCGAGGGGAAAAGAGCAAACAACGCGGCCACGACGGTCGACAAACCGGCGCCTAATTTTCCGGGCTTATTCCCTGGCGCAAAAAAAATCCCCCTGTTCATAGATTGACTTTGTCCAATCGTTATACGGCGAAAGGTAATGATTTATTGCCCCGCAGGGACAAAAATAACGCATTTTTTTTGCGCCCAAATATGTTTTGAGTATATTTGATGTTTGAAAAAACAAACATCCGAAACAATTATGGAATTCACCGTATCCAGTTCGGTGCTGATGCGCACGGTAAACACCCTGAGCGGAATAATCAGTTCCAACAGCGCCCTACCCATACTCGACAATTTTCTTTTTGAACAAAAAAACGGACGGCTCACTGTACTGGCCTCCGACCTGGAGACCACGATGATCTCCACCATCGACGTGGACGGACAGTCTTCCGGAAAGATCGCCGTACCGGCCAAGATGCTGGCGGAGATACTCAAAACTTTCCCGGAGCAACCCATCACTTTCGTTTCCTCCGAAGAAGAGCATCTGCTTAAAATAAGCTACGGTTCGACCGACAACGAAGGAAAATGCGATATCCCGTATGAAGAAGCCGATGAATATCCGGCCCTCCCCGCCCTGGAGGATGTGACCCAAACGGTAGTCACTTCCGAAATCTTGGCTACGGCTATTCAAAAAACCATTTTCGCCACAGGCAATGACGATATGCGGCCCGTCATGTCGGGGGTACTGTTTAAATTCACCCCGGAAGGCCTCATCTTCGTCGCTACGGATGCCCATAAGCTCGTAAAATACGTCCGGGAGGATATTACCAGTCCCGTTCCCGTGGAATTCATCATGCCGAAAAAGCCGCTGAACATTATGAAAGGGCTTATGTCCGGTATGGCGGCCGATGTGACCATCAAGTTCAACCAGACCAACGCGCGGTTCGAAGCAGAGGACATCGTGCTCATCTGCCGGCTTATCGACGGAAAATACCCCAATTACGAGGCGGTGATCCCCAAGGAAAACCCCAACCAGCTCCTTATCGACCGCCAGAGCTTCCAGAATTCCCTGCGCCGTATTGCGTTGTTCTCCAACAAAACCACGCATCAAACCCGCCTCTCCCTCAGCCCCAGCGAAGTGATCATTTCCGCCGAGGACAACGAGGAAGGCAAACGGGCGGACGAAAAGATCCCCTGCTCCTATCGCGGAGACAAGATGGACATTGGTTTTAATTCCCGCTTCCTGCTCGAAATGCTGTCCAACCTGGAGAGCAAAGACGTGACGATCGATATGTCGCTGCCCAACCGCGCCGGCATACTCCGTCCGGTGGAAAGCATCGAAGGCGAACAGATCACCATGCTGGTGATGCCCGTTATCCTGGGCAACTGACCTTTTGTATTCCTTTATTTACAATAGTATAACTGAGGGCGCAAAAAATTGCGCCCTCAGCATTTTTTTAACGTATTTCCATTAAACCATTCCGCATTTTCCGCGTCTTACCTGAGAAACTCACATCTCACATAAGTAATACAACACAATCCCTTTTCCGCTCGATGAAAACGTACAGACACCTATTTACACTCCTGTTCCTTGTCTTATCCATCAGCCTTTCGGCCCAATTCGGCGGAGGCCGTCCCGGCGGGGGCGGCGGCAACTGGGGCGGGCGCCCCCAAGGTGGCCCGGGAGGCCGCCAAGAGCAACAAGCCAACCCGAACCGGCAATTATCCCTGGAGGATTCACAGGGGAGCAATGCCCCGAAAATAGGCGCCGTAACGGGGACTGTCGTGGACGAGAAAAACGTGCCCTTTGAATATGCCACGATAGCCGTCATCGACGCTAAGACCCAAAAAGTGATTACCGGAGGCATCACCAACCAGAAAGGCGTATTCAATATCAAACAAATTCCGGCGGGGGATTACCTGGTAAAAGTCTCTTTCATCGGATTTACCGAGTATTTGAGCCCTGCGTTCACGCTTTCTTCTTCCAGCCGCACCAAAAACATCGGCACGGTCCTGCTGAAAGAAAACATAAACCTGCTCAATGAAGTTGTCGTTACGGCCGATGTAACGACCATCGAAAACCGGATCGATAAAAAAGTGGTCAACGTCGGAAAAGACCTGATGACACCTGGCGCCAGCGTCCGCGACGTCTTCGAGAACCTCCCGATGGTGGATGTCGATTTTGACGGGAACGTATCGATGCGCGGTTCGGACAACGTACGCGTCTTGTTGGACAACCGCCCGACTAATATGTCGGTACAGGACCTGATAGAATCCCTCCCCGCGGACGCGATCGACAAGATCGAGCTGATCACCAATCCGTCGGCCAAACAAGACCCGGACGGTATGGCGGGCATCATCAATATCATCACCAAAAAAGGCCTCCTCTATGGGCTTAACTTCTCCACCCGCATAGGCGTGGATACCCGGAACCGTTGGAACGGCGGGGTGAACCTGGGGTATTACTACGGAAAAGTGATGGTCTATGCCAACTACAATTTCCGTTACAGTTCCAACGACAACAGCGGGGAAACCTACCGGGGGAACTACAATACGTCCCCCCAAAACCCCAATCCCTACCTGAATTACCAGCGCAATACCGGAAGCAATACGATGTCCGCCCATAGCCTTCGCGCCGGGATAGACTACCTGCCGAACAAGAAGACATCGCTTTCTTACTCGGTCGGGTACAACCCCTCCACCCGGGACAACCACTCCGAATCGTATTCCTACTTCCTGCCGCTCAGCATCCCCATGTCGGATCTGACCAAAGAGATCGCCCAACAGATCGTGGCCGAGCACCAGGACGACCTGGACGATTATTTCAACCGCTACCGGAATTCGGTCGGAAAAAGCACTTCGAACACCTTGCGCAATAGCCTGACATTCCGCCGCGACTATTCCACCAGCGAAAACCTGGTGGTGGATGTCAATTACGAGGTGTCCGACAGCAAAAACCCGAGTTCCATCATAAACCGGGTAGGGAACTCTTCGATCGAAGGGAACACCCGTGACCACTCCACCAACGATACCCACAATAAAGGCTTTACCGCCAGTATCGACTATAGCAAGGAACTCCGTGGCAAATCGAAACTGGAAGTAGGTGCCCGCGCGGATATGCTCTGGCGCGACACCCCCTATTTCTATTTCAAAGATTTTATCGACAATCCTGACCGTGGCGTCGAGCCGGACATGGATCGGTCCAATCATTTCAAGTACGACCAGCAGATATACAGCATCTATGCTACCTACAGCCGGATCGTGAAGAACTTCACTTTCATGGCGGGTCTGCGCGGGGAGGAAACGATTTACCAGACCCGCGGACTGGGGCTGAAAGAAGAAAACGGCAATATCGTTTACGTAAAGGCTGACGACGTAGTGATCAACCGCGATTATTTCGAGGTATACCCTTCGGCGGCCGTGATGTACAAATTCGGGGAAAACAACGATATAGCTCTGAACTATTCCCGCCGCGTATCGCGGCCCAACAGCAGTAATCTGAACCCCACGCCCCGGTTCACCGATCCGTTGTACGTGACCATTGGCAACCCGTACCTAGATCCCTCGTTCACCAATTCGGTCGAATTGCAATACAGCCGCCGGTTGAATAAAGGCTATTTCAACCTGTCCTACTTCTTCCGCAATTCCACCGATATGATGCAGCGCGTCACCCAGCGGGAAAACCCGGTAGATCCGGAAAAGACCGAACCCGGCACGCTCTACACCACCACGATCAATATCGGCTCGCAATACACCACCGGGCTGGACATGTACGCCTCCTACCGTTTATTCAAATGGTGGAATTCCACCCTGGGCATAAGTTATTACTACAACCAGAAAGATATTCCCGATCGCGACGATTACGTGCGCTCTTCCAACGACTTCAGGGTTAGCTGGCGGAACAATTTCAATATTTCCCGCATCGGTACACGCCTACAGTTCAGTATGCGTTATTCGGCCCCCCGTTCCACGCTCCAAGGGTCTTCGTCCGCCATATTCACCGCCGACGCCGGGGTGTCGCAGGACTTCCTGAAAAAGAAACTGAACGTAAATATCCGGGTACGCGACCTTTTCAACTCGATGTCTTTCCGGGGCAATACCTACGGCCAGGACTTCGTCCTGTTCAACAACAATACGATGACTTCCCGGGTAGTGAACTTCGGCATCTCGTACAAGTTCGCCGAAATGAAATTCAAGGACAAGCGCCTGAAAGGAGCCCAGGACGGCGGGGATCTTCCCTCAGTCGACAGTTCCGAATCCGGCGACTAATAATAGTATTTGGTTCTTCGGACTTCTTAAGGGAATTATATACTTTATTGAACAGAACCAAAATCCCATTTTTAAGAGACGCTATGCCTGAATTTTCGCGGAGCGTCTGTTCCCGTACGCAGCAGCTCTGCGAGGCCGGGATAGACGACCCGGCGCTTCAAGACCGAAGCAGAGCGTCGCGAGCACGAGGAACCGTTAGCGCCGCGCACATGGGCTGCAGCTCGTTTTCTTTGCCACTTTCTTTTGGAGCGGCAAAAGAAAGTGGAGTAGTTTAATAAAGTATATAATTCCCCTTCTTAAAAGCAAAAGCGCCGGCGGGAAAACCCGCCGGCGCTTTTTCCAGAGAATATCTTCCCCCGTATTATTCGTACATCAGGTATTTGGCCCGCGTCTTCATGAACGCATCGATACCCGGCTTCCAGGTCTCGCGGATCTGTTCGGCAGTCATCCCGGCCTGTATCTGCTTGCGGATCGTATCCCCGCCGCAGAGCGTATCGAAAAATTTCATGAAGAATTTATCTTTCTGCTCGTAGTTATCGTACGCCCAGATCACGTATTTCAGGTCGATACATCCGGGATCCGGCGTATCGCGCAGGTCCACTCCGTTGCACAGTACCCCTTTGTTCTTGCTGGATTCGGGGGTGAAAGTGAACCCGGTCTCCGGCAGCAGCGGCGAACCGAACACTTCGAACGGCCACGGCGTGCCGCGTCCTTCCGAAAGGGGAGTCCCTTCGAAATAGCAAAGGCTCGGGTACAAAGCTACCGAATGTTCCGTCGCCAGGTTGGGCGAAGGAGGCACCGGCAGGTCGTAGTGCATCGAATGCTTGTAATTCTTGCACGGGATCACCGTCAGGTCGCATTTTACCCCGTCCTTCAGCCAGCCTTCCCCATTGGCCATCTTGGCGTATTCGCCGGAGGTCATCCCGTAAACGATAGGCACCGGGTGCATCCCTACGAACGACTTGAATGCCGGATCGAGGATATTCCCGTCCACGTAATAGCCGTTCGGGTTCGGGCGGTCGAATATGATCACTTTCTTGCCGTTCTCGGCTCCGGCTTCCATCACGTACGTCATGGTCGAGATATACGTATAGAACCGGCAGCCTACGTCCTGGATATCGTAAATAAGGACGTCCACCCCTTCGAGCATTTCGGGCGAAGGCTTGTAGTTTTTCCCGTAAAGCGATACCACATGAATGCCCGTTTTTTCATCCACTTCGTCGGATATTTTGGCCCCTGCCGCCGCCGTTCCGCGGAAACCATGCTCCGGCGCGTATATCTTCACGATATTCACGCCCTTGGACAGCAAATAGTCTACCACGTGCTGGCCGTTGTCCATCACGGACGTATGGTTACCCACAAAGCCTACTTTTTTGCCTTTTAGCAGCTTGAGGTACATGGAAGACTGCTCGGCTCCCACTTCGATCGGCTTCTCTTTGGAAGCCGGCGTCTTCTGGGCCATCGCCGGCAGGAACGCCAGCATCAGGGCCGAAAGACAAAAAGTTCTGAAAATTGTCTTGATGTTCATAAAGATGTTTATTTAGTTGCTTCTTTTTTACTCCTAAAAATCCTCGTAAAGCAGGTATTTGGCCCGGATCGGACGGAACCAGTCCAGTCCTTCTTTCCACGTCGCTTTTATTTGTTCAGGCATCATACCGGCCTGTATCTGCTTGCGCAAGGTATCCCCGCCGGCCAGCAGATCAAAGAACGGCGTGAAGAAATTTTTCTTTTCTCCCTCCGGATAATTCTCATAAGCCCATATCAGCCACTCCAGGTTTACCTCGGCCAGATCCGGCGTACCGGACAGGTCCAACCCATGGCACTTTACCCCGTAATGCTTCGAACCCTTCGCCCCTTCCCGGGGTTCAGGCACGAACGAATATCCCGTTTCGGGGAGCAGCGGCGAACCGAACATTTCAAACGGACGATCCGTCCCCCGGCCTTCGGAAAGCGGGGTTCCCTCGAAAAAGCAAATACTCGGATACAGATTGATCGCCTTGTCCGTGCGCAGGTTCGGCGCGGCGAACACCGGCATATAATACCGGTCTTTATGGGAATAATTTTCGCACGGTACAACCGTCAGGTTACAACGGACGCCGCCTTCCAGCCAGCCCTCCCCGCCCAGCATCCGGGCGTATTCCCCCGGGGTCATCCCATGTACGATGGGTACCGTCTGTTTCCCCACCCCCGAACGGAACGCCGTATCGAGGATATTCCCGTCCACGTAATGGCCGTTGGGATTGGGCCGGTCGAACACCACGAAATCCACCCCGCTCGCGGCGGCGGATTCCATCATCCCCTGCATCGTAATGAGTTTCGTGTTGAACCGGCAACCCATGTCCGGCATATCGAACACGATCACGTCCACGTCTTCCAAATGGATAGGCGTGGGTTTTCTTACTTTGCCGTACAGCGAAACGATAGGGATACCCGTCTTTTCATCGACCGTATCGCCGATTTTTTCCCCCGCATCGGCCGTGCCGGAAAAACCATGCTCCGGGGTGAATATCTTCACCACGTTCACGCCGTTTTTCAGCAAGAGATCGAGCGAATGTCCCTCGGGGGTTACCGAACTGGCAATCCCGGCATAGGCCACTCTTTTTCCTTCCAGCATCTCCGCCCATTTGGACGGCTGCTGGGCCGGATAAACGACATTGCCGCTCTGCCCGCATACCAGAAGCGGGAGACAGAGCGACAATGCCAAAATAAGGACCGAAACCCTTTTGTTTGTTGCCATCAGGCGGAAAAGTTATTCGAAGTCCGGATAGATCAGGTATTTCTTGCGAACCTGCTTGAACTGGTCAAGCCCTTCTTTCCACGTCGCCTTTATCTGTTCAGGCGTCATACCGGCCTTGATCTGGTCTTCCAGCTCGTAGTTTCCGGCACGCAGCGAGAACGCGCGGCGGTTAAAGAAATTTTCTTTGTCCGTATAGTTGTTGTAAGCCCAAATAATATAATCCAGATTCACCTCCGCCTGTTCCGGTTCTTCGCGCAGGTCGAGGCCATAGCATACCACCCCGTTCTGTTTGGGGTTCTTGTCCCCGAAAGAAGGTTTAGGAGTGAAAGTAAAATCCGTAGCTGTGGAATCGATCAGCGGCGAGCCGATCACCTCGAACGGCCACGGTGTACCGCGCCCTTCCGACATAGGCGTGCCTTCTATCAGGCAGGTGCTGGCGAACAGGTTTACCGAACGGTCGTTGGGAAGGTTCGGCGAAGGGGGCACCGGCAGGCTGTAGCGCATCGTATGGTCGTAGTTCAGGCACGGGATGACCGTCAGGTCGCAGGTCACGCTGTCGCGAAGCCAGCCTTCCCCGTTGTACAGGTTACCCAATTCCCCGATGGTCAGGGCGTAAGTGATGGGAAGCGGCTGCATGCCTATGCCCGAACGGCAAGTATCCAGCAGGATCGGCCCATCGATAAAGAACCCGTTGGGGTTTGGACGGTCCAGTACGATCACCGGTACGTTGTTTTCCCCACCGGCTTCCATCACCCGCTGCAGCAGGTAGATGTACGTATAAAAACGGCATCCCACGTCCTGTATGTCGAATACGAGAACATCCACGTCTTCGAGCATCTCGGGGGTCGGCTTGTTGACCTTCCCGTAGAGCGACACGATCTTTATCCCCGTCCTGGGATCGACCATATCCTCCACGTGCTCGCCGGCATCGGCATCCCCCCGGAACCCGTGTTCGGGAGCGAACACCTTGACGATATTCACGCCTTTTTCTTTCAGGTAGTCGACCGTATGAGTCCCATCGCCCAGGATGGAGGTATTATTCCCTACGAAACCTACGCGCTTATCTTTCAACAGCGGCAAGTACGCATCGATATTTTCGGCCCCCACCTGAATGCCTTCCGTTTTTTTGGCGCAGGAGGTCGAAAAAGAAAAACAAAATACGCCTAAAACGACGGCGCTTAATAATTTAATAATAAATTTGTGTTTCATAATTATGTGGCTTTAAAGTGGTGAAATTAGCGTACTTTATATCAAGGCGAATATACAAAAAAGATAGACATAAACGCCAAATTTCCTCCCCCATACTCCATATTGCCGTCGGAGCGGTCGCACTGGGTATGGTAGTGATGCTTATCGCCGTAGCCACGGGCACCGGACTTCAACGGACCATCCGCCAAAACGTAGCCGCTTTTGCCGGGCACATCCAAATGACCGCCCAGCAGCAAAGCCCGGCCTACACACCCGAACCGCTTTCCACCCATCAGGATTTTTACCCGGAATTCACCGCTGTCCCCGAGATCGATCATATACAAGTATTTGCCGAAAGGGCCGGCATTCTAAAAAAAGGAGATGAATTCGAAGGGGTTGTCCTCAAGGGAATATCCTCCGACTACCGCACGGAAGGACTGGCCTGATTCGTCAAATCCGGACGCGTCCCCTGCTTCGGTGCCGGCGAAGAAAACGACAGTATCCTGGTCTCCCAAAATACCGCCGACGCCCTCCACCTATCGGTAGGCGAGCGCGTCCGGATGTATTTCGTGCGGGATTCCGGGCGACCTATCCTGCGTTATTTCACCTTGGCGGGCACATTCAAAAGCGGCATTTCGGACTTCGACGACAACTACGCCATCGCCGATCTGCGGGCTTTGCAATCGATAAACCGGTGGGAACCCGACCAAGTCAGCGGATTTGAGCTCATTTTGAAAAATCCCCGGGATATCCAGGCTGCCACGCAAAAGATCCTGACAGAAACCGAATGGGAATTTCATATCTCATCCATCGCCACCGAACATGCAGCGCTGCTGGATTGGGTGGCCATGTTCGACATCAATATCATCGTAATATTAGGTATCATGATCCTGGTCTGCGGGGTAAATATGATCACGGTTCTGCTGATCCTGATTCTTGAAAAAACTTCCTTTATCGGCCTGATGAAAGCATTGGGATCCCCCAACGAACTCCTGCGCCGGGTATTCCTGTGGAATTCTTTCTATATCATCGTACGGGGTTTATTCTGGGGAAATCTGATCGGGATCGCCCTGCTGCTGATCCAGAAATATTTCGGGATCGTCACCCTGGACAGCCAATCGTACAGCATCGATGTCGTTCCCGTCTATCTCAATTTCTGGATGATACTTGCGCTCAACGCCGGGGCCGCCCTGCTCAATATGTTGATGCTTCTGCTGCCCTCTTTTTTCATATCCCGTATCCGGCCGGCGGAAACGATTAAGTACGAATAAGCTTCCTCTGGTAAAGCCGGGGGATAAACAAAAATGCATGCCGCCGATAATAAAAACAAAAAAGGCACCAAATAATTTGGTGCCTTTTCGTCGGGGTGAGAAGATTCGAACTTCCGACCTCTGCGACCCGAACGCAGCGCGCTGCCAGGCTGCGCTACACCCCGAATAGGACTGCAATTTTACGCATTTTTCATGGAAAAATAAAATGTTTTCCTTGCTTTTTGCAGTCTTTTTATCCCGGCTATTAGAGAATCTCCGATCCCTGATCCGCCGTATATAAAACGAGCCCCAATTTTCGGGGCTCGTGAAGTAAAAAAGGCAGCT
>CAUHQV010000020.1 GCA_959608625.1 uncultured Flavobacteriales bacterium
GTACGAATTCGACTTCGGTATTTTCCACGATATCCCCGGAGACCACCAGTATGTCGTCTTCTTTGCCCGGCAGCTCGGCTTGGAACTCCGAGATACAACTTACCGGAAGCAATACCGACACAACTATCGCAAGGGCGGATGTGAAAATATGTGTTACTCTCTGTTTCATGGCGGTTAGAATTTTAAACTATACGTTACATAAGGGATAGGGGCTCCGAAAATGGATAACTGGTATCCTTTTATACTCCCTCCCTCGCTGACATAGTAAACCGAATACACGTTTTTCCGGCCCGTAAAATTGTACACCCCTATGGATATTTTACTGTGGACAAGGGCGGTCTTCCGGTGTGTCGGCTCGATATTAAAGGCGATGTCGCCGCGGAAATAATCGGGGATACGGAACGTATTCCTATCGGTATAAATAACCTGTATCGAGTTCGATGCCGGATTAAAATACTTCCCCGACGGGACGGTAGTGGGCCGGCCCGTACTGTAATCGACGTTTAACGAAAGGCTGAAACGTTGGGTAAATTTGTAGTTCCCGACAAGCTTGAAATCATGGGGTTTGTCATAATTCGTCGGATACCATTCCCCATTATTGATCGGATTGGCGATCAACTTGTCGCTTTGCCGCAGGAAAGTACGGGAATACGTGTAGCTCACCCATCCGTTGAGTTTGCCCGACATTTTTTTTATGGAGAATTCCGCTCCATAGGCATAGCCTTCCGTAGATACGACATCCGTTTCGATATGGTGGTTCATGATGAGCTTGGCTCCGCCCCGATAATCGAGGTAGTCGTTCATCCGTTTATAATACACCTCGACCGAGGTTTCCACATCCTTTTTGGGGATCGTATAATAAAGTCCCGTGGCCGCCTGCCAGCCCGTTTGGGGTTTTATGTTGGCATCGCTAAGCTTCCAAGTGTCCGTGGGAGACATGATAACCGTGTTGGACAACTTATGTATGTATTGCCGCATGGTATTGAACCCGGCTTTTAACGAAAGGTTGTCCTGTAACATATACCGGGCAGACAAGCGGAATTCAGGTCCCTGGTAAGTCTTGAATATTTTGTTCCCCTCCACATCGACCGTTTCGGATACCGACTCCTGGCTCGGAAGTTTTCCCGGGAGGTATTTATTGTAAGTGCGCGGCCCCATAGCATTGAACATCGAATACCGGATACCGGCATTCACGGAAAACTTGGGGGTAATCGCCCATTCATCGCTCACATAAATGGCAGATTCCAGGGCCTTTTCCTCCTGTAATTCGTCATGCCTCATCAGGGAAGCCTCCCCTACGGGATCCAGGGTGCCGGCATTGATCTTGTACAGAATCGTATTAAGGCCGAAATCTATCTTATGTTTTCCTAAATCGTAGGTGAAATCCGCTTTGGCAAAAAACTGATTGATGTCGAAAGTAAGTTTAAATGCCTCCGTTTCTTGGGCCGTTTCCTTGTTCAAATAATCGTAATGGTCATACCCGGCCGAAAAATTCAGAAGAAACCTGTCGTTGAAAATCGTACGCCATTTGGCCGAGGCATTCAGGTTGGTATACCCGTATTTTTCATACTTGCTGAATGAAAATTGGTCATGACTGTAATAGCCGTAGACATTCAACTGGTTTTTCCGGTTGATGTCATGGCTGAAGACAGCACCTAAATCATAAAAATTGGCCGTGCCGTCATTGTACCCGCTGTCGTCCGGGAGAGCTTTCAATATCCAGTCCGAATAGGTAGTCCTGCCGGTAAGCAGCAAGGATGTCCTGTTTTTTGCGATAGGGATCTCAAGGTTCAGATTGCTCGTCACCAGCCCTATCCCGGCCGATCCGGTGAACTTTTCCTTGCTGGCTTCTTTTCCGGTAATATTCAGCACCGACGATATCCTTCCCCCGTATTTGGCGGGAATACTGCTTTTAAAAAGTTCGGCCTGATCTACCATCTCTACGCTGAATGCGGTAAAAAAACCGAAAAGATGATTCGGGTTGTAAATGGTCCCGTTATTCAGGAGTATCAGGTTCTGATCCGTGGCGCCTCCGCGGACATTGAACCCGGTAGAAGCCTCTCCCACCGTTTTTACCCCCGGCAATGTCTGTATGGCCCTTAAAAGATCTACTTCCCCCAATGCCATCGGGACATTTTTGATCTTGGCAACCTCCATCGTCTCCACCCCTATCTGCGTACTTTTCAGGCTGTTTATTCTATCTGCATAGACCGTTACTTCCTCCAGCATCTTTACATCCTCCATCATTTCGATATTCAGGTTTCCGTCCCCGTAGAGCATTAACTGCCTGGTCGTGGGCCTGAAAGTAAATCCGCTTATATCCAGTTTTATTCGCCCGGTAGGCAATTCGATCGAGTAATTTCCGTCCTTATCCGTCGTGCTGGCCACATAAGGATCCTTTAATACGATAGTGACTCCGGGTACCGGCTCCCCGGTTTTAAAAGTCGTCACTTTTCCTTTTAGCACGGATTTTGCCGGTTTCTCTTTGGAATACCTGTTGCCTATGGCATACACCCTGTTCTCAGAGGCCGACGTTTCCGTGGGTATTCCCATATCCATGTCGGCCGGCGCCTCTGCCGGGAGCAATTGGCGATCCGGCTGATCCGCTTGCTGCAAATCCAAAGAAAGCATATACCGGGTATCCAGCAGTTCCCCGGCTAAAATATATATTTTCCCCCCGTAGGTCGAAACCATGTATTCCGTGCCGGCGAAAGCGCTTTTCAACCTTTGCAAGGGAGAGTCCCCGCCCTTACCGGCATGTACCTTCAATCCCGGTTCGAGGTTGGTATAAACCCGGTAGTCGCTTTTGGTTTCCACCATATCTATCAGTTCCCCGATTGAAATGCTATCTTTTTCAACGGGTGCGATTTGTTGAGCCGCAAGTTTTTCCTGGGCAAAACCGACCAGCAGTAAAATTGTAAGTAGTGTAGTTTTTTTCATGGCCGCCAAATTCGTTTACAGGTTATCACAAAAAGTGGCCAAAGCGATCATACTTTGTTCTTTGGCATCAATAAAATCGAGCCTGTTTTCCCTTGCGTATCTATTGATCTGTTTTTTATTTTCAGGAAACAACCGGAGAAAATCGCCTTTATTTTTCATGTGGTAGTATTTTCCCCCGATACCCAGATAATATTTGATTTCCCACTCAAATACAAGGGGAACGGCTTTTTTATCCTGGATAACGACACGCTCCTCGCACAGGAGGTTTATTTTTCCGCCCTCAAAACAAGGGACATAAAACCCCTCGTTCTTCAGTCCGGAATTCTTGGACGGAACGATCCATATAAACGCCCGGTCGTATACAGTGACTTTTTGGACCCTTGCAAACGGCATGACCAACGCCTGATTGGCAGGACTTAAGACCACTGCCTGCTGCTTATACAAGTCCAAGCGTATGTTCTGGCCCCCATAATAAATATCATTCAATACGATCGAGCCTTCCGCATAATTCCGATCCTTGTAATAAGGATTCCCTTGATAAAGTCTGAGATTGTAGGGCGTTTCTATTTTCCCGCTGTACAATCGGGAAAAAAGCCCGGTCTTATCGACATAATCTCCTGCAACATCCTGGGCCTGGAGTTTCCCGCAGGTAAAAGAAAGAGCAAGAAATGCAAACACGGTCGTGCTGATTTTGGATGCAAGTTTCATGATGTGTAGTAGTTTTAGTATGAACAAATATATACCAAAAAATATCAATTACAACTTATCAATAAAAAAATATCTCATTATATTATACGATATTCTTTGTTTATATTATTTCTATGGAACAAACGTACGTTTATAACATGAAACTTCGATAAACAGCGGATTAACAAAACAATACACACTAAGACATTTATGGAAAAGATAAAAAAATATCCATGAATGTTTTTTTGGATGAAAATAAATCGTACGTTTTTATCATAAATACATTATCTAAAAGCATACAAAACCATTAAAACATACAAATATCCCGAAGTAAAATCCGGAGTATTCAAACTATTTCGTACTGATTTTATGATTGTGCTGGCTTTTTATCATTGTCGGGAATTTTTTGAAACATTTTGACGTTTGTAAGGAATATTTTACTCCGGCCGGCAGGATAAGCCCTCCTCTTTGAGACGGAACGGATGAAAGTGCAAAAACCATTCTCCGCAGTTGAAAAAAGAGGCATGCCCATATCCTTAACCAAGGATCATAAGCACGCCCGATTTAAATTTTAAAAAACTAAAAACGCTCCGTGGATTATCTCTTAGCCAATACCGACACTTCGTCGACTACATTACCGTTGCGATCGTACAGCGTAAGGTGCAGCTTTTCATTATCGGCGTCCATTACCAGGGCGCCGACCGTACGGCTGCCTTCCGTCCAACGGTATTTGATCAAATCGGTATTGTCGGTCCACTCCCCCAAATCCCGTCCGCGTTCGTTATCCGAAGAGGGAGTCTGGAGATAGACGGTTCCTTTCGTTCCGTCGGTTTCCTTATCCTGGTATATGGCATTGGTGCGCGCATAGATATGATTGTTCCCTGCAATGGCCAGATCCACGCCGTATTCATCGAACAATTCTTTCCAACGGCCATACTGCGAAGTTTTCCCATTGTCGCCCAGGAACCATTGGTAATGCTCCACTACGACGATATATTTGGTCGGGTTGGATTGGATCACTTTTTTGACCCACTCCTGGGCCTCCGCAAGGCCTTCTGCGCTGCGCATATTTTCGTTATTGAGCATGATGAACAGGGCATTGTCGTATTTGAAATAATAGCAAACGCCCTCTTCTCCTTTATAACCGTTCTCAGGGTTATTATTTGCAAACCGGAAATACTGGTTCGACAATTTGGCGGACTGGCGGTCCATATTGTCATGGTTGCCGTTGACTCCCGCCCACATATATTTCGAGAAATAAGGCTCGGCATACAAACGTTTCCAGAAAGAATAACTACCGCCCCACGCGCAAACATCCCCTGCGTGCAGCATAAAATCAAAATCCTTCCCGTTACGGTCTTCCAACGTTTTCACCATATCCATCGCTGCTTCCAGCCGTTTGGGGAGCGGCGTGTAAGAATGGAAATCGGAAATGATCCCGGCAGTCCACAAGCCGGATTCGGGCGCCGTCCTGAAATAATGGACTTCGCTCATCTCTCCGGATCCGACCCGGTACATATACTCGGTAGCCGGTTCGAGGCGGTTCAACTCAACGGTACACCGCAAAAAACGGGCCTCTTCATAAAAATTCTCGCCCGTGGCTTTTTTCGAGTACAGGCTGTCGTAGACCGTGCATAAATGCTGTTTTGCTTTGACCTTTTTCGCATTTTTCCACTGCGTATCGCTGCGCTTGGTATAAATACAATAGCTTTTTTTGGCCCCCAGGTCCGTATGCCAATTGATGCGGACTTCTTTCGAAGCTTTCTCTCCCGGGTTTGCGATGATGGTGTAAGCCTCGCTTTCTCCGCTCTTTTGACCCGTCTGGGCCGATGCGGCAAACGTCAAGCCCAATACAAGGGCTAGAAAAAATAACAGTTTTCTTTTCATGGATACGTAGTTTCAAAATGGTTTTTACAAAAGTAACCAATTAATGCGGCCGAACATCCAAACTTGCCGAAAAAACAACAATCCCGGGAGTTAATCCCGGGATTGTTGTTTTTTTAATTCATCGGTTCCACTGTATAGCCTTCTTTTTTCAGCAAATTGATCAATCCTTCTTCCCCTCCCAAATGGACAGCACCTACGGCAATAAAAGTGGATTTTTCTTTTATGATGCCCGGCAGTACCTTCATCCAAGCATAATTGCGGTCATACAATATTTCCTTGATTGATTTTTTCAAGACCGAAGAATCGTCCGGGTTTATACCGTTCAATTTTTGCAGCTGTTTTTCTTTTTCCTCATAGACCTTAAATATATCCTGCTGCCGATAGGCCTCTCTCATATCGGCCACGTCTTCATCCATGAATTTCTCATAATCCAAAGTATCGAGCTTGTTTACAAAGGCCATCAAAGAATCGGCTTCTTCTTTCAGCGTCTTCCCGTTTTGGAACAAAGCGCTTCTGTTACAACCGCTCAATTCGTCCAATCCGATGATTTCCTTTCCATGCGTATAAGAGTATTTCTGCACATACACATCCATTATATCCTTTTCGGCCAAAATCTGCGCTCTTTTTTTAAAGAACAAGCTGTCGGATGTATCCAATTCCTTTATCTTTTCCCGGATATTATTCCGTACTTTTTTCTCGGCCAGTGCATAGCCAATAGAGAACGTTATTGCCGCCGGCCTTAAATTTATTCCTGCCGATGTACTCCTTCCGCCTAACTTCCGCCGAAGAAAAGAATCCAATTCCGCGATTTGTCCTTCATCCAATAAATCTTTGAACAAACTATCGCCCGGCATCAGCATTTCTTTGAAGCGGTTTTTCTGGAATTCAATGTTAAGCTCTTTCATGGCCTCTTTTACCGCGACCTGTTCGCTGGCAAGTACATCCGCCGAATCGAGGGCCTCATAAAAAAACGGGATACTGTCCAAAAAGGACTGGTTTCTCAACTGTATATCCCCGTGCCAGGTTCCAAACAAATAAGAGGGTTTTTGCAACCCGTTCCCGGAAATTTTCCATAAAAGGTTTTTTGGGCTGTGTTTCGACGGATTGCAGGACGCCACGATCAAGAGGAGCCCGATAAAAAGCAGTGTTATTTTTTTCATGATTGTATAGGTTTCGCCGGACAAATATAGTCCGTTTTTAAAATTCATTATCAAAAAAGTAATGATTTTGAAAGGATTTTTACTGGTTCCAACCTACCTTATCATCTCTCTAAAATTTACAATTCCGAGTGATCCGCAAAAACCGGCAAATACAATAACTTCGTTCCGCAGCTTTCCCGCACAACGAATATTGAGAGGTAGGAAATCCCCGCAGAACATAAGTTTGCCGGTCAACTACGGGATTTATTGAAAATACGCCGCCGCCCGGTCGGCTACGTTCTGCTGCAGGTCGTAGTAATAAAACGGGTAATCGCAGCCGTGCAATACTCCCAGGGGGAATATCGCAATGGGTATCCGGTAATCTTCCGGATCGACCGTCGAGCACAACACGACGCCCCGCTGGCGATTCACCCGCGCATCGGCAAAATGGGGCCGGTCTACGAACGATCCATTCTCTTCCAGGCGCGCACCCAGGCTTAGCTCCGCACCGGCGGGAGTTTCTTCCGTAGTCCAAGTGATCGGGTTGATGGCCAGCGCCCCCGGGGTAACGACCGGATTGGGCACCGTCAGCCCCGGCGATTCGGTATTCCAGGATATGAGCACCTTTTGGTCTGTCCGCCCCTGTGCGAACGAAACATGGGGGTTCTTCTGCAAAAACTCCGGCGTGACGGAATAGCCGATGATGTATGCGGCGATAAAACGCTCCATCAACTCGGGTTTTCCTTTCAGGTACTCTATGACGTACAGCAAGGTATTGGAGCCCTGCGAGTGCCCGGCCAACAAGAAGGGGCGACCGCCGTTATAATGTTCGATGTAATACTTGAACGCTTCCAAGGCATCCACTGCCGGTATCTCCCGCATCGCCTTGTCGTGTTCCGCCTCCGGCAGGGTAAGGACATAAGAGGCACTCATCTGCCGGTAAAACGGCATATACAGGTTGGCCGTCTGTTCGTATACCGAAGCATTGGACTGTCGGTTTTTTTTGGCACCGGCCCGCATTCCCGCATCGGTGACAGGACAGGAATTTTCCGCGCCGGAATAGGTCGTCGGATAGAGATAAAAGACATCCACCGCCTTAGATCCACTCCCCCGGGGATTGACCAGCCAACTGTCCGCCGCCGAATAATCGGTCGTCACATACCGCGGATCCGGGTCGTGTTTACTACAGGAACAGGCCGCCAGGAAAACGGAACAGGGTATCGCAAAAAAAGCAATATGTCGGATCGGGGTATTTTTCATGGTTGTTAGGGTATAGTTGTTACTTGAATGTCATTCTCTCGGTTCGACTACATAGCCTAAACGGTATCCCAATGCCTCCAGAATACGCTGCATAGTCTTTTGACTGGGATTGATCAATCCCTGTTCGATACGCGACACATAGGTAGGGGAAGCGAACCCGCAAAGCTGGGCCAACTGGGATTGGGAGATTTTCCGGCGGGCCCGGGCCTTTTTGAGCGCTTCGGCAAAGGAATAATACTTGTCAGCATTATTTTCGAGGGTAACCGCCTCTTCCCGCCCGTTGGAGGCGGTGAGGTATACGGTCACTTTGTCCAGTCTTGTCATATATGTACCTTTATTTTAGTGCGGGCACTTATATGTAAGATAAAACATTTTTCCGCAAGCTCAATTAGCCCTACAAAGACTTTAAGAGCATATTTAGAAATCATTATCTCCTTCCTGATGCGGAAAAACCGGAGATGAAGAACGGCGTCGACAATTTAAAAGTTAATAAAAAGGATATATATGTGATTTTTTATATCTTTGCCCCGAAGAAACAAGGACATATGTGTGTTGTCAGACAAGCGCCGGGGGCGGGATTTTATATTTTGTTCGATTAGCGTTTTTTACATTTTCCTGCCCTCCCCCGGTCGCCATTAAAATTACACCCGCGGATTTTCAGGGTACATGTACCGGATAATCAGTCCGCTGAGCTGCAGCAGCGATATTTCGCATATTTTGATAGAGTACTCGGCTATGGAAAGGCGTTCTTCGGCTTCCAGCAGGCTGTTCTGCGCCTCGCGGAGTTCGATACCGGAAAGATCGCCCAGTTTATAACGATCCATAGCGATGGAATAGTTCTCTTCGGCTACTACCACATTCTCTTTTTCGAGTTCCCACAGGTCGATATTGTTCCGGTAGGCCATCCACAGGTTGCTCATATCGGCCCGCAGGCCGAGTTCGGTATCTTCGACCCGGAGCTGTTGGTTATCTATCTGGATGCGGGCGTTGCGCTGTTCGCGCCGGCGGTTCATCCCGTCGAAAATATTGATACCGACCGTCACCCCGTAATTAAGCCCCAGTCGTTGCTGCAGATCCGTCGCACCGGCCCCGTTCCACGTGGAGGTATAGCCGTACCCGGCATTCAATTTGACGTACGGATAATTCCGGCTGCGCGCTTTTTTCAAGTCCAGTTCGGAAAGGTACAGGTTTTTCTGGGCCATCTGTAAGGATACGTTGGACGAAAGGGTGCTTTCCCACAGTTCCCTCGCGTCCAGGGAGACGTCGGGAGTGATCAGCGAATCTTTCACATGGATGGGCTCCTCGACATTCCCGGCGGCCATCAGCCGGTTCAGCCGGATACGGGAGGCGTGTACGACCTCCAATTGGTTGATCACTTTCGAACTGTCCGCATTGAAATCGACCTGCGCCTGTTTCAGGTCGAGCCCGGACATCGATCCGGTCGCGTAGTTCACCTCGACGATACGCAGCCTCTCGCGGGAGAGGTCGAGCGAAGATCGGAGGTTGGTAAGGCGCGTCTGCTGGCGGATCAAGTTGTAATATTCGCCGGAAATGTCGGCGATAAAATCCTCGACCGCCATCCGGGTGCCGAGTTCGCCCATGATCTCAAGTTCCTTCAACCGGGCATATTGCGCCTGGATACCCAACCCGTCGAAGACCGTCCAGTTAAGGGTCAGCCCGGCATTGGCCGTTTCGGAAGTTACCCCGTGCGACGTATCGATCGTTCCGTCCGCCGCCGCGCGGTTCCGGTTGTTGTTGACACTGCCGCTGCCGCCTCCGCTGAAATCCAGCGTAGGCAGGTAGCCCGCATTCCCGATGATGGCATTATTTTTGGCCACCTGCTCTTCGCCCCGGACGATCCGGATGGAATAATTGTCCCGAAGGCCTTTTTCCACACATTCTTTCAGATCGTACACTTGTGTCTGGGCATACGAAGGGGAGGCGGCTAAAAAGACGAATGCCGCGATCGCACTGTATTTTTTCATATTCGTACTCTTCATGCTTTTACGGCGTCGGCCGAATAATTTTTAAGCAGTTTTTTCTTGCGGTCGGTAGAGATAAAGCTGTACATGGCCGGCACGATGAACAGTGTCAACAGGGTAGACACCAACATACCGCCTACTACGGCCACTCCCATCGCGATACGCCCGTTGGCCCCCTCGCCGGAAGCGACCACCAACGGCACCAGCCCCAATATGGTGGAGGCGCTGGTCATCAGGATCGGGCGCAGGCGCTGTACGGACGCCACCCGGATCGCCTCTCCGATAGACATACCGGCCTGCTGGCGCTGGTTGGCGAATTCGACGATGAGGATACCGTTCTTGGCCACCAGTCCGATGAGCATGATGATACCGATCTGGCTGAAAATGTTCATCGTGATGCCGCCGAAATACATGAACGCCAAAGCCCCCGCGATAGCCAGCGGCACGGTGAACATCACCACCAGCGGGTCTTTGAAACTCTCGAACTGGGCGGCCAGCACCAGGTAGATCATAATAAGGGCCAGCACCATGGCGAACATCAGACTCGACGAGCTCTCCCGGAATTCCTTGGATTCCCCGGAAAGGGCTGTACGGAACGAGTCGCCGAGCGTTTCGGCCGCGATGCGGTCCATCTCGTCCAGTCCGTCCCCGATCGTATAGCCTTTGGCCAGGCCGCTGGAAACGGTCGCCGCCACAAAACGGTTGTACCGGTATAGCTGTGGGGGGGCGGTCGCTTCCCGGATCGTCACCAGATTGTCGAGCTGTATCATTTGTCCGTTGTCGCTGCGCACATAGATGGATTTCAAGTCGACCGGTTTGTTGCGTTGCTGGCGGTTGATCTCGCCCAGTATCTGGTACTGTTTCCCGTTCATGTAGAAATAACCGACCCGCTGTCCCGACAGGGCGTACTGCAGGGTCTGGGCGATATTACGGGTGCTGACCCCCAGAAGGGTCGCCTTGTCGCGGTCGATCTCGATGTGCGCCTCCGGTTTGGTAAATTTCAGGTTGACGTCGGCCATCTGGAACACCGGGCTGGCGTTGACTTTATCCATGAATACCGGCAGGTATTTTTGCAGGCTGTCCAGGCTCGTGGTCTGGAGCACGTATTGGATAGGCATTCCTCCGCGGCGGCCTCCGAAAGTCGATTGCTGCTGTACGAAAGCCCGCGCCTGGGTTTCCCCCCGCACGGCAGCGGAGAGCTGTTCGGCGATCTCCATCTGCGAGCGCTCGCGGTCGGCGATATCGGGGAGTATCACGTTGATGGAACCGCTCCCGCTCGAAGAACGGGCCATGAGCGACTGCCGCTCCGGAGCGATCGAATCGGCGATATAGGCGATACGGTCGGCATAATCCCGGATAAATTCGAACGTACTGCCTTCCGGGCCGCGCATATTGACCGACACCATCGAACGGTCTTCCATCGGGGCCAGTTCGGCCGGGATACGCGTCCAGAAAAACCATGTGAGGACAAACAGCACGCCCACGATGGGAAGCGCCCACACCCGGCGCCGAAGGAATGCGTCCAGACTGCGCTCGTACAGGCGGTTCATTCCCAGGAAAAAGGGCTCCGTTTTGCGGTAGAACCAGTTCTTGTTATCGTGTTTTTTCAGCAGTTTGGTGGCCAGCATCGGCGTAAAAGTAAGCGCCGCAAAAGCGGAAATAGCTACCGCCCCGGCAATCACGATACTAAATTCCTTGAACAGCCGCCCGGTCATGCCCTCCATGAACACGATGGGCAGAAAGACCGATATCAGGGTGATCGTGGTCGATACTACCGCGAAGAATATCTCCCGGGAGCCTTCGATCCCGGCTGTTTTGGGGTCCATCCCCTGTTCTATCTTCACATAAATATTCTCGGTCATCACGATGGCGTCGTCCACCACCAGTCCCACTGCCAATACAATAGCCAGCATCGTGAGCACGTTGATGGAAAATCCCGCCAGATACATCACAAAGAACGCACCGACCAGGGATATCGGGATCACTACGCAGGGGATCAGGGTGACCCGCCAGTCCCGCAGGAAGAGGAAAATGATGAGGATCACCAACACAAGCGCCTCGTACAGGGTATTGCGCACCTCGTTGATGGACGCCCGGATGAAGCGCGTATTGTCGTACATCATTTCCACCGTGACGTCTTCCGGCAGGTCTTTCTTGATCTGTTCGATGCGCCGGTAAGCCTCCTCGGCGATCTCGATATGGTTGGCTCCGGGCTGGGGCACGATCACGTCGATGACCATCGGCTCCCCGTTCTTTTTCAGGATGCTGCGCAAGTCTTCAGGCGACACTTCGGCATAACCTACGTCACTGAACCGTACAATATTGCCCCCGCTTTCCTTGATGATCAGGTTGTTGAACTCCCGGGCGGTGGTCATCAGGCCCATCGTGCGGATGGAAAGTTCCATGGTATTGCCTTCAATACTGCCGGAAGGCAGCTCCACGTTCTCTTTTTCCACCGCGTTGCGGATATCGAGCGGGGTCACGCCGTAACCGGCCATTTTGACCGGGTCCAGCCACAGGCGCATCGAGTAGCGTTTCTCCCCCCAAATATTGACCGCACTGACGTTCGGAATGGTCTGCAGGCGCTCTTTGACGGTAAGTTCGGCGATCTCGGACAGTTCCATCAGCGAACGTTTGCTGCTGCGTACCGCGATCTGCATGATAGGGGAGGCGTCCGCATCGGCTTTGGAGATGGTCGGGGGGTCGCAGTCGCGCGGCAGGTTGCGCTGGGCGCGGGAAACCTTGTCGCGCACGTCGTTGGCCGCGGTTTCCATGTCGACCGACAGTTCGAATTCGACCGTGATACGGCTTTGTCCCTGGCTGGAAGTGCTGCTCAGCGAGCGGATACCGGGAATCCCGTTGATGTTCTGCTCGAGAGGCTCGGTGATCTGGTTCATGATCACCTCGGCGTTGGCCCCCGGATAGGAAACGCTCACCGAGATGATGGGCTGGTCTACGCTGGGGTATTCGCGCACGCCCAGGAAAGTATAACCGATGAACCCGAACAGGATAATGACGAGCATCAGCACGGTAGAGAGTACCGGACGGCGGATACTTGTTTCGGATATATTGGCCATCAGTCGTCCCCTCCCGCTTTCAGGTTTTCGATCCGCACCGGCATCCCGGTACGGAGCTGCATCACACCGGACACCAGCACGGTATCCCCTCTTTCTAGCCCTTCAAGAGCTTGTACTTTGTCCTCGGTGCGCAGCCCTAGCACGATCTCCCGGGGCTCGGCTTTCCCACCCTTGTACAGATATACGATCTGGCGGCCCATCTCCGGGATCACGGCCTCGCTGGGTACGACCAAGGCGTCCTTTATCTCGCTCTTGGTGATCTCCACCGAAACGTACCGGCCAGGGACAATGCTTTCGTTGGCATTGGGATAGCGGGCGCGCACTTTTAGACTGCGTGTCGGTTCGTCTATCGTGCTTTCCACCGCATAGATCGTCGCCCCGTAATCCTTCATCAAGCCGTCCTGTTCCATCCTGAAAACGATACGGGAACCCCGGCCCACTTCGGTGGCATAGCTTTCAGGGATAGAGAATTCGATCTTTATGGGGGATATTTTCGTCAGTTTGGCCACCACGGTGGATGGAGAGGCATAAGAACCTTCGCTGACCATCCTCAGCCCGATAATCCCGTCGAACGGTGCCCGCAGTTCCGTCTGGGCGATATTGGCTTTGACCAGTTCGATATCGGCCATGAGTTGCTCGTAGGCGGTCTGCACCTGTTCGAAGGCTTCCTGGCTCACGGCATCCTTTTCCAGCAGGGTACGCTGGCGGTATACCCGGTCGGTAGCCAACTGCACCTGGGCCTGTAGTTTCTTCAGCTGAGCCTGCAACGGCGCATCGTTTATTTTTGCCAGGAGTTCGCCTTTTTTGACGTGCGTACCTTCGGTGAAATAGATCGCCACGATCTTGCCCGAAGATTCAAACGAAAGGTTGACTTCCTCGTCGGGCATCGTACTGCCCGTGCGGACGATACGGTCGGACAAAGTCCGGTATCCCAGCACCTGGGCATTGACATTTAAAGTTCTCGCAGAGGGATTCTTGGAAACCACGCCCGATCGTGGATCTTCGGAGGCTTTAGCAGATCTTTTTACTTTAGGGTAAACGATCATCCCGGCAATCAACAGGACTATCGCAGCCAGAACGGCTATTTTTGCTTTTTTTGTCATAGATGCGTGCAGTTTTCCGTATAAGAAAGGCAAACATACGGCTTTTAACAAATTACAACCGGTTTTGCACCGGCACACCTTTCCTATAAAGGGAGACTGGATTTCCCCGGAAAGGTTTAATAGAAAAATGCCGTTTTAGGATTTTTTTAAGACACATTTGACGAGTTCGACTCCTGCAAGGCTTTCCCCCGGTAAAATAAGTTGCGCCATACCGTCAGGATAAACTACAAAATCAAGCCCCGGAAGATTCCGGAGCCATTTGAACTGTCAAAAAATGTTTTTATTCCCGGCCGGAAGCCCCCTTCCAGCGTTTGAGCAGGGGGAAGAACTGCCTCATCTGGGCAATAGCTTCCTCTTTGGTGTACTTCACCTCGCTCTCCTTGTTGAACTCGTCGACCATCTCCGCGCAATGGGCGATCATCTGTTCCATCGTACAGTCCTCGGTAAAAGCCCCGTCCCGGTAGCAGTAGATACAGTAGTCCTCGCTCAGGCCGCCGTCTTTTTCGGTGCCCCGCAATTCCATTTCGTCGACGGGCATCCCACAGCTCTGACAGAACCGCATCTCTTCGGCCGCATGGCCCGTATTTGCTTGATCGTTCATGGTTTATCTTTTTATGTCGTGATAGTAAAGATTAAAATAGTTTGACCGTCAATTGTCCCAGGTATACCATAGCCAGCCCGAGTGCGAAACTGAGCACCGCGTAGGCCCCCACACCCAGGAAATTCCCGCCCTGGAGCATCGAAAGGTTCTCGTTGGCAAAGGTCGAAAACGTCGTGAAGCCCCCGCAAAAACCCACCGTCAGGAACATCCGGATGTCGGGATCCAGCACGTGCCCCCGATCGAACAGCCCGTAGAACAGTCCGATGAGAAAACACCCGGCCAAATTCACCACGAGCGTCCCGTACGGGAAAACATGCAGGATATGGTCCTGCACCAGACGGGTAAGCACATAGCGCGAAACCCCGCCTAAAAAACTCCCGGTACCTATGAATAGCAGCGTTTTGAGCATTTCTTAAGCCTGTTCTTTATACATATGGACATCCATCTGCGGGAACGGGATATTGAGCCCCTCGCGGGGAAAATTCTTGTATACTTTCTCGTTCATATCGAAAAATACGCCCCAGTAATCCTCCAGTTTCGTCCAGGCGCGCACCGTGATATTGACCGAAGAATCCCCCAGAGAAGCCAGTGCGATGAAATAAGCCGGTTCTTTGAGTACCCTTTCGTCGGCTTCGAGCAGGGAAGCGAGCAAGGCTTTCGCCTTGTCGTAATCGTCGCCGTAGCCGATGCCGAAAGTCCAGTCCACCCGGCGGGTGGATTCGTGGGAATAATTGTTGATGATACCGGTGGACATACCCCCGTTGGGCAGCAGAATGATCTTATTGTCCGGAGTAGCGAGCAGGGTAGAGAACAGCGTAATGGCTCGCACGGTGCCGGCCTGTCCCTGCGCCTCGATATAATCGCCTACGCGGTACGGCTTGAGCAGCAGCACCAGCACGCCCCCGGCGAAATTCTGCAAAGTGCCGGAGAGCGCCATACCGATAGCCAGACCGGCCGAAGCGAAGATGGCGATAAACGACGTGGTATCGATGCCCAGGAAACTGATCACGATAATGATCAGGATGAACATCATCGTGATACGGATCATCGACAAAAGGAAGGTGCTGAGCGATACGTCCACCTCGCGGCGAATGAACATCCGCCGGAAAAAACCGACAACGCGCCGGATAATCCAGCGCCCTATATAAAACAGCAGGACGGCCAGTACGATCCGGATCACGGCATCCAATACGCCCCGGACGGTCATGTCGACGATCTGGTCGAGCGTCATATTTTTCAACCCGGCGAAAAACGCTTTCATATCGTGTTTTTCCAGGGAATCGACTGCCGCCGGCGAAATGTCCGGCAGCCCTGTCTGAAGTTTGAACAGCAAATACAACAACATATTCATGGCTTATCGGTATTTAAAAGTTAAGGTTGTTTGCGGTTATTGAAATAGAGGTACCGGGCACTTTGGTAGAACGCCTGTACGAGCGAATCCAATGCGGCGGCCTGCGGCGTATCGGCGGACAGCGAATCGAGCGGGCGGCCATCCTGGTAGCGGTAAAGCACCGGGGGAACGCTGCCGTCGATGGCACGGGTGTAGGCCAAACTATCGGCAATAAGAGTGATTCCGTCCGTACCCTGGTACGACCCGCCGGAGAACGCATATGAACGCGCATAATTGAGGGGGTCACTCATATCCCGGCCCAGCGTGTAATTGGTGTACGGCAGCCCGGCTATCGAAAAGGCGGTGGGCATCACATCCATCAGGGCGGCCGGCGCCTCTACCGTACGGGGCTCTATGAACGAGGGAGCGTAAACGAAGATCGGCACATGGAAATGCGACAATCCCGCCTCGTATTCGGGCCGCGCGGTGTGGGAATACGGGTTGAGGCCCATATTGTGGTCGCCGAAGAATACGATGACGGTATTTTCGGCCCAGCCCTGTTCCTCCGCTCTTTGGACGAACCGCGCGATGTTGAAATCGAGGTAGCGCAAAGCGTTGTATTGTCCCAGTTCCAGGAAACCAGCCCGGCGCAGGGCTTCCATATCCACTTCGGATTCTTTCAAAGGACGATAGCTGTCCCGCTGGTCGGGTACGGTATAGGGCCGGTGATTGGAAGAAGTCTGCACGTAAGCGACAAAAGGCTCCCCGGCACGGTTGAGGCTGTCGAACATCGTCGAAGCATACTTGAACAGGTCGTAATCGTCGATACCCCATACGTCTACTCGGTTTTCCACCGGATAAGACCCTTCTTCAAATATTTGGATACCTTCCACGTTGCTTTGGAACACGGCCCGAATGTTGGCCCAGTTCGCACTGCCGCCGAGCATATAAAACCGTTTGTAGCCCACCGCCTGATCCATGATCACGCGTTGGTCGATCGCTTTCTGCACCCGCGAAGCGGTGGTTCCCAGCGTCACGTCCGGTATCCCGGTGAGCGAACCATATACGGTAAAGGCCGTCCCCCAACGGGGCACGTAAGCGTTTTTAAAGAACAGGCATTTTTGCAGCAGCGAATCGGTATGCGGGGTCGAAGGCAGCGGATTGCCGAACGCGCTCATCGGGGCGGCGCCGAAGGATTCCAGCATCACGAATACGATATTGGGCCGGCGATCTCCCTTAGCAGGCACGTGCCGCTCGAAAGGCTTGTCCGGGATCGTGCCCAGATACCGGGTCATGGCCGGAAGGTATTTTTCAAAAGCCTCCATGTCCACCGAAGTATCGGCCGAGGACAGGCTCGAGAAAAGGTACAGCACCGGATTCAATGCCAGGCTGTTTACATTTTTATCTTTGGAGAAATAAGCTTCGCTCCACCGCAGAGGATAGTGCGACACGGAACCGTACAGGCCCCAGGCCACCAGCAATACCCACACCGCCCGCCAAAGTATTCGGGGCAATTTTTCCTTTCCTTCGGCAAAACGGGACGACAGGCGGTATATCCACGAGGACAGGAAATAAAAAAGGAAGCCTATCGCCGCTACGCCCAACGTCCCCCAAACCACGGGGTAGCTCTGCCACAACATCCCCAGGGAGATGAGCGGATTTTTGGCGAATTCGGCCAGCGAAGCGTTCAGGCGTTCCCCGGTATAGGAAAAGTTGCCCAGATCGGCCATCAACAGCAGCGTGATCAGTACTCCGACCACGGCGAAATACGACCGGGCGAACCGTTTGAACCCCTTTCGGGAAAAGAAACGGCCGGGCATCGTCATCGACAACAAGCAGGGTAACAGTATCAGGATGAGGGACAGACGGAAATCGAACCGCATCGACACCCACACCGCCCGGCTTACCTCATCAACCGCCGCCGGGGCGAATACCTCGGAGAAATACAGGTAGAACGCACCTTTGTATAATTGCAGGAATGCGACCCATACGATGAACATCAACGCCGTATACACGGCGAAACCGGGGACGACTGTCTTCTTCATGATCCTCGACATTAATGTGGAGTATATTATATTTTCTTGTGCGGGGAAAGTATCTTGAGCGAAGCGGGGTGAACGACTACTTCCAGGCGCCCCACCGCCGAAAAAGGCTCCCCGTCTATGTGGTAAACCAGATTTTTTCCCGCCACCACTACGTGCCGCGCATCGATTGTCTCGCAGGAGGGGAACTGGTGTATCTTGCCTTTATACAGGCTGTATGCGGCCTGTACCGCGTTTATCTGTGTGATATCCGACAGGATGACGAGTTTCATCGTGCCGGAAGCCATCGAAGCCATCGGAGCGATCCGGAAATCGAAGCCCCATTGGGACGAATTGGCGAAAGTCATCGTGAACGGGGTGCGGGTCATCATCTGTCCGTCGACTTCCATTTCTACCAAAGGAGGTTCGTACCGGAATATCTCCGACAGGGCGGACGTGGTATAAGAGACCAGTCCCCGATGCTTGCTGGAGGCAAAATTGTGCGCTACGGCGGCCTCGAAACCGGTACCTGCAAATCCGAGGCAGAACCGCCCGTTCACCTCCATCGTATCTGCATCTACCAGGCGGCAGGAAAATAACTGGTCGAAAGCTTTCTTAATATCGGTATTCATCCCTATATGCCGGGCTACGCCGTTGCCACTGCCGGCCGGAACGATCCCGAGCGCCGTATCCGAACCCCGCAGGATCGCGCCGGTACTGTTGGCCGTACCGTCTCCGCCCACTACGATCACCGCATAAAAACCGGCTTCGACCGCTTTCCGGATCTGCCGGTGCGATTCGTCAAAATTGCGGATCACATGGGTATGAATATCTATTTCACCGCTTTCCTTGCGGATATCCTCGAGCGGCGCACTCATCTGCTCCAGGGAATGGGTTCCGGAGCGGGGATTGACGAGTATCAAAATTTTCTTCATAGACGGTCTGGGTTTTGGGCTTATTTACAAGTCATGATGTCTATTATCTCCCGGTCGGTGGAATCCATCGCCGAAATGGCTATCCGGGATAAGTTGCCGATGGAATGTTCCACATCGGGATCGATGATCCCTTCGCATTGGGCTTTTTCTCCGTTGTCCACCGCCATATAGAGGGCTTCATAAGCGGCTACGATGCCTACGGACGCTTTCATGGAACACGATGCTTTCGCTCCGTCGCAGAAAAGCCCCGATATATTGGCAATGATGAGCTGTATCACGTTGTTCACTTGTTCTAACGAGGCGCCTTTGAGGTAAGCGATCCCACAAGCCGCGCCGATCGATGCCGGGACGATCCCGCAAAGGGCAGAAAGAGGGCCTATCCGGTGTTTTATATGGATCGGCACCAGATTGGCGAACGCCAATGCGCGGAGCATCGACTCCGTATCCGCCCCCATGGCCAGCGCAGCCTCGATGACCGGGATATAGATCGTGATACCCTGGTTGCCGCTGCCGCTGTTAGTCATCACCGGGAGCATGGAGCCCGACATACGGGCATCGATACCGGCTGCTACTTTAGCCATCGAACGGCGCATCAAGTCCGAGTCCGAGCCGGATTTGGCGGACAGTATTTTTCCCAGGCAATACCCGTACCTTTTTTTAAGGCCGGCATCGGCGATACGCCAGTTGGCTTCGGCCCCACGGGCTATGTCCTGGAGTTTTTCCACATCGACCGTCCCGACAAATTCGTACAGCCGGGCGACCGACATCCCTTCGATATTGCCTTGGGAATCCTGCCCGTAGGAGGTCTTACATTGCGGGGCTTCAAAGACGACCTTTCCATCCAACATACCCCGCACGATATTGGTGTGGTATTTTTCCACTGTAGCGGATGCCAGATGGACTCCGTCGGATACCGTGGCCTCGATGAACAGTTTATCGACGCCTTCGGCGATGGATATTTCCACTCCGCCCTGTTGGGCAAAAGCGGTAGCGCAAGCCGCAATTTCATCGGTGACCTGCTCGAGCACTTCCAGCGCCTTGTCGGAAGATCCCGTCAGGCAGCCCATGGCTGCCGCTACTTCCAATCCCCGCTTATCCGTCCCAGGGATTCCAACCCCACGGCCGTTCTTATAGATATTCCCGCTGACCCGTAATTTTACGTGTATGGGGTTAGCCCTCAGAATCTCTTTTGCCTTCACCACAGCCAAGGCTACGGCTATCGGTTCCGTACACCCTAATGCCATCCCGGTATCCGCATGCAGGATATCGAGGATACATTCGTCTGATAATACCATTTTCTTCATTTTCGGGCTGCCACCCCATTTTGCGCAAAGTTAGGAAAATAAAAAAAGAGTACCTTTTCCGGGGTACTCTTTTTTGTATTCTGAATATCGCAGACTACTGCTGGCTTCCCTTTTTCTTGCTGTACTTGACAACAAGCCGGAGATTTTCCCCGTTCAAAACAGAAACGTTCGGTGCTTTTTCCGTAACGCCCAGCGGGAGGCGGAGGCCCACTTTCACCGGCTTTCCGTTTCCGTAAACCGCATCTATCAATGTGCGGGTGACCCGCATACGGTATTTCCCGGGTTTGGAAAACGCAGCAGAAGAGTTTTGGTTAATAATCCCGTTCAGCCCGTAATTCGACCGGGGGACATAATACCATTGGCCGTCCTCTTCTTCGAACGCTGCTTCGTCGGGGATATAAAAACTTACCTCCCGGGTAGGATATCCCGTCTGGTCGTCCCAATAGATGAACTGGTCGGAATAAGGATACATATAATTCCATAATTCTGCCACAGGAGTGGTACCTTCTGCCGAATCGTAAGCCTTATTGGTATATTCCACATAGGCGTCATTGATTATCCAACCGTTGTCCTTAATAGTTTTGATCGTATTTTCGTCGATCAGGTTTATCACTGCTTCGGTCTGTCCGAACGGTATGATGTAAAGTTCTTTTTCGCCGTTTACCGTATCGGGATTTTCGATCATAGACTGTATCTTGGGACTGAGTGTCACATTGACGGAATTGGCCGCCACAGCCGTATTGTCGGATGAATTACTGAAATACAGGTTATAGGTCTGCCCCGTAGCGAGAGCCGTATGGTAATAAACCCGGATAAAGCATCCGCGTTTCTCATCTCCGGTACTCTGGCTGAGATTGAGCATCATAAGAGGAGCCCCGACATATTGCACGGACTTAAAATACAGTCCTTTGAAATATTTCTGGAAAGACTCCTGAGTGACCACCTGGCCTTTAAAATTATCGATCACATTCTGCCAATAACTTTTGTCCAGCTCGAAAACCATTCGGGGGTATATAGAGTCGGCATAAGTATATACGGTATCTATAGGTATGCCTTCATCGTCGTAATTGACCGTAGAATCCGCAATTTCAGTCGTAGAGCGGATCGTATCGAGATTTATGAGAAGGTCCTCTTTATGTACCAGTTCCGCCGTCTTCCATTTTTTGGTCAGGGGAATATAATTTTCTTTTTGTACGCTCGTCCCCGGTACGATCGAATACTTGTCGGGAAAATCTTCATCCAGGCGGTATACCTCTACCGTCAACGGGCTGGAAAGACTCCGCCCATAAAACGAGTACCCGCTCGGATACAACCCTTTATATATACTCACATTCGTATCGTACCCGGTGAAACCGGCCGTGGTCGAATCCGCAAAAGCCTCAACCGGCGTATAAGATATCTGCATTTTCACCGAGTCCACCACTATATCGCCGAAATTGTACAACAGAGTGGATGTTTGTAACTGAGTGGCAAACCCGGCATCCACCTGGCACACATCGGAGATAGAATATTGTCCCAGCAAGTTGAAATAAAACGCATTCACCCTCGAAGAAGGATCCCCGGTCTTGAATATCAATCCCGTAAATACCCGGCCGGAAAGTGTATCTCTGGTCGGATCGGGAATTGTCCAGCCTTTCACCGGGAAAGTCGTCTCCCCCCTCTCCATATCTTCCCCGTCGACAATACCACTGCCGACATGGAATTCATCGTTATTGCAGGAAAGCAATAAGACAGAAAAGGCAAAAACGGAAAAGAACCACGCACATGCCTTAGCCGGCGCAAAAACGTACCTGTTCGCAGATGTTCTCATCTATGATATTATTCTTCGTTCGATATTTTTGCATAAAGGGCCGAATACTCCGCATATCCGGCAGGATTTTCCTCGGTATCCTTTAAGCAGGGCAATTTACGACTTTTTACTATTTCCGCTATCTTTTTCTCGTTAGCGTCCCCATCCACGATTACCGCGTCGGAGTATTTAAGACAAGTTTTTGTTAAATTGTCGTATGTAGGATCCGACAGGAGGGGTTCGTCTATCCCGTCGAAAGCCAGTTTGGCGGCCAATCCTTTGTCCAAAGACCCTTGGTAGCCATCCCCGAAAACCGAAGTAACGACCTTGGCGTCGGCAAATGCCGGGTCATTTTTATATTGCGTTTTGATATACAAGGGGAGCATAAAGCACAAAGGCCCGTTTACATGGACGATGTCAGGGCTCCAATTGAGTTTTTTTACGGTTTCAAGGACTCCCTTGGCAAAAAAGATAGCCCGTTCGTCGCTATCGGGGAAAACGCCCTCTTTTTGCTCTTCTTCACGTCCCTGTCCGCGAAAATATTCGTCGTTATCGATAAAATAGACCTGAAGGCGCTCTTTGGGCACCGAAGCCACTTTGATGATCAAAGGCTGATCGACATCGTTGACCACCAGGTTCATCCCGGAAAGCCGGATCACTTCATGCAATTGATGGCGGCGTTCGTTGATGCTGCCGTACCGGGGCATGAATATCCGCACTTCACTTCCTTCTTCCTGCATCAGACGGGGAATTTCGAGCGACACATTGGCCCGGTGGCTAGAAGGCAAGTAGGGTGTAAGCTCCGAAGAGACATACAAGATCCTCTTGTTTTTCATTATAATTATTTTAATAAAATTTTAACCTCCGTACACCCTTTCAGGCATATCCTTCCATCCATTCACCGACAGAAGACAGAGGCCGGAAATATGTAAGTTGTTGCAAAGTTACGAATTTTAAGCGATTGAATGTACTTTTACAAGGCGTTTTATCGCATCTTTAAGCGATAGGGCCACTGAAAAACAACTCATCCTCCCAATAAGCAGCTGCAAACTGACCCGCTGTCACAGCACTCTGAGGCCGGAAAAAATCGATATAGACCCCTGTCCGCATTTTGTATAATACAGCCTTTTCGAGCGGCTGGCGGTAACGGATACGTGCCGACACCTCTATTTGCCCTCCCTCGGCCAATGTCCTATCCGGGCGTACCCAATGCTCGTCTGCCGCCGGAATGAACAAAGATTTCCGATAAAGGCCCGGATGGGATTTCCCCTGCCCTACGTACACTATATTATTCAGGGTATCGGTCGCAATGACGAAAAGAGGTTCCGGGCGCCCTCCCACATCCAGTCCTTTGCGCTGGCCGACGGTATAGAAATGCGCCCCGTGATGGCGGCCGATGATCTTTCCATTCTCGGGTTTATAATCGTATGCTTCCGACTGGATTTTCAACCGCTCGGCCCGATCGGACACCCGCGTCACTTCTTCCTCCCGCCGGCCGTATAGCGGACTGTCGGCCGGTACCTCGACGATATCCCCATCCCGGGCAGCAAGCCGCTGCTTGAGGAATTCGGGAAGTTTTACTTTCCCCACAAAACAGATACCCTGCGAATCTTTCTTTTCCGCGGTCACCAGTCCCATCCTGGCTGCGATCCGGCGCACCTGGGGCTTAAGCAGTTCACCGACAGGAAACATGGCACGGGAAAGCTGCTGCTGGGAAAGTTGGCACAGGAAATAGCTCTGGTCCTTGTTCGGGTCGCTGCCAGCCAACAGCCGGTAAACAGTCTTTCCCTCTTTTTCTTCCGTCCCTATCCGGGCGTAATGGCCGGTAGCCACATAGTCGGCGCCCAGGTCGAGGGCCGCCCGAAGGAATACGTCGAATTTTATCTCCCGGTTGCACAGCACATCGGGATTGGGGGTGCGGCCTTTTTCATATTCGCCGAACATATAGTCTACGACTTTTTGCCGGTATATTTCGCTCAGGTCTATCACCGAGAACGGGATATCCAGCGCCTGGGCAACGAGCATCGCGTCGTTGCTGTCCTCCAGCCAGGGGCATTCCTTGGACAAAGTCACCGACGTATCGTGCCAATTCTTCATGAAAAGGCCCACCACGTCGTATCCCTGCTCTTTCAGCAAATACGCGGCCACCGACGAATCTACCCCGCCGGAAAGTCCCACGACCACCCTTTTCTTTTTGCTGCCTGTCATTATGATTTTCTTAAAATAACGCCCCGAGGGGCTTAAACAATTGCAAAATTACACATTATGTTGCCAAATAACCGAATTATGAACTATCTTTGTCTCCAATAATAACCGAATTAACAAGAAATTCAACATGGCAAGTATCAAAGACTTGAAAAAAGAGCTCATATATACGTACGGCGCTCTGCTGGACCAGTGCTATCTGGTACAGATGGTATTCCCCAACACCGACCCCAAAGCCGCCGAAGCGCTGGCCCAGGAGATCGAGGACGCCTACATGTCCACGCTGGCCAAGCTTTCCCGCAAAGAGGGGCCCTCGCCGGCCGGCCGTGCCAAGGAAGTGCGCAAGGAATTCGATGCTTCGGTAGACAGCCTGTCCAAAAAGCTGGAGGCTTTGGCCGACGGGAAAAGCGAGGCTGCCGCGAAACCCCGGAAGAAAGCCGCTCCGAAAGCAAAAGCTGAAACGAAAGAAACGGCGGAAGAATAAGCAATCCCCGCCCCTTTCTCTATTTTCCGGTTTTAGATATTGTCCACACTGCAAATGGTATCTGTCAGAAAAGCGATATGTATAGCGGCGCTGTTACTTTTGTGCCTGCCGCTGTCCGCCGGGAGGCTCGATAAAGCCTTCGAGGCGTTGGGTGTCCATGACTATTTCAAAGCGAAAGAATTGTTCGAGAAATCGCTCAAGAGCGATGAAATGCTGTCCAATTACGGGCTGAGCCTCATCTATTCCCGCGACAACAATCCGTTCTACCAGCTGGATTCCGCTTACTCCTGCATCGAGCGCAGTATAAACGCTTACGACGACGTAAAGGCCAAGGATAAAAAGAAAATATTCGAAGAACAGGCCGTAGACAAAGACACCCTCTACGCCCAGCGGCAGCACATCGCTTCGCTGGCTCTGGATGCAGCTATAAAAGAGCATTCGGTACCGGCCCTGGAATCCGTCATCCGGAAATACCCGTTCTCTGCCCGGCAGGACGAGGCAATAACCCGGCGGGACGAACTGGCTTTCGCCCAAGCGGAAAAACAGCATACCTGGAGCGCTTACAAGACTTTCGCGGATACTTATCCGAACGCTCCACAGGCCGCCCGCGCCCGGGAACTTTACCAAAAGCTCCTTTTCGAAGAAACGACCCAGGGAGGCACGGCCGCCCAGTACATGGCTTTCGTGAAAGCTTATCCGGACAGCCCGTACATAGGCCAGGCGCAGGAAAAGATATTCGACCTCACCACCGCCGGAAAAACCTTGGGAGAGTATACTTCGTTCGTTCGTCTCTATCCGGACAATCCTTACACCAAAAAAGCCTGGGAGGCTATCTACCACCTCTGGTTCTCGGATCTGTCGCAGGAAAGGGTGGACGCCTTCCGCAGCATTTACCCCCAGTTCCCGATGAAAGCCATCCTCGACGAGGATGTGAAACTCCGGGACGTGAAATATTTCCCCATTCTGTCGAAGAACAAGCAATACGGTTTTGTCAATTCGCAGGGACAGGTGACCGTAGAGCCGCAATACGATTTCGTAGACGACTTTTCCAGCCGGGCCGCTTTGGTCGGGCGCGGGGACAAGATTTCCTATATCGACCCCCGCGGCACTTTACTGGCGGGATTCCTGTGGGAGGACGGGTTCCCGTTCAAAGGGGAACTGGCCGTGGTGATGAACAACGACCGGCAAGGGGTGATCAATAAAGCGGGCGGCACAATGCTGCCCACCGACTTCGACGAGGTTTTTCTCGACGGGCAGGGACCGATCCTGGCCCGTAAAGGACACTCCTACCGGTATTATTCCCGGGAAGGACGTCCCCTATCCAACGAATACGAAAGCGCAGAACTGTTCCACGACGGGTTGGCCGTAGTCAAGGCGAACGGAAAGGCCGAAATTATGAGTCTGGACGGGCAACCATTCCTTTCCGGGGATTTCTCGGACATCAAAATTTTGGCTCCCAATACGCTGGCCCTCCAGGATTCGACCGGCAAATGGACGATAACCGACCGCACCGGCGAACCGCTTTCGGCCAAACGGTACGACAAGGTAGGGAATATGGCCGACAGCCTGGCCGCCGTACAAATCGGGCAGAAATATGGTTATATCGACCCTCGGGGTAAGGAGGCTATCGCTGTCAACCTCACGGCGTTCGACAATATCGCCGATGCCAAATTCTCACAGGAAAGAGCCAAAACCGCCTACCGGGACAGGTACGGTATGATAAATACCGCCGGCAAACGATTGCTCCCCAATCTTTTCGATGACATCATTCCGTCGCCGAACTGGCCCGTACCGGTACAGCGGAGCGGACTGTGGGGATACGCGGACTCCAAAATGAACATCATCATCAAGTGCATTTACGATTCCGCCCAGCCATTCAGCCAGGGACGCGCCATCGTCGTGCGCAAAGGCCAATGGGGCGTGATCAACGAAAAAGGCGTGATCCTGATCCCCCTGGAATATTCGAACATCGAACCTCTGGGGACGAACATGTATATCGTGGCTAAGGACGGCAAAATGGGGATCGTGAACCAGGAGGGCGGCATCATCCTGCCGATAGAGTACGACCGCTTACGCGAATACTCGCCGGGTATCCTCCAGGTAGTCATGGACGGGGAATTTCTCTATTTCGACACCAACACCGGCAAATTCATTTACAAGGGAGAATGACTGGAATAGAATACAGCATATAAAAAGGCGGCTCGTAAGAGCCGCCTTTTTTTATTGCAGTTCTCTCTATCAGGAATTTATTTCTATAAATTTCTGGATGTTTTTCGACGTGCCGAAAAGCAGCAGAATATCTGAGGATTCTATCTTGGTATCCCCGGCCGGCACACCGATGATATGGTGGTTGGTGTGGGAAGGATTTTCCCCGAGGAATTCCGCCGGCGCATCCGCCGTCCCGTCCCAGCGGAGCAGGGTCACCAGGTTCAGCTTGTATTTTTCACGCAGGCCTATCTCGGCCAGCGTGCGGCCCGCGATCCCGGAAGGCGCTTTGACTTCGATGATCCGGTAATCGTCCGGCAGGCGAACCGACATCAGCACATGCGGATTGATCAGATTTTCCGCCACGGCGTTACTCACCTCCAATTCCGGGGAAAGGATTTCCTTGACCCCCATCTTTTCAAGGATCTTGTTCTGCGTGTCGCCGTTGGCGCGCACGATCACCCGTTTGACGCCGATCTCCTGCAGGACGAACGTAGTGAGCAGTACGTCCTGGAAATTTTCCCCGATCGATACCACCACCGCATCCATATCTTTTATTCCCTGCGACATCAGGGCATCCTTATCCGTCGAATCCAATGCTACGGCATAAGTCACCTTGTCGCGGATTTGTTCCACACGTTCGCGATCGGCATCCATTGCGATGACCTCCGCCCCTTTTTCCGCCAGTTTCTGCGCGATAGCCGAGCCGAAACGACCCATTCCTATCACTGCGAATCTTCCTTCTGCCATATCAGTTCTTTTTTATCGGACGATCGTCCGGTTCTGTCCGTTCATTTAATACCCGCCCATTTCAACGCCTCCGGGTCGCCGGGGATATACGCTTTGGCCCAGGCGGAGATGAGTTCGTTGCGGTCGGACTTCCAGGCCTTTTTATAAATGTCACGCACGACCCGCAGCCACTCCTGCCGGCGGTCTTCCGAAGTCCCTACATCCTGCGTACCGCCGGCTGCCTTATACTGCTCGCGGGTGGTACTGGAAATACGCGCATAACGTCCGGTCGAAGGCTTGAGATCCTCGTACCGCATACGAAGGTAAAAATCGAGCATTTCCTCGTTGGGATGCTTGTCCTTGGCGAAATAGGTACTGTCCGCCAGGTAGACCGTCACCCCGTCCTTGAACAGATACGGATAATAGTCCCCGGGCTTGTACATGGCCTCGTATACCACCCCGCTCACCGGGAACTGGGCGCCCGACTGGTGGGCGATATACTGCCGTATCCTTTCGGTATACAGGTAATCCATCGTACCCGAAGCCTCCCAGGTGGCCGTCATGATCCAGCGCGCCATCTGTTCGGCGGAAGGGTTAAGCAGATAGACCTTCCCTTTTTTGGGAGCACAGGCAGTGCTGTCGTATCCCGTGTAGTATTCATAGAGTTTCACGGGATAGCCTTCCCAGCCTTCCAGATTTTCATTGGTGCTGAGGTATTTCTGGGTCATATAGGCCCCTTCCAGCACTTTCTGGCACCGCTGGGTGATCACCGGCAGGCTGTCGCGCCAGATCTTGCGGGGTACCTTTCCGTTGCCCGCCGAAAGGGAAAGGGAAACGGCCAGCACCAGGAGTGTAAATCCGTATTTCATCGTCGTATGTTTTATCAAATTATCGAATATAGTAGAAAGCCTAGCGCCATTCAAGCTTGTTTGAAAATGGCCGGGGCACATCCTGTATTTTACAAAAATAAGCAATATTCCGGGGAAAGCGAAAAAAATAGGAATATGTCCCGCTACAAAAAACGGGGCGGAAAAATTCCGCCCCGTTTTTGGTGTTTTTCACCGGAACGCCCGGCAGTGTGTATAGATTGGCCTTCGCCCAGATGACAAACAGTTCGTTGCGGTCGGACTTCCAGGCTTTCTTGTAGAGGTCGCGCACCACGTCCAGCCAATGCTGGTTGATCTCTTTGCCCGAGCCTACCTTCTCTTTCCCGCCGGCTGCTATGTATTGATCCGGAGTCGTACTGCAAATGCGGGCATAGGTTCCTACCTTCGGCTTAAGGTCGCTGTATTTCATATGCAGGTAGAAATCGAGCAATTCGGCATTGGGATTGGGACTTTTGAGGGTGCTGTCGACCAGCCATACGCTCACCCCGTTCTTGAACAGATAAGGATAATAATCGCCGCGCTTATACATCGCTTCGTACACTACTCCGCTTACCGGGAACTGGCCGCCCGACTGGTAAAGGATCTGCTTGCGCAGTTTTTCCGTGTACTGGAAGTCGACGCTCTGTTTGGCTTCCCAGCAGGCCGTCAGGATCCACATGGCCATTTTTTCGGCTGTCGGGTTCAGCAGGTAGACCTTCCCTATTTTCGGGGCATGGGCCGTGCTGTCGTATCCGGTCTTGTATTCGTACAACTGTACCGGATATCCCTCCCAACCGGGGATATTTTTATCCACTCCCAATGGCGTTTGGGCCATATATGCGGCCTTGAGGACTTTAGCGCAGCGTTCGGTGATCACCGGCAGGCTGTCGCGGACGATTTTACGGGGAATTTTGTTGCCGGCCGAAAGGGAAAGGCCCGCCAGCAATACCAGGGCCATCATTACGTGTTTCATTTTATTGCAAGGTTTTCACAAAAGTAATCATATTCCGGGAGAATATGGATATTCATAATGTTTTTATATCCCTATATTTTTTAAATTTTCCGCAAATAATTTTGCGTTTTTCCATACAATGTATACTTTTGATGAAAATATGCTAAAAATAAAATAGGAACTGCTATGGACAACAAAACCTATCCCAAGAACACACCTGCCTATCAACTGGACGACATCGACAACCAGATCCTGGAGCTCCTGATAGAGAATACACGCATGCCCTACACCGAAATTGCGAAAAAGCTCATCATTTCGGCCGGTACGGTGCATGTGCGCGTGCGCAAAATGGAGGAAGCCGGCATTATCACCGGGTCGACACTGAACATCGATTACTCCAAAATGGGATTTTCATTCACGGCTTACATCGGTATTTACCTCTCGAAGACCAAACTCACCCAGCATGTGATCGAGGAACTGCGCAAGATCCCTTACGTAGTGGTAGCGCACCTGACCACCGGCCAGTACAACATCTTCTGCGAGATAAAGGCCCGCGACACCCACCATGCCAAGGAGATCATCTTCCTGATGGACGATATCGAAGGGGTGACCCGCACCGAAACGATGATCTCCCTCGAAGAGAGCATCGCCGACCGCAAACGCCTGATGCACCATATCTTTAAGTAAGATTCGAGCCGCCCTTTACAGGCTTTTTCAGGGCGCAGGAAAACAAAAACCCCGGGGGTATTACCCCCGGGGTTTTTGTATCGTTCTAACATGCTCAGTATTCGAGGAAGAAAATTTTCCCACCCATCGTGGTGACGATCAGTTCGTGTTCCCCGACCGGATTGGCCGACGTGATAAGTGACGAGGAGAACCGGTGATGCCACAGGACGTTTCCGGTCTTTTTATCCAGGCAATACACCTTTCCGGTGGCCGTAGCAGCGAAAACGCACTTGTCGGTCGAGGTCACGCGGGTCGGGCCGTATTCCGCGCCGAAGCCGCAGTTGGTGACCCAAAGGGGTTTATAGGTATCCGATTCGGTGTCGATCGCCACGACATTGTCCTTGACGCTCTTTACATATAGGGTCTTTCCGTCCGCAGAGATGCCGATGGATTCGCGGCCGCCGGCTTCCTTGGTGCTCCAGAGGATATCACCCGTTGCGGCGTCGAAGCAGTACAGGAAAAGGTCGGCTGAATGGACGAATACTTTTCCGTCGTGGGCCACAGGCCAGCAGGCCCCGGGAGAAGCATACCGGTTCTTACCCGGTGCGTATTTCCAGTCCAAAGCCCCGGTAAAGCGGTCGAGGGCATAGAATTCGGCGCCCCACGAGCCGATATACACCTTGTCGCCCCACACTACGGGCCGCGCTTCGGTATAACCGGAAATACCCTCGTACACCCAGCGTTCGGCGCCGGTGCGGGTATCCAGGGCATAGAATTTGCCTTTCGCCCCGCCTACGTATACGAACCCGTCGTCGGTAACCAGCGGAGTGGAGAGTACCGGATAGTCGGTGCGGTATTGCCAAACTTTCTTCCCGTTTTTGGCATCGAGGCAGTAAATGCTGCCGTCGGCCGAGCTGACATATACCTTACCCCCATACAGGATAGGCTCGGAGAATATCTTCTCCCCGGTAGCGAACGTCCAGAGAATTTTCCCGTCCTTGGCGCGCAGCGCCTTGACCTGGCCTACGGTATTGGTAAAATAAATCGTTCCTTTTTCATAGGCCGTACCGGAAGCGATATCGCTGTTGTCCTGGTATTCCCATTTGACCTTCGCTTTGGAAAACTCCGCATTTTCGGCCGTGTAGTCCCGGCGGGCGGGATGAATGGTGTCGGCGGCCGGATCGTAAGTCTTCAGGTCGAAAGCGGCCCACGGGGCTCGGGGAGCATCCTCGCAGGGGCGGCGCTCGGCAAAAGTGGCGCGGCTGTTTTCCATCGTCACGATGGTATAGCCCCCGCAAGGGTCGGTGCGGCGCAGGTTGGAACGCACGATGACTCCGGGAATCCCCTCATAGTTCACTTCCTTATTTACGTGGTAATGACCGCTGATGACGTATTGGATATTGCGGGTTTTGAGCAGGTCTATGATCTCGTCGAAATTGGCTAAGGCCTCTTCGGTGACCGGCGAGTGGATCACGAACACGATCGGGGTGTCCTTATCCGTCTCCTTCAGGTTCTTTTCCAGCCATTCTATATCCTCCCGGGGCGACTGGCAGGGGCCCATGCGCATATACGGGCCGGAACCGATACCCAGGAACAGCACACCGTTGTGCATGTAACGGAACTGGCTGCCGCCCATTATTTTGTCGAAGGTCGTACACCCGCTTTCGCTCCAGTTGGTGTCGTGGTTGCCGGGCACGAACAGGTATTTCTTGGTCAGGCGGGAAAGCACTTCCCGCGTGCCTTCGATCTCGCTGTCCGTCCCGAATTCGGTAATGTCGCCCGATACGATGACGAACTGGATGTCGGGATTGGCATTGATATCGTCGATCGCCTTATTCAGGTCGTCCAACGCATAGGCGAACGAACCCAAGTGCGTATCGGACAGCACGGCGAACTCGATCTTTTTTTCCTGGGCCGATACCGCCAGGGCGGATAGCAGCGCAAAAAAGGCGAATAAGTATTTTTTCATGTATCAGTTGTTTTTTCTTACCGGGTATATTTGATGCACACAACGATACCGTCCATCGTGGAAGCCACCACCGTATCCTCGGACAAGGGCAGGATGTGGTTGATCACCGTATTGGACAGTTTGCGGGCCCAGACGACACGGCTGCCGTCGACGTCCACCGCATAGATCTTGCCCACGCTCGAAGGCACGAAGATCGCATTTTTATTGCTCAGTATCTCGGCTGGGGCGAGGTCCATATCGGCATCGTTGGGTAGTTTGCACCGCCAGTCTATGCGGCAGGTGTCGATCTGTGTGTCGATCCCTACCAGTTCGTTGGTGAGCATGGTCTTGACGTACAGCGTCTTTTTATCCAACGAGATACCCTGGCTCTCGCGGCCGTTGGGGTCTTTGCTGAACCATATCTCCGCTCCGGTGTTCTTGTCCAGCGCACGGGTGGCACGTTCCGGGGTGGTGATGAATATCTTACCGTAGCCTTCCACCGGGAAATTGGCCGCCGCCGAAAGCATACGCGAACCGCCGTTCTGCCATTTCCAGGCCAAAGAACCGTCTTTCAGGTTGAAGGCGTAGAATTCATTGCCCCACGAACCGATGTATACTTTTTCCTTGTCGACGCAGGGACGGGCTTCGATAAAGCCTTTTATCCCATCGTAGGTCCATTTTTCCTTACCGGTCTTAAAGTCGATGGCATAGAACTTACCACAGGAACTGCCGATGTAAACGGCCCCCTCGTGTACCAGCGGGCAGGCGACGATGCCTTTCTCGGTCTTGTACTCCCAGGCTACCTTGCCGGTCTTGGCCTCCAGGCAGTAAACGCTGCCGTCGGTCGAAGCGCACACGACCCGCCCCGATGCATAGTACGGGAAAGAGTAGATGCGGCCGCCTGTCTTGTATTCCCACAGGAGTTTCCCGTCCTTGGCGCCCACCGCCTTGATGACACCCGGCGCCGTGGCGTAAAATACGCGGGTACCGTCGTAAGCAAATCCGGAGCCTATGTCACCGGTATCCTGGATTTGCCACAGGATCTCGATGTTCTTGTACTGGTCGTTCAGGGAATAGTCCGGGCGCGACTGGGGTGCCTTGCGGTCGGCATCTTTGAAATTGAAGGTCGCCCAGGGCTTCTCGGCTGTCTGTCCGCTGGCCTGGCGGTTGTAAAAGGCTACGTCTCCCGTACGGGTATTGATCTTTACGATATTGTAACCGGGGCCGCCGAATTTCGGGGTGGCAGACAAACTGGAGCGGCCTATGATCGCCGGTATCCCGTCGTAATTCTTGAAGTTGTTCGTATGCCAGTGGCCGCCCATGGTCAGTACGATATTCCCCTGTTTGAGGATATCGGCTACATGATCCCAGTTGGAAAGACTCTTCTCCATCGGATTGTGCGTCACATAGACGATAGGCATGTCCTTGGGCGTGGCTTTCACCAGCGAATCCAGCCATACCAGGCTTTCGCGGGGCACCTGGGCCATTCCCATGCGCATGTTCGGTCCCGAATCGGTTCCGATAAAACGGATCCCGCCGGCATCGAAGGTGAAAACGGATTTTCCCCACAGGCGGTTGAACGTATTGCCGCCGCTCTCGCTCCATTTGACATCGTGATTGCCGGGGATGATGTAGTAAGGCACCCGGAGGCGGTCCATGATCGATTTGGCCAGGGCCAGTTCCGTATCGGCCCCGAATTCCGTCACGTCCCCCGCATGGATCACGAATTGTATCTGCGGCACGGTAACCATGTCGGCCACGCATTTCTCGAGGTCTTCCGCGCCACTGCCCGAACCTACGTGCGTATCGGATATGTAGGCGAATGTCAGAGTGTCGGACGCGTCCTGGGCCGAACAAAAGCCGGCGCAGAGCACAGCCGCCATGAAAAAGAAGAAGTGTTTCATAACTGCTGGAATGTTTGTATTAATCCCTCCAAATTTACTGAAAAAAGGCGGTGTACCGCATACAAACAAACGCGAAATAGTTATATTTCGGTATCGAAAGAATGGCTATCTTTGTAACTGTTAAAAACACAACACGAACCGCACATGACAAGAGACGATATAAAGGAATATTTTAACGTGGCGATATCGGCCTCGATGGTGATATTCGCTTTCGACGGGGAACAGCTCCGCATCCTGATACAACGCCGCGAGGAAGATCCGTTCAAAGGAGCCTGGCAGCTTCCCACACGCTATGTACTCCCTTCGGAGAGCGTGGAGCTGAACGCCAAAAGGCTGCTCGAGGAAACCATCCCGATGACCAACACCATCGACTCGTACAGTGAACAACTCAACGCTTTCGCCAAAGTATACCGCAACCCGTTGGGCCGGGTGGTGAACATCGGTTTTTACTGCATCGTCAAAATGACCGAGGAAGACCGCCGTATGGCCGAATCGAAAGGCATGCGTTGGGCGGCCTATTCCGACGTCCCCGATCTGGCTTTCGACCACAACGAAGTGATCGACTACGCCAAGGAGCGCCTGAAACGCCGCTTCAAACGCCGTCCGGTAGGGTTTTCCTTGCTGCCCAAGGAATTCACCCTCACCCAGCTCCAGATCCTGTACGAGAATGCCCTGAACAAAAAATTCGACAAGCGAAATTTCCGCAAAAAGGTATTCAACTCGGCCCTGCTGATCGATCTGGGTAAAACGATAGAGACCTCCTACGGGAAAGTGTCCAAACTCTACCGGTTCGATGAGGACAAATACGAGAAAATGTCCCTGAAAGGCTACGATTTCCTGTTCTGAGCCGTTTAGGATCGATGAAAGAACTGTTTTCACACATATTGGACGGATTGCGCGCCGGTATATCCTGGTTGCGGGGTATGTTGCGGCATATCACCTACCGGGTGAAACTGAGGGCTTTCGGGCACCTATCCCTGTACCGGGTACTGAAAATCTATTCGGCCGGACTAATCAACGGCACGTTGGCCGCCCGGGCCGAAAGCATCGCCTACAGCTTTTTCATGGCCGTATTTCCGGCCGTGGTATTCGTTTTTTCGATCATCCCTTACATTCCCATCGAAGGCCTGCAGGAAACGCTGATGCAGACCATCGAGGAAGCGATGCCCCCGCATACCTGGGAAACGGTCGGCCCGACGGTGAACGACATCATCAATATCAAGCGGGGCGGCCTGCTGTCTATCTCTTTCCTGGGTGTGATATTCTTTACCACCAACGGAGTGAACGGACTGATAGCCAATTTCAAGACCTCGTACAACAAGATCACGATGCGGCCGTATTTCAACCAGTATTTCATCTCGCTGAGCCTGGTGCTGCTGCTGCTGCTCATCCTGGTAGTGACATTGGCCATGATCGTGATCACCAAGATATTCTGGGGGTACCTCGACCGGCAGGAATTCCTGGGCATGGAAGTGACGGATATCATCGCGATCGCCAAATACTTCCTGATCGGGTTCTCCCTGCTGGTATGCGTGTCACTGATCTTCCACTTCGGCCCGCGGCTGCGGCGTCTGCCTTTTTTCTCGCCGGGCGCGATCCTTTCCACCTTGCTTATTTTGGCCTCGTCGTACGTGTTCGCGTTCTACATCAATAACTTTGCCCAGTACAATAAATTGTACGGTTCGATCGGGGCCGTGCTGATCTTTATGTTCTGGCTGTTCATCAACGCCTTTTTACTGCTGTTGGGCTTCGAGTTGAACGCAGCGATCGTCAAAAGCCTTTCCCACCTTAAAAAACACCGGAAGAAATGATACGCTGCCTGATCATCGACCCGGATCCTGCGGCACGGAAAGCCCTCGCGCGCGAGATATCGCACGACGAGCGTTTCAGTATCGCCGGGATATACGATTCCCCGGCGGACGTTCCTTTTGCGATCAACCGCATTACGGCCGACGTCCTTTTTATCGAGGTGGCCTTAAAAGGAACCAGCGGGCTGAACTTTATCCGCACGATGGAAAACCCGCCCGTGACAATCATCACCACCGCATACCGGGACTATGCTGTCGAGTGTTTCGAGCTGGACATCACCGATTACCTGGTCAAACCGGTAGAGCCTGCCCGGCTGGCAAAAACGCTCGCTAAGGTAGAGCGCATCCTCCCCGAACGAAAAAAACACCCCCTATCCCGCCCGGACGCTCCGCAAGGAGAGGGAGACTACGTTTTTATCCGGGTCGACAAAAAACAGGTGAAACTATTCTACGCCGATATCCTGTTTGTCGAAAGTATAAAAGACTATATCTGCATCCATACGGTAAACGCACAATACGTAATACACCAAACCCTTTCGGGATTTACCGCCACTCTCCCGGCGGATAAATTCATGCGCATCCACCGTTCCTATACCGTGGCGCTCCCCTGGATAAATTCCATTTCGGGATCCACCATCCATCTAAACAGCCGCGAGCTGCCGATAGGCCGCAATTACCTACCGGAAGTCCGGAAAAAGATCCTCGGCGAATAAAGGGCTCCGGGTGTCATTTTGTCACCTCCGTCCTGTCAATTCCTGCCACGGGAGCTTTGGCACGCTATATGCAAGTAGAATGGCGTAACACAAAAAACACAAAACGATCAACTAAAAATACCTTAAAGAAAAATGGCAAAATTGAACATCAAACCATTGGCCGACAGAGTGTTGGTAGAGCCTCTGGAGGCAGAGACGAAAACGGCTTCGGGAATCATCATCCCCGACTCGGCTAAGGAAAAACCCCAGCAAGGCGTGGTAATCGCCGTAGGCAAAGGTAAAAAGGACGAGCCGATGACCGTAAAAGCGGGCGATAAAGTGCTTTACGGAAAATATTCGGGCAGCGAACTTTCTTTCGAGGGCAAAAAATACCTCATCATGCACGAATCGGATATTTTCGCCATCATCTAACGGCGTATTTGTGAACGGAAAAAACAATAACCTTTAAAAATTCAGAACAAAATGGCAAAAGATATCAAATTCAACCTGGATGCCCGCGACGGCCTGCGCCGCGGCGTTGACCAGTTGGCCAATACGGTAAAAGTAACCCTGGGCCCGAAAGGACGCAATGTAGTGATCGACAAAGCCTTCGGCGGCCCCCAGATCACCAAGGACGGCGTGACGGTAGCCAAAGAAGTGGAACTGGCCGACCGTTTGGAAAATATGGGTGCCCAGATGCTCAAACAGGTAGCCTCCAAGACCAACGACCTGGCCGGTGACGGAACGACCACCGCTACGGTGCTCGCACAGGCTATCGTCAAAGAGGGTCTGAAAAACGTGGCTGCCGGCGCCAGCCCGCTCGACCTGAAGCGCGGTATAGACAAAGCTGTGGCCGTGATCGTGGAGAACCTCAAGAAACAGGCCCAGAAAGTGGGCAACGATCCGGAAAAGATCAAACAGGTAGCCGCCATCTCCGCCAACAACGACGAAACGATTGGCGAACTGATTGCCGAGGCTTTCTCGAAAGTAGGCAAGGAAGGCGTGATCACCGTAGAAGAAGCTAAAGGGATGGATACTACCGTGGATGTGGTGGAAGGAATGCAGTTCGACCGCGGTTATATCTCCCCTTATTTTGTGACCAACACCGAAAAGATGAACGCGGTACTGGAAGACCCGTACGTGCTGCTGTATGATAAAAAGATCTCCTCGATGAAGGAGCTCCTCCCGATCCTCGAGCCGGTGGTGCAGGCTGGACGTTCGCTGATGATCATCGCCGAAGACGTGGACGGCGAAGCGCTGGCCACGCTGGTGGTGAACCGTATCCGTGGTACCATTAAGGTATGTGCTGTGAAAGCCCCTGGTTTCGGCGACCGCCGCAAAGCCATGCTGGAAGACATCGCTATCCTCACCGGCGGTACCGTGATCAGCGAAGAGCGCGGTTACACGCTGGAGAACTCGACCATCGAAATGCTGGGTGTAGCCCGCAACGTGACGGTCGACAAAGACAACACGACTATCGTCGGCGGAAAAGGTGCTTCCAAAGCGATCCAGGAGCGCGTAAAACAGATAAAAGCGCAGATCGAGACGACCACTTCGGATTACGACCGCGAGAAACTGCAGGAACGCCTGGCCAAATTGGCCGGCGGTGTAGCTGTCCTCTACGTGGGCGCCGCTTCGGAAGTGGAAATGAAAGAGAAGAAAGACCGCGTGGACGATGCCCTGCACGCCACCCGCGCAGCCGTGGAAGAAGGTATCGTACCCGGAGGAGGCGTAGCGCTGATCCGTTCCAAAGATGCTGTGAAAAAGATCAAAGCTGACAACAAGGACGAACAGACCGGCGTGGAGATCGTTCTGCGCGCCATCGAAGAACCTTTGCGCTGCATCGTGGACAATGCCGGCGGCGAAGGCTCGGTCGTAGTGGCTAAAGTAGAAACCGGCAAAGGCGATTATGGCTTCAACGCCAAGACCGAAGAATATGTCAACATGTTCAAGGCCGGCATCATCGACCCGACCAAGGTGACCCGAGTGGCACTGGAAAACGCCGCCTCGGTAGCCGGCATGATCCTTACCACGGAGGCCGCCATCACCGACATCAAGGAAGATAATCCGGCCATGCCCGCCGCCCCGATGGGCGGAATGGGAGGCATGATGTAATCTTCCGGAAATAAAATAGGGCTTATTTAAAGCGCCCGCGGGTATCCGCAGGCGCTTTTTTGATTGTACTCCAACCAAAATTCGGCAGGTTTTAACGCTATTTTAGCATGAGTCCCTATGAGGGAAAATATTTTATTCGTATATTTGATTCACGTTCAACGGAATTACTAACCCAGACAGTTTCCCCTAAAGTCTTCGCAGACTACCCAAACCGCGGAAATCTTTAGTTTCGGATAAAAAGAACGGCCCATATCGAATACCTTGGAGTTGTATAACTCCGGTCAAAGTTTCGTCGATGTCATTATCCGATACAACTGCCTGCCGATTCGAGTCCCGCTTATCGAAATGCCAAATATTTTATTTCATACATAACCTTAAAACCATTTCTTATGAAAGACTTAGTATCGGGCGTCAAATACGATGCCGGCAAAGTGATCGACCAGGCCGTAGGCCCTGAAAAAAAATTCTGCATGGGATATATGAACCCCGGCGCCCCAAGCGGCCAGGGATATATCTCGACCTTGAAACTTTCGGTAGGAACCGTCGACGTCGAAAACCTGGACGAAGTGACGGAAGTGATCGTCTCGTACGACCGCTGCGAAAAGAACGACGCCTACATCGGACAGATCAACATGCTGACCGTATCCTCTTTCTGCGGACAGAATGGGGCCGTATGGGGATTCGATCTGGCCAAACACGACGATATCGCCGGCAAGAAAGAAAAACCGATGTACATGCAGTCCCAACCGGGCGGCGCGGACATCCCGGTGTACAACGTGAAACCGCTGCTGGAAGCTGCTGAAAAGTTGTACGGCCACGAGAAACAACGCCGCTTCCCGCCGATGCCCGGCGCGCATGTGATCTGCGCCAACAAAGACGTAACGGCACACGGACCGGTATGGGTATGGGCTTCCATCGGGATCGCCATCCTGAAAGACCGCAGTGCCGGAGCCTGTCTGTTCATTGAGGACGCCAATACCTTCGGCGACGGGAAAACGACCGAGAAAGAGGTCGTGGACTTCCTGGAAGCCACCAACCGGAAAGTGAGCAACAGCATCGCCCTTTGCGGGCAGGATCAGAGCGTGGAATACGAGCGCATCTATGTGGGCTACAAATACACGTTCGTAAAACCGAACCAGGTAGGCTGCGCCCTGACCTGTGCACCCTATGTCTATTTGGCACAGGATGCCATACCGGCAGGCATGAAGGCTTCCGACCTACAGAAACTCACCCTCTCCGAGTGGGAGAAAAAGCTCGGTCTGGAACCCCTCAAGTAGTATCCGGTTTCTATTCCGGGAGAGCCGGATTTTTTCCGGAATAAAGCCACGAAACGAGACCCTTGCACAGTCGTGCAAGGGTTTTTTGTCCCCTAACCACGCGGATACCAGTCTTTCACCCCGCGTTAAAGTCTAAAATTTATTTGTAGTATTTTATTTACTTGCATATTTTTAGCATTTTTGAAAGCAAACAGGCAACACCTTTTTATCTACCCGAATATTCTGCTATTAATTTCAAAATTATAAGGTTAACCGCACAAAAATCATTACATTGTTGGCTGCAATGGGGTTGCATAAACTGTGCTGCTGCTTTCCTGTAGCGAAAAATCCGTCACACAGGATGCTTGGCAATCACAGTCCGTTTCACAGGAATTGTCGGGATTGTATGACACATCCACCTCCCTGCTGGCAGATATTATTTCGAGGCCGCCGGCTACCTGTTAGTTTCATCCGGGGAAGCATTCTGGAACACAGTACAAAAGTACAGACTAACTTTTTTAGTGCTTGGAATAGCCGCTTATTCTATCTTAATTTATTTATGGTTCGCAGGTTTTCAAAGGTCAGCCCTCTTCGACCTGGCCAATGACATTATTCAGACCCTCAATACATGGATATGGATACTATGTGTTTTCGGTATGGCAGCACATTATCTCAATAAATCCGGCAGATACCTATCATATGCCAACGAAGCGGTATACCCATTTTATATATTGCACCAAACCGTCATCGTTGTATTGGGCTACTTTGTAAAAGACTGGGACGCTTCCTTTTTTATCAAATTTCCAACCATGGTCTTATTGACATTTATAATAACATGGGTACTTTACGAATACGGTATACGGCGTTATAAAATTATAAGGCCGCTATTCGGATTGAAAAACTTGAAAAAATAAAAGCGACAAAAAGAAGGTAATCTTCAATTTGTCGCTTTTAGTGCGGGCGAAAGGACTCGAACCTTCAAGCCGTGAGGCACCAGATCCTAAGTCTGGCGTGTCTACCAATTTCACCACGCCCGCAGGCGTCGCGCTGCACTCACCGCACAGCGCGGCAAATATAGGAAGTTTTTAGTAATAAAAACTCAGGCTTTCTTCTTGTTTTTTTCCAGTTCATTCCAGGACAGGGCGGCCGATCCGAGGATCGCCACATTGCCCTCGTCGAGGCTGGAAAGCAGGACTTTCACCTTGTTCTTGAAGCAGTGGAGCATCGATTCTTCCATCGCTTCCTCGGTGGGTTTGCGGATCAGTTCGCCCGCTTTGGCCAATCCGCCGAACAGGATGATGGCTTCCGGGGAGGAGAACGTCACAAAATCGGCCAGCGCGCGGCCCAGCACCCGCCCCGTATAACGGAACGCTTCACGGGCCAGATGGTCGCCCTCCATCGCCGCTTCGTAGATACGGGCCGAGGAGAGGTCTTCGAAAGATACGTCGCGCAGTACACTCGGGTTGGTGCGGTAGGACAGCATCTCGAATACCGTACGGCGGATTCCGTTGGCCGAACAATACGTTTCCAGGCATCCGTGACGCCCGCAGCCGCATTCGCGCCCGCCCTCCTTGATGATGACGTGCCCGAGTTCCCCCGCGAAGCCATCGTGTCCGTATACCATATTGCCTCCGATCACGATGCCACTGCCTACACCTGTGCCCAGGGTGATAACGATAAAGTCCCTCATTCCCTTGGCCGTACCGAAGAGCATCTCACCCATCGCGGCCGCATTGGCATCGTTGGTCAGCACCGCCGGGATACCGAATTTTTCTTCCATCAGGGCCACAATGCGGGTGATGCCTTTCCAGGGGAGGTTCACGGCAAATTCGATACAGCCATTGAAATAGTTCCCGTTGGGAGCGCCCACTCCGATTCCGATCAGTTCGAGCTGTTCCGGGCAGTTCTTGAGCGAAGTCATTACCTCAGTATACAAATTGTCGAGGTAATTCTCGAAATTTTCCCCCGGAGTGGTGGTCGAAATAGACGATTCGCAGTAGATCTTTCCTTCTTTGTCTACAAAGCCGTACTTGGTATTCGTACCGCCTATGTCTATCCCCAGTGTTACTTTTTTCATGGTTTATTCCCTGATTTATTTGATTACGGTAAAATAAAATTGCCCGCCCCGCGAAGACGGCGGAGCGAGCAAATATATAAATTTTACGCTGGGGAAAAAAACGCAGGGCCCCGGTCAGACCTCTTTTTTCTCTTTATAGGCATCCCAAGCCAAAGCCGCCGAGCCCAAAATAGCCACGTTCCCCCCGAGATTGGACAGTAACACATTCACCTTGTTCTTGTAAATGTGCAGCATAGATTCTTCCATCGCCTCTTCGGTAGGCTTGCGGAGGATTTCCCCGGCCCGTGCCACACCTCCGAACAGGATAAAGGCTTTGGGCGACGAAAAAGCCACGAAATTGGCCAGTGCCTTCCCGAGTGTTTTGGCCGTGCGGCGGAAAGCCTCACGGGCGATCACATCCCCTTCTTCGGCCGCTTCGTAGATTTTGGCGGAGGTCAGCTCATCGTACGGGATACCGCGCAACACACTGTCTATCATTTCATCGGCCAGCAAGTCCATGACCGTGCGACGGATACCGTTGGCCGAGCAGTAGGCCTCCAGACAGCCCCGGCGGCCACAGCCGCACACGCGTCCGCCTTCCTTGATGATCACATGGCCGAGCTCCCCGGCGAAGCCGTCATGTCCGTACACCAACTTCCCGTCCACAACGATACCGCTGCCTACGCCTGTACCCAGGGTGATGACGATAAAATCCTTCAGCCCTTTGGCTGTCCCGAAGAGCATTTCGCCCATCGCGGCCGCATTGGCGTCGTTGGTAAGGACGGCCGGTACACCCAGGTTTTGCTGGATGAGGGCCGCCACGCGGAGCACCCCTTTCCATGGCAGGTTCACCGCAAATTCGATGGCCCCACTGAAGAAATTCCCGTCCGGGGCGCCGATCCCGGCACCGATCAGTTCGAGGTCTTTTCCGCAATTCGCCTGGGATTTCCGGATTTCTGCGCAGAGGCGTTCTATGTATTGTTCGAAACCTTCTTCGTTGTTCTCGCTTTTGAGAACCGTAGGGATGGAAGATTCACAGTAAATCTTCCCTTCTTTGTCCACAAAGCCGTACTTGGTGTTCGTTCCGCCTATGTCGATACCTAAAGCTACTTTTTTCATTGCATGAGTGTTTTAGTACGTTACTCTATGCAAGGTACGTATTTTTACATCCGGGGCAAAAAAGATCGGAGGAAAAAATGCCTGAGGAAAAGGGCAACGCCACCGTCGTCAAGGTAGCCCGGGAACAATGTCATTTTATCAGGTATTTTGCAGGCCATCGAGTTCCTCCTGTGCCTTTTCCCAGCGGGCCATATGGTCTTCGAGGGATTGCTTGAGGTGCTTGTATTTTTCAAAATCGTCCTGGGAGGGCACATATCCGGCCGTAGCGAAAGCAGTATCCATGGCGGCGATCTCTTTCTCGAAACGCTCGATCTCCTGCTCCTCTTTTTTTACGGTGTTCTGCACCCGGCGCAGGTTCTTCTCCGCTTCCTTCTTATCGGCCCAGGATAGGTCTTTCTCATCCTGTGCGGCCGTTTTTTGGGGTTCCTTAGCCGCCGATTGCTCCTTGACGGATTTCGATTCGCAGAGTTCCATATCGCGGAATGAATCCACCTTACGCTGGGAAAGATAAAAGCCGATATCGCCCAGATATTCCTTGATATGCCCGTCGCGGAATTCATAAGTCTTGTTCGTGAGCCCTGAAAGGAAATCACGGTCGTGGGACACCAGGATGAGCGTCCCGTCGAAAGATTCGAGCGCCTGTTTGAGGATGGCCTTCGAACGGATATCCAGGTGGTTGGTCGGTTCGTCCATAATCAGCACATTGAACGGGCGCACCAGCATTTTGCACAGCGCCAGACGGCCGCGCTCACCGCCGGAAAGTACTTTCACCTTTTTCTCGATCGCATCGCCGGAGAACAGGAAACTGCCCAGCAGGTCACGCGACTTCGGGCGCATGGCTTCGGTCGCCTCGTCCTCGATGGTCTGGATGAGGGTCTTTTCCATATCGAGGGTCTCTTTCTGATTCTGCGCATAGTACCCGACATGTACGTTGTGGCCTAT
>CAUHQV010000021.1 GCA_959608625.1 uncultured Flavobacteriales bacterium
GACCAATTTTATCCAGCAAAGGTTGTCCAGGTTGTACCCCCCTTCGTATATGGCTATAGAATCATTGACCATCAGCACCGGATCGTCCTCCCCGGCAGGTTTAAAGCGCGTCAGGGCCTTGAGGCTGTCACCCCCTACCTGGAAATTTGTTAGGGTTCCCTTGCTCCAGTCTACGATCCAGAACGTATTCATGGACGGGGTATTGCCGAGCATATAAGGGCTGCCCAATTCTTCGGGGCCTTCCCCTTTAGTTCCGCCGGCATACATATACCGGAACTCCGGGAGCGAATACACATAGTACACCGTATCCGTGCCATCGCTCTGTACCACGGCCTTGCCATCCGCTTCGGCCCATCCGACAGGCTTGATTATCTCACCTATCGCAATGCTTTCCGCCCGGAGTTCCTCCGGATCGCCGAAGCCCGCAGCTTGTTTGCTCCCACAGGCACACAAAATCAGGGCGCTCACGGCTGGGAATAGAAATGTTTTCTTCATAGTTGTCGTATTTTAAAAGCCCTTATTCCTCCAAAATGGAAGATATATCGTAAACGTATATTTTCCCGTTACCACCCAATTCATTGAACGTATATATTTTCCCATTCGCTTCATCGGCCAGCAGGCGGGTGGCTGGCCGGGATAGCCGTATCCGGTAAAGCCCGGCGCCTTCCCAGTCGAAGACTTCTATGCGCGAACCTATGATCTCCCCCTTGAAGTCCACCGCATTTTCGAGCAAATACAGGTATTTCTCCCCGCTGCCCACTGCCACAGGCCCGTCAAGATCCGTTGCCGCTTTTTTCAATGCTTCGACCCCTTTTCTGTCATATTCCTTTCCGATAGCTCTCCGGAAAGACAAGTGTCCCTCGGGGGACAGGGAATAGTATTCTATCCGCTTATAATCCTTGTATACCAGCGCCACATTATCCCGGTTGCCGGCCAGCAACGGGTAATTCACCGGATTGTACATATCGTTCACAAATGTCTTGCAATCCAGTTCCTGTACCGCCTGCCAAGCATGAAGATCCATCAGGGACAGCCGGAAGCTTTTTTCCAGAAAATTCATTGTCCCGAGCAGGACCAAGGTATCGGAAACAGACATTCCATTCACATATACGAGTTCAGGCGCATCTCCATAGAATGCCAACATCCGGGCGGAATCCGCCTCCAACTGAAAACAGGACAAATTTCGGCCCACAAAATCAAGCACGTATAAATTTTTTTGGCCGGCAATCCCCGGAACTATTCCCGTAGTAGACCCGTTTTCTTTCTCATGCTCGGCCTTGAACGAATATAAGCTATCGAAAGCGGGGAGCCGGTAAACCGTGTAGTTCGTATCCGCCTTCCGGGAATACACGACCACTTTATCTCCGGCCCTGGCCCAATCGGACATCTGTACGGGAGCTGCCGCCAGGCTATCCGCCTCGAGTTTCATCTGTGTAAAACCGTCCCTGTCCGTATGTCCGCATTTTGCGAAAAACAGGCAGGCGGCTATCGACACTCCTAATAAAAAAATGCTCTTTTTCATCCTATAAAACGTATTTATTCCTATTTGATGGCCAAACGGATTATTTTATCCGGCCGGGATTCTTCTTTACAAAAGCTTCCCATCCGGTATAGCTTTCGGAAATGCACTCTCCCCGGCCTGAATTGAAGAAATGACAAACCGCGATCCCCAATGCATCCGTCGAATCCAAATGCCGGGGAAGGTCTTTGTAACGGAGCAGTTGCACCAGCATTCCGGCTACTTGCTCTTTGGAAGCATTTCCGTTGCCCGTGATAGCCATTTTTACTTTTTTGGGTAAATATTCGGTAATAGGCACCTGGTGCATCAGTGCCGCCGCCATAGCCACACCCTGTGCCCGCCCGAGTTTGAGCATCGACTGGACATTTTTCCCATAGAAAGGGGCCTCGAGGGCTATCTCGTCCGGCAAATACATATCTATCATGCGGGTAGTGGCCTCGAATATGCGCTTGAGCTTGAGGAACGGATCGCCCAGGCGGCGCAGGTCCAGCTCATCCATCGCCACGAAATCCATCGACCGGCCGGCCACTTTTATGACCCCGAAGCCCATGATATTCGTACCGGGGTCTATCCCCATGATGATCCTTTCCTTAGCCTGCTCCATATCAGTTGCGCAAAGCGACAATGCGCTTGCAGACAAAAGTAAGGAAAATTTCGTATTTTTGGATTCCCAAATACAACCAAGCCAAAAGTGAAACAATACCTCGGCCTGTTAAGGCATATCATGGAACACGGGACGGACAAATCCGACCGGACAGGTACCGGCACCCGCTCGGTATTCGGGTATCAGATGCGGTTCGACCTCTCGGAAGGGTTCCCGCTGGTGACCACGAAAAAACTCCACCTCAAATCGATCATCTACGAGTTGCTCTGGTTCCTGCGCGGGGATACGAACATCGGTTACCTCCACGAACACGGGGTGCGTATCTGGGACGAATGGGCCGACAAAGACGGGAACCTCGGGCCGGTATACGGCGCCCAATGGCGGCATTGGCCAGCCCCGGACGGCCGGAGCATCGACCAGATAATAGAAGTGCTGAATCAAATAAAGAACAACCCTGATTCCCGGCGGATGATCGTCTCGGCATGGAACGTAGGGCAGCTGGACCGGATGGCCCTCATGCCATGCCATGCCCTTTTCCAATTCTACGTGGCGGACGGGAAGCTCTCCTGCCAGTTGTACCAGCGTTCGGCCGATACGTTCCTCGGGGTACCGTTCAACATCGCCTCCTATGCGCTGCTCACTTTAATGATCGCACAGGTATGCGGATTGAAACCCGGGGAATTCGTCCATTCGTTCGGCGACGTCCACATATACCGCAACCATTTCGACCAGGTGCAATTGCAGCTCAGCCGGGAACCGCGGCCGCTACCCGTGATGAAGATCAACCCGAAGGTGAAAGACCTGTTTTCGTTCCAATACGAAGATTTCGAGTTGGAAGGCTACGACCCGCACCCACATATCAAAGGGGAGGTTTCCGTATGATCCGATTCAAAAACATCCGGAAAACAGCGCTCATGGTAGCCGTAGGCCTGCGGGGAGAAATTGGTCTCGACGGCCAACTATTATGGCACCTTCCGGGCGACTTGCAGTATTTCAAACGGACGACCATGGGACATCCGCTCATTATGGGGCGCCATACGTTCGAATCCATCGGGCGCGCCCTCCCGGGGCGTATCAGCGTCGTGGTGTCCCGCGACGGGGAGTACCGGAAAAAGATCGACGCCCTCGAGCATTGCAAGGGAGTCCCATCCGTGGAAAGCGCCCTGGAATACGTCGACAACCTGCCGGAAACCATCCTGCCCACCCCTTACGAGCCTTTCATCACCGGAGGGGGGCAGATATACCGAGAATGCCTCGAAAAAGGCTTAGTGGACGAAGTCTACCTGACCGTGGTAGAAAAACAGTATGAAGCCGACACTTTCTTCCCGCTCGAAAAACTGGAAGGGTGGCGGGAAACAGGAAGGGAAGAACATGAAGCAGAAGGGGATACCGTTCCCGGTTTTACTTACCTGCATTTGGTCCCTCAAAAATAAAGGAGATAAAACATGACTGCCAAAGACAACAAGAAGGGGTGCTTTCCCGAATATTACCACGATATCCTGCTGTCGGCCATCACGCACGACATCGTAGGCCCCCTGGGATTCAGCGTCAACGTACTCAAAGCGATGCTGAAAAGCGAACCGGATCCTAAAATGCTGGCAGCGATATGCGATTGCCTGGACGAAGCACGGGTGAAAGCCGAGGAGATCCTGGACGTGATGCGATCCAAAGTATTACTGAACACGCAAGCCGGGAAACCATCGGATACGATCACCGAACTGGGAAAAGCGGCCGAAAAGAAAATAGCCTCGCTCAAACATCTTTACCCGGATGCGGATTTCGACTGGACAACGAAGGAAGACGCGCTCACTTCATCGAATCCCGTAGCCGTAAACACGGCTATCGAGAACATCCTGACCAATGCCGCCAAATATTCCCATACCGGAAAAATCATGGTAAGAAGTTACAAAAAAGCAACCGATGCGATCCTGGATGTGGAAAATGCCATTGAAGACGATGCCCGGGACATTGCAGCCATGCTTTCGACCGAAGGGGTTCCCACTACACGCCAGCAGCGCGCCTGCATCGGCATTTTTGTATCCCGCAGCATAGCCCGGATGGGCGGCGGGGATATCACGTTCCACGCTTCGGAGAACGGCACGCTCTATACGACCATCCGTTTCCCCTGGCCGGAATAATACCGGTATTATTTTTCTTTTTCCGGATCTTTCTTTTCGGGTGCGGAATCTTCCTTATTTTCGCCTTTGGTGGATTTCTTGAATTCGTTCACGCCTTTGCCCAGGTTGCGCATGAGTTCGGGAATCTTGGCGCTGCCGAAAAGGAGTACCAATGCCAGGACGATCAGGAGTATTTGCCAGGTGCCGATGGCCCCCAATATAATTGCGTTCATAACCGAATGTATGTTTGAAGGACAAATATATACTTTTTCCGGCATAAAAGACCTTTCCCTCCGGGGATTTTAAACACAAATACGGCCGGGTTCCCCCGGCCGTATTTATTTTTATCCCGTAAAATTTTACCGGGAAGAGGCCATCGTTTCCACAAATACGGCTCCATTCCGTCCTTTTGCCCCATAAATGAGGGTTTCAGCCGGGTCTTTGACGATCGTAATGCTTTTTACCGTTAACGGATCGACCGCAGTAAGGCCCGAGGCCAAACCTCCGTCTACCTGATAGTACCGGCATAGCTGCCCGCGGATCACCACCTGTCCCCCCGCAGTATATTTTACTCCGGGAAAATTTACGTCGATCATTTGTTCGAAAGACAGGTCGTTCTTGCCGGGATAGTAGGTCTTCATATCCTGGGACATATACCCTACTTCCGGCTTTTTCCAATTGGAAGCCGATTTACCGGGAACTCGTATCGTCACGTCCATCTGCTGGGCACACAACGAACCGCCCGCAAGCATCAAAAGCCCTGCGGCAAACAGGACAAACAATTTATTCGGTTTCAGGCTCATAATAAATTACTGGTTCCCGATGCCTTCGTAGTGATCAACACCACTCCATTCACGGAAGCGGCCCCATAAAGGTTACCGGTACCATCTTTTACGACTTCCACCTTTTCCACCGTACCGGGATCTATATTCGAAAGGTCGTTCACCCGCGCCCCGTCGACAAGGTACAACAGGCACCTGTCTCCACGGACGTATACATAGCCGTCGATATAACGTACTCCGGCCGAACTGCCCTCGATGATATTTTTCATGGAGAGTTCTCCCGATATTTTCCGTTCCGGATCGATGAACGTTTTCGAATTGGAGATCATCTTTTTATCCAAAAGTCCTTTGGCATAAGCCACGTCGAAATCGGATACCTGAAGTTTTACGTCCACATCTCCACGGATCTTTTTCTTCACCTTCACATAGGCGGAGATAATGCCGTCCCCGGCAAATAAAAGGGTGTTCTCTTCCGGCGAAAGTTCAATGGAATAATGGCCTTTGTTATCGGTAGTAGTCATGCGCTCGCTGCCGGCCACCACTACATTTATTCCCGTGATCGGCACATCCCCATACGTCACAGTACCTTTTACCGTCCGCATTTGGGCGGACAATGCTACGGAGAACAGCATCATCCCGGCGATCAGAATTGATTTATGTAGTTTCATGATTAAATTGTGTGTGTTAGAGGTTTTATATTGTTTCGCAGCTCTGTTTTATATCTTTATTTGCCGGATGCTTTGGTGGTAATCTTTACTACTCCGTTCACTGCATCGGCGCCATAAATATTGCCGGTGCCATCGCGGATCACCTCTACTTTTTCCACCAGCCCCGGATCGACCATATCAAGATTGGGTGTTTTCGCTCCGTCCACCAGATACATCAGGCACTTGGAACCCCGGATGTAAACATATCCGTCGGAATAAGTCACATTCGGGACTTTACTCTCGATTACATTCTTCATGCTCAGGTAAGTGTTCGACTCTCCATTGGGCGTCGATTTGGAGATGGCCGCCGAGACGTATTTCTGGTCGAGCAACCCTTTGGCCACCGCCATATCCATATCGGTGACTTGCACCTCCACATTGAGTTCGGTTTGCTTCTTTTTGACCGTCACATACTGGGAGATGATCCCATCCCCCGAAAATACGATCGTATTACCCTTAGGCCCCAAATCGATCGAATAATGTCCATCCGCATCGGAAACGGTCGATTCCCCGCCGGGTACAGCGATCGTAAGGCCTTTCACGGGTGCATCCCCGCACTTCACCGTCCCGCTTACGGCATGTTGGGCAAACAGTGTCACTGAAAAAAAGACACCCATTACGGTTAATATCCCCTTGTATTTCATAGCGCTATTATTTTATGTACAATCAGATTCTATGCATGTCAAATATAACTTTTTTCTTGCCGTCACACAATAATGTGTAAAAATATTTTGGCCGTACGATTTTTCCGCATGGATATTACCCGCAATGCTGTATCTTTGCACCCGAATAATTTTAAACAAGGAGAATAGAATGAGAGCATTAGGAAGGCATATTTTGGTGGAGTTCTTCGGGTGCGAACCCGCAGTGATGAACGAAGTGGCAAAGATAGAATCGGCCATGGTCACCGCCGCCGAAAAGGCAGGAGCCACCGTCATCAATTCCACATTCCATCATTTTTCACCCTACGGGGTATCCGGCGTGGTGGTAATACAGGAAAGCCACCTGGCCATCCACACCTGGCCCGAATACGGGTACGCCTCCGTCGACCTGTTCACGTGCGGGGATTCGGTAGACCCGTGGATATCTTTCGACCATTTGAAAGAGGAATTCCATGCCCGGAACTACTCGGCCATCGAAATGCGCCGCGGAAGCCTCGCCCAGCTCGAACGCCTGAATTTCGACCTGGCCTCCATGCGGGAACTCAATAAAAAGCATACCAACCCCCAGAAATATACCCGCAATGTCTGGTTCACCGACAAGGACGACAACCAGGCCCTGTCCCTGCGCCATTCCGGGGAGACATTCTACGACGAAACGTCCGAATACCAGCGCACCCGGGTGATCGACACCTACGGCTATGGGAAAGCGCTGACCATCGACAATATGTTTATGTGCACCGAACGCGATGAAGCCCACTACCACGAAATGATCTCCCATCCGGCCATGCTGGCCCACGGGAACGTAAAACGGGTGCTGATTATCGGTGGGGGCGACGGAGCTTCGGTTCGGGAGATCGTAAAGCACCCCGGCGTGGAAAAAGTGGTGATGGTCGAAATAGACGCCAACGTAGTAGAGGCCTCCAAAGCGCACCTGCCCCAGATGGCCGCCGCGTTCGACCACCCGAAGCTCGAACTGATTATCGGCGACGGCATAAAATATGCGGCCGAAGCAGCCGACAAGAGCTTCGATTATGTGATCGTGGACGGCAGCGACCCGGTGGGGCCCGCCGAAGGGCTTTTCTCGGAAAAATTCTACCGCGATTGCCAGCGCATCCTTACCGACGGCGGTATTCTGATCACCCAGGGCGAGTCCCCGATGTTCAACGCCGCGACGTTCGCCGAGCTCAACGCGTGCCTGAAAAAGATATTCCCGGCCGGCCAGGTAAAGACCATGCTGTTCCATATCCCGACCTATCCTTCGGGTATCTGGAGCTTCCAATTGGGCGTCAACGGCCCGTTGGACGTTACCCGTCCCGACGAAGAGGCCGTCCGCCGTTTCACCGCGGCCAACTGCCTGAAATATTACAATCCGGAAGTACACCACGCTGCTTTCGCTCTGCCGGAGTACGTAAAACAGATGCTGCATGAGTAAATCCCCGCAGGAAAAAAGGTTCGATCCCTCTGCCACGGGCGTGAAAAACGGCCGCTATTTCGGCTTCCCCTATTCGTTGGAGGAAGCCGAAACAGTCGTATACCCTGTCTGTTGGGATGTGACCACTTCTTACGGAGGGGGTGCCTCGAAAGGCCCCGGAGCCATCCTGGACGCTTCGCCTCAACTGGATTTTTTCGATTTCGACTATTCCCGCGCCTGGGAGAACCGCATCGGCTCCCACCCCGGAAACGCTTTGTGTAAAGAGAACGGCCGCTGGCGCAGCGAGGCGCTCCGGGTCATTACTGCGCTGGAATCCGGTGAAGAGCTTTCGGCACACCGGGACGCTTTGGAAAAAATAAACGAGGCCTGCCGGGAAGTGAACGCCCGCACGAAAGAAGATGCGGCCGCGCTGATCGCTCAGGGGAAAAAAGTAGTCCTCTTAGGCGGAGACCACTCGTGCCCATTGGGATATATGGAAGCCCTGGCCGAAAAGCACCATTCTTTCGGCATCCTGCACATCGACGCGCACGCCGACTTGCGGCAGGCGTACGAAGGCTTCGAGTATTCGCATGCTTCCATTATGTACAACGCCCTGCAACTGCCGCAGGTAAACAAACTGGTGCAGGTAGGTATCCGGGACGTAAGCCCCGGCGAGATCGACCGGATAGCTGGCTCCGATGGCCGGATCTGCCTGTGGGACGATTATTCGACCTCCCGTCGGTTGTTCGAAGGAAGTAATTGGGCGCACATTTGCCGGGAAATGGTGGACTGTTTGCCGGAAAAAGTATACGTAAGTTTCGATATAGACGGGCTCGATCCTTCTTTATGCCCCGGAACAGGCACTCCCGTGCCGGGCGGCCTCAGTTTCCAGCAAGCCTCGTTCCTTTTGTCCCGTCTGAAAGAAAGCGGCAGGGAGATCATCGGGGCCGACCTGTGCGAAGTATGCCCTTCTGACACTGATAACGAATGGGATGCCAACGTGGGCGCCCGCATCCTCTACAAGCTTTGCAGCCTGCTGCGGGCCTAAAACCGTTAAACGGGCGTTAACTTTATCTTCCCTTTTCCTATTTTAATTATTAATTTATTAGCTTTGTGCTAAACACGGCGCAATTCAGTTTTTCCTATTTTTGCGCAATACCTGCCTGTCTCCGGATTTTTTTCCCGCCAGGCACCGAACCAAACACCCAATCCGATATGGCAAACCCGGATAAAAAAAGATTTCCATTTGAACTCACCCGCCGCAGGATCATCCCGATCTGCGTGGCCCTCATCGCAATCATCGCGGCCGTATTTTTTCTCACACGGCCCAAAAAATCCCCCGAACAATACCCCACGGTAGCCGCCGTCGAAGTGACCACCGGCAATGCAGATATCTACGCCGAATACGTGGGCCGTATCCGCGCCCAGCAATTCGTCGAGGTGCGCGCCCGGGTGGAAGGCTACCTGGAAAAAATGCAGTTCGAGGAGGGGTCGTACGTAAAGAAAGGGCAGGTGCTCTTTGTCATCGACCCGAAACAATACAAGGCTAAGGCCGACCGCGCCCGCGCTCAGTTGAACAAAGATCAGGCGATGGCCCAGAAGGCCAAACGCGACCTGGAACGCATAAAACCCCTGTACGAGCAGAACGCCGCCAGCCAGTTGGATCTGGACAACGCTACTGCCACCTATGAAACGGCCATGGCCTCCGTTTCGATGAGCCAGGCAGACCTCACTCAGGCGGAAATGGAGCTGGGCTACACGACGGTGCATTCCCCTATTTCCGGATACATCAGCGAACGGCTGGTGGACGTGGGCACCCTGGTTGGCCCCGGCGCCCAGTCGCTGCTGGCCACGGTCGTCAAAAGCGATACGGTCCGGGTGGATTTCAGTATGACCGAACTGGACTACCTGCGCAGCAAAGAACGCAACGTCAACATAGGCCATAAAGACTCCACCCGTTCGTGGGAACCGTACATCACCGTCACCCTGGCGGACAATACGGAATACCCCCTGAAAGGCCTGGTGGACTTCGCCGACCCGCAGGTCGACCCGCAGACCGGGACTTTCTCCGTACGGGCCGAAATGCCCAACCCGAAACATATCCTGCTGCCCGGACAGGCGACGCGGGTAAAACTGCTGCTGGACGTACGGGAAGGGGCTATCATCGTACCCAACAAAGCGGTGGTGATCGAGAAAGGCGGCGCCTATATCTACGTAGTGACCCCGAGCGGGATCGTGGAAAAGCGGTTCATCGAACTGGGCCCGGAACTGACCAATGAATTCGTGGTCGAGCGGGGGCTGGCCAGCGGGGAAAAGATCGTGGTGGAAGGCTACCATAAACTGAGCCCCGGAATGAAAGTCAATATCGTGCCTCCCGTAGAATAACGGGCAAAAAAAGCCACAGCATGCGAGCGAACTTCTTCATAAAACGACCTGTCTTTTCGGCGGTCATCTCCATTGTCATTGTGATCGTGGGGATCATCGGGCTGATGCTGCTCCCGGTAGACCAATACCCGGCGATCACCCCGCCTACGGTCAAGATAAGCGCCTCCTATCCGGGAGCCAGCGCCCTGACGGTATCCCAGGCGGTAGGCACTCCCATCGAACAGGAGCTCAACGGCACCCCGGGAATGATCTACATGGAGTCCAGCAGTACCAATTCGGGCGGATTTTCCGCCACGGTTACTTTCGACATCTCGACCAACGCCGACCTGGCCGCCGTAGAGATCCAGAACCGGGTGAAACTGGCCGAATCCCGCCTGCCGGCCGAAGTGATACAGAACGGCATCTCGGTCGACAAACAGGCCGCCAGCCAACTGCTGACCATCTGCCTTACCTCCAGCGACCCGAAATTCGACGAAATATACCTCAGTAACTTCGCTACGATGAACGTGCTGGACATGATCCGCCGTATCCCGGGCGTAGGCCGCGTGTCCAACGTGGGCAGCCGTTATTACGCCATGCAGATATGGCTGTACCCGGATCGGCTTTCCAGCCTGGGCATTACGGTACAGGACATCCAGAACGCCATCAAGGAGCAAAACCGGGAATCCGCCGCCGGCGTCTTGGGCCAGCAGCCCGCCACCGGGGTGGATATCACCATCCCTATCACTACGGAAGGGCGCCTGACAGACGTAGCCCAATTCGAGAATATCGTGGTAAGGGCCAACCCGGACGGCGGTATCATCCGCCTGCGGGACGTGGCGCGTATTTCCTTGGAAGCCTCCTCGTACAATACCGAAAGCGGCATGAACGGAGAGAACGCGGCCGTACTGCGCATCTATATGCTCCCCGGGGCCAACGCGCTGGACGTGGTACACCGGGTAAAGGCGGAGCTCGAGGAACTGAGCAAGACTTTTCCCGAAGGGATCCATTACCAGATCCCGCTGGACAATACCGAATACATCTCCGCCTCCATCCATAAGGTCTACAAGACCCTTTTCGAGGCGCTGTTCCTCGTTATTCTGGTAGTGTACCTCTCGCTGCAAAGCTGGCGGGCCACCATCATCCCATTGGTGGCGGTGCCGATCTCGCTGATCGGCACGTTCGGCTTCATGCTCATTTTCGGGTTCTCCATTAACCTGCTGACCCTGCTCGGGTTGATCCTGTCCATCGGTATCGTGGTGGACGACGCCATCGTGGTGGTGGAAAATGTCGAGCGCATCATGGAGGAGGAAAAACTGGACGCCTACCACGCCACCCAAAAAGCCATGAAAGGGCTTACCAGCGCCTTGGTCGCCACTTCACTGGTGCTCTGCGCCGTATTTGTCCCGGTAAGTTTCCTCTCCGGCATCACTGGTATGCTCTACCGCCAGTTCACCATCACGATCGCCGTATCGGTACTTATTTCCACGGTCGTGGCCCTTACCCTGAGCCCGGCCATGTGTTCGCTGATCCTTAAGCCCAACGACCCTGCCAAAAAGAAGAACGTGGTGTTCCGCACCATCGACCGTTGGCTTTCCACAGGCAATTCCAAATACGTGTCCATCATCAAACGGATCATCCCCCAGCCCAAACGGGTGCTGGCCGGTTTCGCCCTGCTGCTGGTGGCGATCGTCGCGATGAACCGCTTTATCCCGACCAGTTTCATGCCGCAGGAAGACCAGGGTAATTTCCGGGTGGAACTCGAACTGCCGGAAGGCGCCACCCTGGAACGCACCCGGAAAGTGACTACGCGCGCAGTGGATTACCTGATGCAGCTGCCCGAAGTAGCCTACGCCCTCGAAGTGAACGGCAGTAGTCCCCGGGTGGGCGGCAACCAGAGCCGCAGCAGCGAGATCACCGTCGTACTGAAACCCTGGGACGAGCGCAAAGGCAAACCGGTACATGAACTGATCGAACAGATAAAAGAAGAATTCGGCAAATACCCCGAGGCCAAGACCTACATTTCCTCCCCACCGGTCATTCCCGGACTGGGATCTTCAGGCGGGTTCGAGATGCAGCTGGAAGCCCGCGGGGACGCCACTTACGACGACCTGGTCCGCGCGACGGACACCCTGATGCATTATGCTTCGCAGCGCAAGGAAATAGCCGGACTTTCTTCCTCGATGCAACCCGAAATACCCCAGTTGTATTTCGACGTAGACCGGGATAAAACGAAAATGCTGGGCGTTCCCCTGACCGACGTATTTTCGACCATGAAAGCCTTTACCGGCTCGGTATACGTGAACGACTTCAATATGTTCAACCGCATCTACAAAGTCTACATCCAGGCGGAAGCCCCCTACCGCGTGTACCGGGACAACCTCAACCTGTTTTTCGTCAAAAGCAACGAAGGCCTGATGATCCCGCTCACTGCCCTGGGCACCACCAGTTATACGACCGGCCCCGGCACCATCAAGCGGTTCAACATGTTCACCTCGGCCCTTATCACCGGTGAGGCGGCCAAAGGGCATAGTTCGGGCGAAGTGATGAATGTGATGGAAGAGATCGCCCGCGAGCATCTCCCCTCGAACATCGGGGTGGAATGGAGCGGCCTATCCTATCAGGAGAAACAGGCCGGCGGACAGACAGGCCTTGTGATGGCCCTGGTGTTCCTCTTCGTATTCCTGTTCCTCTCGGCCCAATACGAGAGTTGGTCGGTGCCTATATCCGTTATCCTGTCGCTTCCGGTGGCGGTGTTCGGTGCTTATCTGGGTCTTGTGGTCAGCGGGCTGGAAAACAACATCTATTTCCAGATCGGCCTGGTCACCCTGGTCGGGTTGGCGGCCAAGAACGCGATTTTGATCGTCGAATTCGCCAAAGAGCAGGTAGCCCAAGGCGGGGACGTGGTAAAATCGGCCCTGCATGCCGCCCAACTGCGTTTCCGGCCGGTGATGATGACTTCAATGGCCTTTATCCTGGGCATGGTCCCGATGGTACTGGCCAGCGGGCCCGGATCGGCCAGCCGGCAGGCGATCGGTACGGGCGTATTCTTCGGGATGCTGCTGGCAGTGACCGTAGGCATCGTGATGGTACCTTTCTTTTTTGTGATGATATACAAAGTGAAAGCAAAATTTAAACGGGAGAACGTATGAAACTTATCCTGAAAAATACCGGCGCGGCTTTGTGCCTGCTTGTACTGGCGGCTTTCTTCCACGGATGCGTGGTCGGAAAACCCTACCGGCAGCCCGACCTGCACCTGCCCGAAGCGATCGTTCAGGGGCAGACGGACTCCCTGACCCTGGCCGACGTCAAATGGTGGGACATCTATACGGATACCTGCCTGCAAAAGCTCATCCGCAAAGCGCTGGAATACAACAAGGATATGCTCGCCGCCGCCGAACGCATCCGGGAAACCGCCTACCTGAAACGCATCAACACAGCTAACCTCCTCCCTCAGATATCTGCCAACGTAACGGCCGAACGGGAGTTCGAGGACGACGGAGGCGACGGGCAGACCCAATCGAACACCTTCGAAGCCAAGCTCCTGCTCAGCTGGGAACTGGACCTCTGGGGCAATCTCCGCTGGGCGCGGCGCAAAGGCATCGCCGAGTACATGCAATCCGTCGAGGCACAGCGGGCTTTGCAAATGACCCTTATCGCCCAGGTAGCCCAATCGTATTTCGAACTCACCGCCCTGGACAACGAACTGTCCATCGTCCGTCAGACCCTGGTCACCCGCGAAGAAGGCGCCCGCCAGGCCAAACTGCGTTTCGAGGGAGGCCTCACCTCCGAGATCACATACCAGCAAGCGCAGGTGGAACTGGCCCGCACCGCTACCCTGGTACCGGCATTGGAACATGACATCACACTGGTGGAGAACGATCTGGCTCTGCTTACCGGCGAGTACCCGGGCCGTGTCCCGCGCGGCGTACTGGCCCAACAGGAAAAGCTGCCCGAAGAGCTCCCCGTAGGGTTGCCGTCCATATTGCTGTTGCGCCGCCCGGATCTCCGGCAGGCCGAACAGGAACTCATCGCCGCCCATGCCGCGATGGGGATGGCTTATACCGACCGCTTCCCCCGCCTGTCGTTCTCCGGAAAATACGGACTGGAAAGCTCCGTGTTCAGCGATTTGTTCCGCTCGCCCTACGGATTTTTAGGCGGGGAACTCCTGGCCCCCATCTTCGCAGCCGGCAAGAAAAAAGCGACTTACAAAGCAAAGGAGGCCGCCTACCGGCAGCAGGTATACCTATACGAAAAAAGCGTGCTGACCGCCTTCCAGGAAGTAAGCAACGCCATCGTGGAATACAACAAGGTAAAGGAAGCCTGCCGGCTCAAGCAGGACCTCGAACAGGCCGCTAAAAAGTATGTGGAACTCGCCCACTTGCAATACATCAACGGGGTAATCCGCTATCTGGACGTACTGGACGCACAAAGGGCGTATTTCGACGCGCAAACCGGTCTGAGCAACGCCGTGCGGGACGAACAAACAGCCCTTGTCCGGCTTTACAAAGCGCTCGGCGGCGGCTGGGACGATTCGTCCCCGGCACCCGTATCCCTGCGGAAAAAAGACGCTTCCGTACAATAAATCCGCCGACAAAACCGCACAAAAAATCCCGGCCATAGGCCAGGATTTTTATTTCCATATAAAACGTTATAGCGTATTGACGATGTCCCGCTGCTCCTGAAAGAACTGGCGGCGCTGTATCTCACCGCTCTGGGATATCAAAGTCGCGAATTTGCGCAGCGACTGTATCCACTCTTTCAGGCTTTCGAACATAGCCGTGTCGAACGAAGTGATGGCATTGATCGCATACACCCGTATCAGGCTGATATGGCTGTACCGGGTAGCGGCATAACTATATGTAGCCTCGAAATTGATGTTCGAGATAAAGATATGCGCATCCTTCCCGCTGGCGTATTTTCCGCGGGCGGCGATCTCCTCGAGTTCGTCCAGAAAGGCGAGCAGTTCCTCCCTGATCTTTTTAATGTTCTCTTCCGATATCAGCTTGATCATCGTAAAATACTTGATGTCGTTCACCAAATGAAGGAATATCATACTGTCCCAGATGTGGTACGACGTATTGAACTTTTGGGATTCGATCACGAACTCCTTTTGGCGGTCGAGCAGCTTGTTGGAAAGGGGAATATCCTCGAAGCATTTGATGGCCGAATTGATCTTGTCGTGCTGGTACATCCACTTGAACAGGCGGAATTTCGACAGCATCTCGTACTTCAGGTACAAAGTCTGCGGGACGGTATTGGAAGCCGTAGCAAATTCAGTATCCGGCTCCTTGGCGTACTCCTTGAAAAGAGTCACATAGTTATCTATGATCGTATAATAGGTCTCGATAGGATCCTCGTAATTGATGATGTTCAGTTTGAACATCGCGTTCCCGCTGAAATTTTCCCCGGTGAGCTTGTCGAGAGATACGCCCAGTTTTTGGGAAATGACGGCAGCCTCCGCCAGGGTAAAGGGCACTTCACCCCGCAGGCGGCGGTATACGGCTTCTTTCCCGATATAGAGAGTATCCATCAGCAGCGTAGCCAGGTTGACACCATCGGGAATTTTCTCCTTCATCAGGTTTATCAAGCCTGTATTCAATTTATCGGTAATCATGGTTTTCTTAGATTTGTTTAGTTCTTACTCTTGTTCAATATAAAATTTTTTGTTCGATAAAACCGTTTTGCGCACATACCTGCATAAAAAAGGTTTCATTTCACTGCATTGCATGTCCTTAGGATCGCCGTTTAACAAAAATCAAGATTCTCCCGACCCGCTATGTATCACATAAGGAACATTTTTGCAACGCTAAAGATACAAAAAACTATAGAAAACACACCAAAACGGAACCAAAAACGTAAAACGCCCCGCTAAAACACACCGATTTCCAATGAGACATTATTCAGAGCCACTTAAAACGCAAAAATATTTTACCCTTTTTTATTCTACCGATATTCCTCCGGAAAAAAAGCGAAAGCATTCGCCTGCATTTTTCACAAATCCAAACTCCCGGATACTCTTCCCTGCCAAAAAACGGAACCGGACAATGAAGATAATGAAGTATATTTGCCTATTCTAACTCGTTACCTGTATGGCCCACGATCATCACCATCACGAAATCACATACGACCAGAAGACCGGTCGGAATTTCATCCTGGGTATTGTCCTGAATTTGGTTTTCGTTGCGGTAGAAGCGGCTGCCGGACTTTACCTGGGTTCCCTGGCCCTGCTCTCGGATGCCGGGCACAACCTGAGCGATGTATTCTCCCTGCTGCTGGCCCTTTTCGCCTTCCGCATGATGCAAGTGAAACCTTCTAAAAAATACACCTACGGATACAAAAAAATGACCATTTTGGTCTCTCTGGTCAACGCCGTATTACTGTTCGGCGCCGTAGCGATAATTTTGTGGAGCAGCATCAACAAGATCATGCGTCCCAGTCCGGTAGATGGCGACATAGTCGCCTGGGTAGCCGGAGTGGGCATCCTGGTGAACGCTTTCACCGCCTACCTGTTCTTTAAAGGAAAGGATAAAGACCTCAACGTAAAAGGCGCCTACCTGCATATGGCCGCCGATACGCTGGTATCGGTCGGGGTATTGGTGGCGGGTATCGTCATCCAGTTCACCGGCTGGTACATCATCGACCCCTTGATCGGTATCGCTGTAAGCGTAGTGATCATCTTTTCTTCGTGGGGGCTCCTACGCGACAGCCTGGTGCTCACCCTGGACGGCGTACCCCGGAATATCGACACACGGAAGGTGAAGAAAGCGATGCTGGCCCAGAAAGGGGTACTCGGCGTCCATCACCTGCACGTATGGGCACTCAGTACGACGGAAAACGCCCTTACCGCCCATGTAGTGGTAGACGACATGAAACACGAAAAAGAGATCAAGGACGGGATCAAAGACGCGATGTTTCACTGCGGCATACAGCACTCGACCCTCGAACTGGAAAAGAGCGGGGAATGCCACGAAGAACATCACGATATATTCGACAACGATTAAAACATACACCCATGAAAAGATCATTCTTCCTGCTGCCCGCCCTGGCGGCCTTCTTCCTGAGCGACGATATCCAGGCACAGGGGATAGCCGTAAGCTCCTGCGCGGGAGTACGCCCGGCCGCATTCGAAACATACCGTATCGCCTTCGACGGGCATTCCGGTATTCTGAAAGCCAATTACAAGGATAATAAACAATCCCTCGCGTCCATCGCCGGGAAAATAGAGGAAAACCGCCGGGAGATAGAGTCCGGGCAATACCGTATCCGGGTGGCCTCGAACGTAGCCCCGGACGGACTTACCCCCGCGCAGGCCAAAGCCGAGGCGCGCAAGCGCGCCCTGGTGCTGAAATCCTACCTGATAAAAACAGCCGGCGCAAAGGAAAGCTACTTCGTCACGGGCACCACCGCCGACGGCAATATTTCGGCCAGCGACTTTCTGACCGCCGGATTGGTTCCGGCGGAAAACCAAAACGACGGAACCGCCATGGCCAAAGAATGATCCCTCCTTATACACGCAAGCGGGGCGCCTTTCGGCGCCCCGCTTGCGTGTAATGATTCTTATTTTATTTCACTCCGTATTTCAGGCGTACCGTCACCGAAGCGGTCTTTTCTTTCGACCAGGTATTGAATGTGCCGCCGTACGAATACTCTTCGTTGGAATTCTGAGCCGTTATCTGGAATACGCCCAGCGAAGCGCTCTGGAGTTCCTTAATCTTACCCCCGGCGTTATCCACGATCTGCTGCGCCCGGCGCAAACCATCCTGGCTGGCCTCGGCGATCATTTCGAGTTTCAGTTCGGAGAGCTTGGTATAATAGTACTGGGGCGCGTCCGACGAAAATTCCACCCCCTGGTTGATCAGCGAAGTGACATTGCGGGAAAGGCCCTCTATCTTGTTCACCTCTTTGGAAGTAATCTCCACCGACTGGGTCAACACATATCCGTTGAACGCAGAAGTCGATCCTTCTCCCTGCCGGTAGGTCGTGGTGAAATCCTTGTAAAAACTCACAGAAGAAAACACAAAATCGGATTCCGTCAGTCCGTTGTCCATCAGGTATTTCTTCACTTTATCGGCGTCAGCCGCCAGTTTTTTGTAGCCGGAGGCGAGGTTGAAATCCTTGGTGGTAAAACTACCCCGCCAGACTATCAGGTCGGACGTGAAATCCTTCGAAGCCATTCCGGTAACGGAAATGGAATTCTGTGCCACATTGCGGTCTTTATAGCCGCCTATCGCGATGCTCCCCAGCACAATAACGGCTACGGAAGCGATGATCACGTTTACTGTCGAACTTTTCATACTGTATAAATTTTTGATTCGGTATTCTCAAAGTTAAGCAAAAAGTTACTCGTTTACAAATTTATACCAACCTTTTGCACGCATATCATACAGGGGGATCCCGTAGCGGGCCGCATACTCCTCCCAGCGGACGGCCGAACGCCACGGGACATCCGGAGCGAGAATAATCATCTCGGGAACTGCACCCAACCCCCGGTACTCCCGGACGAATACCGTGCTTTTCTTTTGTTCCAAATCATTCGAAAAAACATCCCGCCCGGGAAGAAAGCGGAACGCTTGCCCGGATATTTTTAGAAGCTCATTTTCTTGCAGCGGGATCACCTCACCCGGTGAAATTTCCAGGACGTATTCCCCGGCCTTTTTCCCGAAGTAAGGATACGGAGACTGTCGGTACAATTGGGCCGTGCAAAATACGATGCCTCCTATCAGTACCAATACGATGGCCCCCTTCGTATTCTTCCACAACACGATGAACCCTGCACACAGGAACAGAAGCAGCAAAAACCGCGCTTCGGACAAATCCACGCCGGACACCGCCCAGAAATCCCGCTGCGAAATGCAGGACGCGACCTCGGTGCAGAACCGAACGAGGATATTGTACAGATACGAAAGCGGCGGTATGGCCAAGCCCAGGGACGACAAGACGATTATCACGATCCCCAGCGGGATCACTCCGTAACTCACTACCGGCACCAACAGCAGGTTGGCCACCGGGAACAGCAGATTGAGATAATCGAAATAATACAGGATAAATGGAAGCAAAGCTATCTGCGCAGCCAGGCTTACCAGCACAAGCCGACATACGAACCCCACCGGCGGGTACAATCCCCGGCATAAGCGTACGATCCCTCCATAGGACAGGATAACGGCTGCCGTGGCTGCGTAGCTCATCTGGAACCCGGCCGAATACAAGTCTTCGGGCCGGATCGCCAGATCGGCCAGCCCGGCGAAACAAAGCGCCCCGAACGAGAAATACCGTCCTTTCCCCAATCCCGAAAGCAGCAGGATCGAGATCATCCACAGGGCCCGTACCACCGGCGGGGAGTAACCCGTCAGATAGCCATATCCCCACAGCAGCCCGAGTACCACACAGGTGCGCAGCATCCGGCGGCGCGACAGGAAAAAAGTAAGCCCGAACACAATGGCCGCTATGATCGCTACATGTAACCCCGATACGACCAACAGGTGCATCGTCCCGGAAAGCTGATAGGCTTTCCTCGTCTGCGGATCGACCGCCCCTTTATCGCCCAGCACTATGGCCAACGTCATTTCTGCCGCTTCCCGATCCACTCCGCACCGCATCATGGATTCCTTCACATACTCCCGCACCCTGTGCCGGATACGCTCCCCGGAAAAGGTTTCGCGCCCCACAATACAGTATCCCAAATCGCGAAACTCCCCTATTACCCCCTTGCGGTGATTGATGGTGCGGTAATCCGGCTCCGACGGATTCAAAGGGGCCCGCAGCGGGACGACGGCCGCACGGCCTTCCACGATATCCCCTACCCGGAGGGTCTCATCGGCCGGTATGGCCATGGAAAAGGCATAATCTCCCGGAAAATACCCATTCCCGCCGAAATACACATGGTTTAACTTGACATACCGGACACTTTCCCCTCCGTACCACGGCACATCGGACACGGTCGCCTTATATTTCACCGGATGGTACCAGGGCATCGCCGACAGGGTTACTTCTACCCGCCCGAAATGCACGCCGCCCCGCCACGCCCCGGCGAAGAATACCGCCGCCACGAAAACAGCGACCACCGCCGGGCTACCGGACAAGCCTTTTTTTCCCTTAAACTGCAGGAAGAAACCGAAAGAGACAGCCAAAAGAGCGGTCGCAGCACTCACCCACAGAGGAATCTCCGGGCACACCCACACGCCCGCCGCAAATGCCAGAAGAAGGACTGCGGTTGCGTAGCGTGACATCATAAAGAAAGGTTATTTATCCTCGTCGAGGTATTTGACGATCAACTCGGCGGCCCGCTGGGAGGCTCCTCCGTCCCCTAAAAGGTGCCGGATACCGGCGTATTCGGCCAGCATTTTTTCCCGCGCCGGGCCGGAAAGTATTTTTCCAAGTTCGGCGGCGGCATTCCTGGGGTTCATCTCTCCCTGGATAAGTTCCTTGACTACCTGTTTGCCGGCGATCAGGTTGACCAGCGAAATAAAAGGTACTTTGACCACCATGCGCCCTATCAGGTACGACACGGGGGAGCCTTTGTAGCAAACGACTTCCGGCGTTCCGATCAAGGCTGTTTCAAGGGTGGCCGTACCGGAAGTGACCAGCGCCGCATGGGCCGACGACAACAGGTCGTACGTCCGGCCCGTTACAATATGTACGTCCCGCCCGCCGATGATATTTTCGTAGAGTTTCCGGCCCTGCACGGGCGTAGCAGCCACGGCGAACTGGTAATCTTTGTACTCGCCGGCCATCTGCACCATTACCGGGAGCATGGCCTTTATCTCCTGCGCCCGGCTGCCGGGGAGCAGCGCCACTATAGGCCGCTCGTCGAGCCCCTCCTCGCGGCGGAAAGCCTGCGCATCGGGAGCCTCGCGGCGCGACAGCGCATCGAGCAGCGGATGCCCGACATAGTCCACCTCATAACCATGCTTCCGGTAAAAATCCTTCTCGAACGGCAGGATGACAAGCATGTGGTCGATATCGCGCTTGATCGCCTTCACGCGGCCCTCTTTCCAGGCCCAGACCTGGGGGGATATATAGTAAAAAGTCCGGTAACCGTTCTTGCGGCACCAGGAGGCGATATTGAGGTTGAACCCGGGATAATCGATGAAAATCACGGCATCGGGGGCAAAAGAAGCGATGTCCTGCTTGCAGAAACGCATATTGTTCAGGATCGTACGCAAGTTGGCCGCCACCTCGATAAAGCCCATAAAGGCCAGGTCGCGGTAATGTTTGACTATCTCGGCGCCGGCATCGCGCATCATATCGCCGCCCCAGGCGCGTATCTCGGCCCGGGGATCGGCTTCGATCAGCGCCCGCACCAGATTGGATCCGTGCAGGTCGCCCGAAGCTTCGCCCGCTATGATGTAGTATTTCATCGGAAGATCAGAGATCCCATTTTTTGATCGTATCGATAGCCCCGTAAGCCGTCGTGTCGAACGTGGTGGGCACTACCGACGCATACCCGTGTGCCAAGGCCCATTCGTCGGTATCCTTGCCCTCGTCCGTGCATATCGGATGCCCGGTGAGCCAGAAGTAATTGCCGCCCCGGGGGAAATCACGGCGCTCGAACTCCTGCGACCACCGGGTCTGTGCCTGGCGGCATACTTTTGCGCCCTTTATCTTTCCCTTGGGAAAATTAACGTTGAGCACCGTCGAGGCCGGCAATCCGTGTTCCAAGGCATCCTGAGCCATACGCAGGATGTAGCCGTCCATTGGCGTAAGGTCGGCCGAAGGGTTCTGGTCGGCCAGGGAGAACCCGATAGAGGGTATCCCTTCTATCCCGCCTTCGATAGCCGCAGCCATCGTCCCGGAATAGATCACGTTGATCGAAGCGTTGGAACCGTGGTTGATCCCCGATACGCACAGGTCGGGCATCCGTTCGAGCAGTTCGTTCTTGGCTAGTTTCACACAGTCCGCCGGCGTGCCCGAACAGGAGAATTCCCGCGCGGAACCGTCCCGGGGCGTACGTTCCCGGTAGGTAAGTATATCGCTGATGGTGATGGCGTGTCCCATGCCGCTGCGTCCTTTTTCCGGCGCGACGACCCATACGTCGCCGATGGTGCTCATCAGTTTTACCAGATGGCGGATCCCGGGGGCCGAGATCCCGTCGTCGTTGGTCACCAATATCAGCGGGCGGTCGTTTTCCCGGTTCTTTTCTTTGTCGTTTTCCTTTTTCATTTTCACAATCATATTTTTCGTTCGGTGCAATAGCGCACCATCTCCTCCAGGGAGCGTTTGGGTTGGCTGTCGGGATAGGCGGAGAGTATTTCCATCGCCTCGTCCTTGAATTGGTTCATCTTCTGCGTAGCATAATCGAGGCCGCCCTGCTGCTTGACGAAATCGATAAGCTCGCGCACCCGTTTTTTATCCTTATTGTGTCTTTTGACGATGTTTATCATCCATTTGCGCTGGTCCTTATCGACTTTGTTCAGCACGTAGATCAGCGGCAGGGTCATCTTTCGTTCACGGATATCAATTCCGGTAGGCTTGCCGATCTTGTCTTCCGTATAGTCGAACAGGTCGTCCTTGATCTGGAACGCCATCCCGCACAGCAGCCCTAGCCGCCGCATACGGTTTACCGTTTCTTTGTCCACCCCGACCGATATAGCCCCCACAGCCGTGCAGGCACCGATCAGCGAAGCGGTCTTCCCGCGGATGACCTCGTAATACGACTCTTCGGTGATGTTCAGCCGCCGCGCTTTCTCGATCTGGAGCAATTCGCCCTCGGACATCTGCTTGGCCGTATGGCCTACCTCGCGCAGCATATCGAAATCGCCGTAGTCCACCGCCAGGGTAAGCGCCTGGGTGAGCATATAGTCGCCGACCAACACCGCGATCTTGTTTTTCCAGATGGCGTTGATCGAAAAGAAATTGCGCCGTTTGTCGCTCTCGTCCACCACATCGTCGTGTACCAGGGAGGCCGTATGGCCCAACTCGATGAGCGAAGCCGCCCGGTAGGTCGAATCCGTCAGGGGACGGTCGTCGGCAAGCATCTTGGCCGTCAGGAACACGAACATCGGGCGCATCTGCTTGCCTTTGCGCCGTACGATGTAGTACAGCACCCGATCCAGCAGGGGCACCCCGGAAGACATGACCTCGAGGAATTTCTTCTCAAAAGCGTCCATTTCCGCCTCTATCGGCTGCCGGATGATGTCTACTGCTCCCATATTTTGCGTAACCTTCGTTTCAGTCGGTAAATATAATCATTCTTTCGCTTTCTCCCGTCCGGCCAACTGCCCGCAAGCGGCATCGATGTCCCGCCCTTTGGAGTGGCGGACCACCACCGTGATACCGGCCCTTTCCAGCGTTTGTTCGTACATCTGCACCGCTTTTTCCCCGGCGGGCAGGAAACGGCCGTCTCCGATCCCGTTGTATTCTATTAAATTGACCTTGCTCGGGGCCTTGCGGCAGAAGCGTACCAGCGCGTCTGCATCCGCCTGCGTGTCATTCAGCCCTTTCCAGACAATATATTCGTATGTGATGCGGTCGCCGGTCTTCGAATACCAATAAGCCGCAGCAGCCGCCAGTTCTTCCAGCAGGAATGCCTTGGCTACCGGCATGATCCCTTCCCGTTTCTTTTGGTCGGCCCAATGAAGCGATACCGCCAAATGGTATTTAGCCCCATCGTCCGCCATGCGCCGTATCATTTTGGCATTGCCCACCGTAGACACGGTAATACGCCGGGGAGCCATCCCCAACCCGTCCGGTGAAGTGATCATCCCGATCGCCCGGAATACCTCGCTGTAATTGGCTGTCGGTTCGCCCATGCCCATAAATACAATGTTGGAGATCGGGCGCCCGAAGCGTTCGCGGCTCTGCGTATCGGCCAGCACGACTTGGTCGTATATTTCCCCGGCCGTCAGGTTCTGTACCTGCTCCATACGGGCCGTCGCGCAGAATTCGCACCCCATCGCACACCCGCTCTGGCAGGATACGCACACCGTTGTGCGGTCTTCGGCCGGTATCAGCACACTTTCCACCACCGCCCCGCCGGACAGCCGTACGGCATTCTTCACCGTCCCGTCCGCCGAATACTGCGAAACGACGGAGGCTATTTTTCCAATGTAGAATTCTTTCTCAAGCGCCTCCCGTACGCCTTTCGGCAGGTCGGTCATTTGCGAAAAATCTTCCGCCCCTTTCTGCCACAGCCATTTGTGTACCTGCCCGCCCCGGTAGGCGCCCAAACCCCGGCCGGAAAAAAAATCCCGCAGCTGCTCCAGGGTCATATCGCGGATATCGGCCTTCATTTTCTGCTCCATAACGACAAATATACCGATAATTGGGCGAACGGACGGAGGAACAATGCCGAAAAATACCGACCTTTGTCCAAAAGAGCGTACTAATTATGCAGGGAGTTGTCATACGGGCCACCGGGCTATGGTGCACGGTCATGTCGGAATCCGACGGGCGGCAATACGAATGCCGTATCCGGGGCAGCCTGCGTATCCGGGGGATAAAAAGCACCAATCCGGTGGCGGTAGGCGACCGGGTATCATTTTCCGTGGACGCCGATGGAAAAGACGGGATGGTGAACGACGTGCTGCCCCGCAAGAACTTCATCGTGCGCCGCTCGGTCAAACTATCCAAGCGGACGCACATCCTGGCCGCCAACATCGACATGGCCTTTATTGTGGCTACGATGGATTTTCCGCCTACTTCTACGACTTTCATCGACCGCTTCCTGGCCACGGCCCGGGCTTACCGGATAGACGCCACCATTCTGTTCAACAAGATCGACCTGTACGGCCCCGACCAAATGGCCCGTATGGAAGAAATGGAAGCAATATACCAGGACATCGGGTACCCCACCCTGCGGATAAGCGCCCGGACGGGAGAGAATATCGGCACGCTGCGGGACAAAATGCAAGGGCTCGAATCGATGTTCTCCGGACATTCGGGAGCCGGAAAAAGCAGCATCATCAATGCCGTCGAGCCCGGGCTCGACCTGAAGACCGCTGAAATATCGGCTGTACACCGACAGGGACAACATACTACGACTTTCGCCCAGATGTTCCCGCTGTCTTTCGGGGGATATGTCGTGGACACGCCGGGCATACGGGGATTCGGCATGGTAGATATGGATCCGCATGAAGTGGGGGACTATTTTCCGGAAATATTCGCCTTGAAAGGAGAATGCCGTTTCAACGACTGCCTCCACACCGACGAGCCGGATTGTGCTGTCCTCCGGGCCGTAGACGAAGGCCGGATTTCCCCGTCCCGCTACCTGAGCTACCTGAGCATCCTCGAAGGCGACGAGGGCCCCTACCGGGAAGACGAATACCGGTAATCCGGCGTACCGGACTTTCTTTTCCCACGTTTATGCCTGCATTTTCTCCGTATTCGATTTTTTCCTACATTTGATGTTTCGAACCACAATTCCGCATACATGGAAACCATCTGGATAGTCGTCATTCTGGCCATGCTCATCATCGGGCTTTTAGGCACTTTCATCCCTGTACTGCCCAGCACGGCCATCGGATGGATCGCCATGCTTATTTTTTATTTGATTACAGATAACGGCCTGTCCGGGTCGACTATGATCTGGGTGACGGCCGCGGCAGTAGTCGTCCAATTATTGGACGTTTTACTGCCCTTATGGGGCGTAAAGCTCTTCGGCGGCACCAAAAAAGGCGTGCGGGGCGCTACTATCGGGCTGATCGTGGCGGCCGTATGGTCGTTCACCCCCCTCACATTCCTGTTCCCGGGATTCCTGGCCATTATCATTTTCCCGATCATCGGTGCGTTCGCGACGGAAATAGTAGCGGAAGACGGCAATCTGTCAAAGGCTTTCGGCGGGGCTATGGGATCGCTGCTGGGATTTTTCCTGACCGTAGGGTTCAAATTCGCCCTGATCGTCTGGTACCTGTACCTGGTGGTCGACTACCTGGTGTTTTATCTGAGAAACTAATCGGGTTTTTATCCTTTTTATTTAAGGCAGGTACATAAAAAAAGAACTTGACAAGAAGTCTGTCAAGTCCTAAAAACTAACCTATACTAAAAAACTACAACTATGAAACTACTACTAACTACTTTATCTTTTTACTTTTGCTTTGCGAGTACAAATATAGGACAAAAAACAGGATTTGTCAAATTTTCTGTACATAAATTTTTCTTAAATCCCCGGCATTCGCAATAACCACTTATTCATATTTATTACGCTTCTTTTCCGGGTAATTCCAAAACCGTGTCAGTTTATCATTTCGAAGCCTGTATACGGTACCAGAGCCTTGGGAATGCGGATACCCTCGGGGGTTTGGTTGTTTTCCAGCAGGGCCGCGACAATACGCGGAAGGGCCAGCGAAGATCCGTTGAGCGTATGGGCGAGCTGCCGGTTGCCCTCGGAATCCTTATAGCGCAGTTTCAGGCGCGTGGCCTGGAATGTCTCGAAGTTGGATACCGAACTCACCTCCAGCCAGCGCTTCTGGGCTGCCGAGAATACTTCGAAATCGTAGGTCATCGCCGAAGTGAAGCCCATATCGCCTCCGCAAAGGCGCAGGATATGGAACGGCAGTTCGAGTTTGCGCATCAGGGCCTTTACGTGCTCCAGCATCTCGTTCAGCGCCTGGTAGGAATCCTCCTGGCGCTCCACCCGGACGATCTCCACTTTGTCGAACTGGTGCAGGCGGTTGAGCCCGCGCACGTCCTTCCCGTACGAGCCGGCTTCGCGGCGGAAACAGGGCGTATAAGCCGTGCATTTTACCGGCAGGGAAGCCCCGTCCATCGTTTCGTCGCGGAAGATATTGGTCACCGGCACCTCGGCTGTGGGGATCATATAGAGGTTATCCGGCATGTTGTGGTACATCTGCCCTTCCTTGTCCGGAAGCTGGCCCGTACCGTAGCCCGAAGCCTCGTTCACCATATGGGGAGGTTCAATTTCCAGATAGCCGGCCGCCGTATTGTGATCCAGGAAAAAGTTGATCAGCGCACGCTGCAATTTTGCCCCTTTGCCTTTGTACACCGGGAACCCGGCGCCCGTGATCTTCACACCCAGTTTGAAGTCGATGATATCGTATTTCTCCGTCAGATCCCAATGCGGGACGGCCCCTTCGTACAGTTCGGGAATCTTTCCCTCCTCGAATACCACTTGGTTGTCCTCCGCGCCGAAACCCTGCACGACCTGCCGATACGGCACGTTCGGAATGAGGTAAAGGAGTTCCTGCAATTCTTTTTCCACTTCGGAAAGTTTATCTTCCAGTACTTTGGAGTCGGATTTCAGGGAAGCGGTCTTTTGCTTCAGCGCTTCGGCCTCCGCGCCGCGGCCTTGTTTGAACAGGCCGCCTATCTCTTTGGCGATGGTGTTCTGTTCGGCCAGGTTGGCATCGAGGGAAGTCTGCGTAGCCTTCCGCCGGTCGTCCAGCGCGATGACTCTTTCTATCATTTCCGGGGCATCCTTCAGGTTCCTTTTAGCGAGCCCTTCGAGTACTTTTTCCTTGTTCTGTCTGATGAAATTGACTTGCAGCATATCTTTTTATCTTATCAATTGCTTATGCGTTTCCGTTTTTTGTCCGCAGTCACTTTCCCGTCAGGGCCGTGCCGCGTTGAGCACACAAAATTACTAACTTTTGGGCGATAAAGGCTAATTTCACCCCCATGTTTTTTATATGCGGAAAAAACGCCTGCTCTTAACAATAATAAAGTTATATTTGCGATAATCAAAAAACACTTTCCGTCATGCTTGTAAAGACATACGGCAGTGCCGTAGAAGGCATATCGGCCGTAACCGTGACGGTGGAGGTGAACATATCCCAGGGCGTAGGTTACAATCTGGTCGGCCTTCCCGACAACGCCGTCAAGGAATCCTCCCACCGCATCAACGCCGCTTTCGAGACCAACGGTTTTCGCTGGCCCGGAAAGAAGATCACCGTCAATATGGCTCCCGCCGACATGCGCAAAGAAGGCGCTTCGTTCGACCTGCCCATCGCCATCGGCATCCTGGCCGCTTCCGGCCAGATACCGGATGAACCGGCAGCGCATTACATGATCATGGGAGAACTGTCGCTGGACGGCTCGCTCAAAGGCATCCGCGGCGCCCTGCCCATCGCTATCGAAGCCTTGGAAAAAGGCTACCGGGGTATCATCCTTCCCCGCGAGAACGCCCGCGAAGCCGCCGTAGTCGAAGGGCTGGAAGTATTCGGGATGGACACCCTGGAAGAAGTGACCTCTTTCTTTAAGGGCGCTTACGAACCGGATCCCGAAAAAGTGGATGTCAAAGCGATCTTTTACGAAAACGAAAACGCCTGCGGGTTGGATTTTGCCGATGTAAAAGGACAGGAGAACATCAAGCGCTCCCTCGAAATAGCCGCCGCCGGCGGTCACAATGTCATTATGGTAGGCCCTCCGGGCAGCGGAAAAACGATGCTGGCCAAGCGTATATCGACTATCCTGCCGCCCCTTACCTTACCCGAAGCGCTGGAAACGACCAAGATACACTCCGTCGCCGGAAAACTTCCCACCCGCGAAGGGCTGATGACCGTCCGCCCGTTCCGCAGCCCGCACCACACCATTTCCAACGTAGCCATGGTAGGCGGCGGACAATACCCCCAGCCGGGCGAAATTTCCCTGGCGCACAACGGGGTGCTTTTTCTGGACGAACTGCCCGAATTCCAGAAATCGGTACTCGAAGTCCTCCGCCAACCGCTGGAAGACCGTATCGTGTCCATATCGCGCGCCAAACAATCTGTGACATTCCCGGCCTCGTTCATGCTCATTGCCTCGATGAACCCCAGCCCCTCGGGCGGGTTCGCCGACCCGGCAAAAGCCTTTTCGTCGTCCCCGGCGGAGATACAGCGCTACCTGGGTAAAATATCCGGCCCTCTGCTCGACCGGATCGACATCCATATCGAAGTCGAGCCCGTGAACTTCGACCAGCTTTCGGACGAGCGCCGCGGGGAACATTCCGCCGATATACGCCAACGGGTGATTCGGGCCCGCGACATACAGGAGCGCCGTTTTACAGACTATCCGGGCATCAACTGCAACGCCCAGATGGATACCCGTGCCCTGGACGAATTCTGCCATCTGGATGAAAAAAGCCGCACGCTGCTCAAATCGGCCATGGAGCGCCTCGGCCTGTCCGCCCGCGCCTACGACCGCATCCTGAAAGTAGCTCGCACCATCGCCGACATCGCCGGAAAAGAAAATATCCAATCCGCTCACGTGGCCGAAGCCATACAGTACCGCAGCCTGGACCGCGAGGGCTGGCTCGGACGCAGTTAATACACCGATGGAAAAATATACCGTATCGCCCGCCCGCCCCGCAGACATCGATGCCGTTCTGGACATCGTACGGGAACGGCAGCAGTGGCTCGCCGGACAGGGTATCGACCAATGGAAAGGATACGAAGACGTGTTTCCCCGGGCCTATTTTGAAAAGAAACAGGCAGCGGGCGAACTGCTCGTGGCCCGCGATTCAGCCGGAGCAGCCTGCGGGGTCATCGCCCTGTTGGATCGGGATCCGTACTGGAAAGGCCACGAGCGCCCCGGAGCCTTATATCTGCACAATCTCGCCGCAGCCCCGCATGCCAAAGGCGCCGGGAAAGCCTTGTTGGATTTTTGCGAACGTAAAGCCCGGAAAGAAGGGTATTCCGTACTCCGACTGGACTGCAAGGCCGACAATGCGGCTTTGAACGGGTATTATCAAAACTGCGGCTTCCTGCCGGTGGGCACCTGCCGGGCCGGCGCGTACGAAGGTACCCTTCGGGAAAAAACACTGGGACAATTTACACTAAAAACAACGCATATATGAGAAAGTTTTTAATCGCTGCGGCAGCCTGTGCCTTACTGGCGGGTTGCGGCCCAAAACAAAAAGAACCCATGAACCCATTTTTATCCGCTTACGACACCCCGTACGGAGTGCCGCCGTTCGACAAGATATCCAACGACGATTACAAACCCGCATTCCTCCAGGGTATGGAGCAGCACAATGCGGATATCGACTCCATCGTCACATCGAAAGAGACGCCTACTTTCGGGAATACGATACTGGCCTATGAAAATTCCGGCGACCTGCTCTCCCGCGTATCGATGGTCTTCTTCAACCTCACCGAAGCCAACACGAACGACACGCTGGATGCCATCGCCGAGGAAATGACCCCGCTTATCACGGCGCATTATGACAATATCGCCCTGAACGAAGCTCTTTTCCAACGCATCAAATACGTATACGACCATCGTGACTCCCTCGGCCTGAAAGGACAGGAGGCACGCCTGACAGAGAAAATATACAAGAATTTCGAGCGTTCGGGCATCAACCTGCCTACCGATAAGAAAGCTCGCCTGCGCGAGATCAACTCCGCCCTGGCCTCCCTTTCGCTCTCTTTCGGCAACAACGTGCTGAAGGAAACCAACGACTTTATCGTCGAACTTTCAGAGAACGACCTGGACGGACTGCCCGACGCGGTAAAGGCCTCGATGGCCGCCGACGCCAAGGCGATGGGCAAGGAAGGCTATGTGGTGACTATGCAAAAACCCAGCTGGATCCCGTTCGTCACGTATTCCTCCCGCCGCGACCTGCGCGAAAAAGTCATTAAAGGCTACGTTTCGCGCTGCGACCGGGGCAACAGTGCCGACAACAAAGCGGTGGTGGATTCGATGGTCAACCTGCGCCTGGAAAAGGCCCAACTGCTCGGGTTCGAGAACTGGGGTTCTTATAAACTCGACGAAAACATGGCGAAAACCCCCCAGGCCGCTTACGCTCTGATGTACCAGGTATGGAAACCTGCCCTGAAAAAAGCCCGGGAAGAACTGGCCGAGATACAGGCCTATATCCGCAAAGAAGGCGGCAATTTCAAAGCCCAGCCGTGGGACTGGTGGTACTATGCCGACAAGATCCGCCACGAAAAGTTCGACCTGTCCGAAGAAGTTACCAAACCCTACTTCACAGTGGACAACGTGACCAAAGGCATCTTTACCGTCAGCAACAAGCTTTACGGGCTTACGTTCAAAGAGCGCAAGGATATGCCCGTATTCCACCCCGATGTGCAGGTGTTCGAAGTGTACGACGACCGCGACAGCCTGATGGGTGTATTGTACTGTGATTATTATGTGCGCCCCAGTAAACGCCCCGGAGCCTGGATGACCGATTTCCGCAGTGAAAAATACGTGGACGGAAAACGCGAGATACCGGTCGTATCCCTCACCTGCAATTTCCCCAAACCGGTAGGCGATACGCCGCCCATGCTTTCCATCGACGACGTGAAGACCTATTTCCATGAATTCGGGCACTGCCTGCACAGCCTGCTCACCGACGTGAAATACGAATCGCTGGCCGGAACCAACGTCCAGCACGATTTCGTAGAGCTGTTCTCCCAGATCATGGAACGCTGGGCCATGAACCCCGAAGTATTAAAACTCTATGCCACGCATTACCGGAGCGGAGAAGTAATCCCCGACGAGATCATCGAAAAGATCCAGCAGTCCGACACCTACGGACAGGGGTTCGCCACGACCGAATTCCTGGCGGCGGGTATTCTGGACATGGACTGGCATACCCAGACCCAGGCGCAGAAATTCGATGTCGATGCTTTTGAAAAGGCTTCCATGAACAAGATCGGCCTCATTCCGGAAATATACCCGCGCTACCGCAGCCCGTATTACAGCCATATTTTCTCCGGAGGGTATTCGGCCGGTTATTACGCCTACCTGTGGGCCGAAGTACTGGATGCCGATGCGTTCGATTCGTTTGCTGAAAAAGGCATATTCGACCCGCAGACGGCGCACGATTTCCGCTATAAGATGCTTTCCAAAGGCGATACGGAAGACGCTATGGTCCTGTTCCGCGACTTCAAAGGCCGTGAACCGTCCGTAAAACCGCTGCTCAAAAGCCGCGGGCTGGCCGATTGATCGAAAGACGTAACACTACAAGAATAAAAACTTCATGAAAAAAGTCCTGAAGAATCTTGGATTCTGGGTATTCGCAGCGATGATCCTGGGGATCATCGTCGGTTGGCTGATGGGACATTCGGCCCATGTGTTCGCTCCGTTGGGAACGCTCTTCATGCAGCTCATCCGCATGTTGGTCGTTCCATTGGTATTCATTTCCATCGTCAGCGGCGCCGCCACGCTGGGCGGGAGCCGGTCGGCCGGCCGAATCGGCGTGATAAGTATCGGATACATTCTGATCACCACGTTCATTTCCACCATACTGGCCGTACTGGCCGGTATTTGGTTCGCTCCCGGCAGCGGTCTGGATGCCGGGAGCATCGAACTGCTGGCCGCCGGAACGTCTGCGGAGTTGGGGCATCCGGCCTCTTTGTCCTTCTGGGACACCATCATCGGCATGATCCCGGCCAATCCAATCCAGGCGCTCACCGATGGGAACATTCTGCAGATCATCGTATTCGGGCTCTTTTTCGGGTTCGGTATAGCCGCGCTGCCCGGCACGAAGAAACAACCCCTGATCAACGGGGTGAACTATGTACTGGAAGCTCTGATCTGGTGTATCAACAAAGTGATGCTGGTAGCCCCGATAGGCGTTTTCGGCCTGATGGCCGACGCGACGGGAACTTTCGGGTTCGACATCCTATTGTCGGTCGGTAATCTGGTATGGGTGGACATCCTGGTCGTACTCGCCATGGGGCTTGGTATTTACCCGCTCTCCCTGGCGCTTTTCTCCCGTACGAAAGTCTCGACTTTCTTCCGGGCGATGGTGGAACCGCAGATCGTGGCTTTTTCCACGGCCTCGTCCATGGCTACCCTGCCAGTCAACCTGGAGGTGACCGAGAAAAAACTCGGTGTATCGAAACAGACGGCTTCGTTCGTCATTCCGTTGGGAGCGACCATCAATATGACGGGTAACGCCATTTATTACACACTGGTGGCTCTGTTCTTCGCCCAACTTTACGGGATAGACCTCAACTTCGGGCATTATATGGCCATCTCCCTCACCGCCTCTCTGGGGTCTATCGGGCAGGCCGGCGTGCCCGGGCCTACTCTGATGGTGGTAGCGGTATTGGCTTCGGCAGGTATCCCACTCGAAGGCCTGCCCCTACTGTTTGCCCTGGACCGAGTGTTCGACATGATACGCACCACCCTGAACATCACCGGCGATGCGGCTTGCGCCGTAGTGACCGACCGTTATTGCAAGGACGATAAACCATGCGCCGCCGCCGTTTCGGAAAATCCCTGACCCGGATATGCGCATTCACAAAAAAGCGCTTCCCGATGGGAAGCGCTTTTTTATAAACTGACACCTTTATCTCGCTTTATATAAACTTTTAAGCCTATCATCCGGCAAATCCTCCAACGCCAGCACCGCCCGGTAAGGATCGCCAGCCAGCCCTAACAACCGGGCAAAAGCCGGCTCCGTCTTCGCCCCAGCCCTTTTGAGGGCTATTATTTCCTCCCTAAAAGCACCTCCCAGCAAATCCAACAACCGGTATTCTATCCGCATATGCCTGTACCCGTTCCCCTGCAAAGGATCCTGCGCGGACGCATAGACCTCCACCGGAAAATCCTCCGCCACGAAATTGCAGGTAAGGACATCTTTCTCCTCGGATATTTTTACAGAAAAATCCGGGAAACGGCCGAATTCCTTTTCCAGCAGGCACCGGAATTCCAAAAGGTTGTCCGCCCGGCAGACAATATCCAGGTCGCTCTCTTCCACCTCGATCTCCAATGGGAAAGTACCGACCAGTACCGACGCATACGGTGCCAAGATATCGAAAATACGGATAGAGGACAACACCCGGTAGCACTCCTGTTGTTTCAGGCTGCCACGTTTTAGATATTCGATGGAGAGGAAATCCATATTCGGCCTTTTTTGATACGGCAAAGATAGCGCAAAAAAAGCCCGCACTTTTGAAAGTGCGGGCCTGGTATATCAAATATGGAGGCTTAGATGCCGAAGGCGGTCTTCACTTTATCCACATAATCCAGTTTTTCCCAAGTAAAGAGTTCCACTTCCACATCTTTGTCCCCGAAATAATCGGAATGGAATCGTTTTGTCACTACCTGAGGCTCGCGGCCTACGTGCCCGTAAGAAGCAGTTTCCGAATAGATCGGATTGCGCAGTTTGAATCGGCGCTCGATAGCCGAAGGACGCATATCGAATATGCCCTTGACGATCTTGGCGATATCCCCGTCCGAAAAATCGACGTGCGACGTACCGAACGTATTGACGCAGATGGAGGTCGGTTCTACTACACCGATGGCATAGGATACCTGCACCAGTACTTCGTCGGCCACCCCGGCAGCTACCAAGTTCTTGGCGATATGGCGCGCGGCATAAGCTGCCGAACGGTCTACCTTCGAAGGGTCTTTCCCGGAGAACGCACCGCCTCCGTGGGCACCCTTGCCGCCGTACGTATCCACGATGATCTTACGCCCGGTCAGGCCGGTATCCCCATGAGGGCCTCCGATCACGAACTTGCCCGTCGGGTTTACATGGTATGTGATATGGTCGGTGAAAAGTTTCTGTATCTCGGGCTCGCATTTCGCCTTTACACGGGGAATGAGCTTGGTGATAATATCAGATTTGATGGTATCCAGCATCCGTTGGTCGTCGGTATCGAATTCGTCGTGCTGGGTCGATACCACGATGGTATCGATGCGCTGGGGCACGTTCTGATCCGAGTATTCGATGGTCACCTGGCTTTTGGCATCGGGGCGCAGGTATTTGATCTCCGTCCCTTCACGACGCATCAGGGACAGTTCCTGAAGGATACGGTGGGACAGTTCGAGCGGGAGGGGCATATAATTGCGGGTCTCTTTGGTCGCATAGCCGAACATCATACCCTGGTCGCCGGCGCCCTGTTCCTTATTCTCATTCTTTTGATTCTGGGCATCCACACCACGGTTGATGTCGTCGGACTGTTCGTGTATCATGGAAATGACACCGCAGGAATCGCCGTCAAAACGGTATTCGGCTTTGGTATACCCGATGCGGTTGATCACATCGCGCGCCACGCTTTGCAGGTCGATGTAAGTATCCGATTTCACCTCCCCGGCCATGATCACCTGCCCGGTGGTCACCAGCGTCTCGCAGGCTACTTTGGACTGAGGGTCGTACGCCAGGAAATTATCGAGCAGTGCGTCCGATATCTGGTCGGCGATCTTGTCGGGATGTCCTTCCGAAACCGATTCCGAAGTAAATAAATAAGGCATTTGCTAAACTGAAATAATGATTCGACGATGATTGTTTTGCGAAACTTTTAGAAAGAGCGCTGAAAAGGGTGCAACCGGATAGAAAAAAATCAAAAAGCAGTGAAACACCGTTTTAGCATTTTTTTCAGAGGTTGCAATCAGCCAAATCTGTCCTCTCCCAAAGTTTGTGCGGTGCAAATGTAACGCAAAAATCAGGGGAATTTCCCTTTTTACTCCTATTTAACATTCAGGGCTTCCCAGACTTTTCCCGTCTCGTATCCTTTGGACACCAGGAAATTATAGACTTTAGCTGCCTGAGCCCTTGTGGTAAGGCCTCCGGCTTCTTTCTTTTTCGCCTCCAAAAGGCTTTGGAAAACTTCTTCATACTCCCTTTCGCCTATTTCGCCCAGCGCTGCTTCGACCAACCGGGGCTGGATCCCCCGGGCGCGCAGTTCCCGGCTTATCCGTACGCGTCCCCATTGTTTTACCCGGAATTTTCCCCGGGCGAAAGAACGGGCAAAACGTTCCTCGTCCAAAAATCGACCTTCGATCAAGCTACAGATGATATTCTCCTTTTCTTCCGGTTCCAGCGCATAATCGCGCAATTTTTCCCGGACTTCGGCATGGCACCGGTTCTGATAGGCACAATACCGCTCCATCCTGGCCTGCACTTCTGCCTGCGTCGACTCCCGTTTCGGTCTTAAGGACGCCATCTGTTTATTTTTTTGCATTATCTAAGACGATTGTTCCTCTTAAAGGCTATTTCTCCGGTCGTTTTCTATTACCGGTCTTTCTGGAGGATGAACACTGTGGGGCGTTTGTCGATATCGGGTACCGGCAACTTACGCCACTGGGCCACCGAATAGGTAGCTATGAACTCCTGTTCACCCGTAATATCCGTCGCTACGCACAGCGACGTGGAGGGCGAACAGGCCGCCAGCACCGCCTCGAACATTTTGACATTCCGGAAAGGCGTTTCGATGAACATTTGGGCCGAAAATTCCTTTTCCGAGCGTTGCTCCAACTGGCGCAGGCGTGCGGCACGTGCCGACGCATCTATCGGCAAATACCCGTTGAACGCAAAATTCTGCCCCGACAGTCCCGATGCCATCAGCGCCATCACGAGCGACGACGGGCCGCACAAAGGCGCCACCCGCACGCCCTTCCGGTGGGCTTCCCGCACGACGAGTGCCCCCGGATCGGCCACAGCCGGCACACCGGCTTCGGAGATGATTCCCAGGTCATGCCCATTCAGGCACACGCCTATCGCTTCACCCACCAACGCAGCATCCGAACGCTTGCCGATATCGAAAAAAACGGCCTGGTCGATATCCTTGCCGGGCAGGATCTTTTTGATGAACCGGCGGGCCGAACGGACGTTCTCCACGGCGAAATACTGCAATGAAGCCACTGTTTCCCGCACCTTTTCAGGAAGCACGTCCCCATACTCCGTCTCGGAGATAAAACACGGCAGTAAAAATACTTTTCCTTTCTCTTTATCGCTCATTTCCCGAACATTTTGTCGATACGAATAAAAATGCCTGAAAACTTCCGCTCCCAGGCATATTACCTATTTTTTCCACGCCGGACGAGGGAATTCCCCTTTTCCGGAAAGGCTTCCTTTTATATCAGATTATATCAGAACGGCAGGTCGTCCTCTTCCCCTGCGCCGGGAGCCGGTTGGGAAGGAGCCTGAGGGGCCGATCCCTGCGAAGCGAACGGATTGGCAGGAGCCGCCTGCGGGGCGCCCTGCGCGGCGCCTGGAGCCGAAGCCTCGATACGCCATCCTCCTACGGACGTGAAGTACCGTACATCGCCGGTCTTCGGGTCGGTCCATTCCCGCCCGCGCAGATTGATCGATACGCGCACATACTGCCCTTCGGTAAATCCGTCCAAAAGGGCGGTACGGCTCTGGGCAAATTCCACCATGATCGTCTGGGGATACATTTCATCGGTCAGGATCACACACTCGCGTTTGGAGAACGTGGGGGTTATCTGCTGGACGGGGGATATCTTTTTGATGGTTCCTACTATTTCCATTGGTTTTTACGTGTATTATTTTACGGTTAATTGAATGCTAAAGTTCGGATTTCCCGGGAGGGATCGTACAAATATCCGCATTTTTTCCCAATATCCGCATGCCAAAAAAAACATATTGCCCGCTTTTTTTGCTGCCTTTAAATTTTCGCGGCCACGGGAACAATTTCAACCCGGGCACGGTAACTTTGTCCGGCGGCGGACTGCGTTTTCCGATAAAAACCTCCGTCCGGATAAAAATCCGGGGATAAACCTGTAAATTACCCTGTCTATGGAATCCTTCGACCTGATCATATACCTGCTCCCTATTGTGTTCATGCTCCATGAATTCGAGGAGATCATCTTTCTTAGGCCTGGGCTGAAGCGGAACAAAGCGTGGATCATTGAAAAGTATCCCCGGCTAAGCAAACCTTTGGTCGGCATAAGTGATTTGTCTTCAGCCGCTTTTACTCTTATCGTAGCCGAGGAATTCATCCTGGTAAGCCTGGCGACGATTGCCGCGCTCACGTTCGACGCTTACTATCCCTGGCTGGCCATACTGCTCGCCTTTTCCCTGCACGCTGCCGTACATCTGGCGCAAGGGCTGGCCCTGCGCCGGCATGTCCCGGTAATCGCGACTTCGATCCTTGCCTTGGCCTACAGCAGTTGGGGCATCGTCATCTCTTCGGAGCTGTTTTCTACTGGGGAAATGCTCTTGTGCCTGCTGTTGGGGACGATATTTATGGCCGCCAACCTCTGGGCGATGCACCGGATAGCCGCCGTTTTCGACCGGGCCCGGAAATAACCCCCGAACAGGCTCTACAAAAAAACGCGCGAACTAAGTTCGCGCGTTTTTTGTCCTATCTTAAATATATCCGGTTACGACTCGGGAACGAGCGTAGCGGCCAGGTATTCGCGGTTCATCCGGGCGATATTCTCCAGCGAAACGCCTTTGGGGCATTCCACCTCGCACGCGCCGGTATTGGAGCAGTTTCCGAAGCCTTCATGGTCCATCTGCGCCACCATGTTCTTCACACGGCGGGTGGCTTCGATCTTACCCTGAGGCAACAGGGCGAACTGGGAAACCTTGGCGCTGACGAACAGCATAGCCGAAGCGTTCGGGCAGGCAGCGGCGCAGGCACCGCAACCGATGCACGAAGCAGCGGCGAATGCACGGTCGGCATTCTCTTTCTTGATCAGGATCACGTTGGCATCGGTCTGGGTACCGGTGGTGTTCACCGATACGAAACCTCCGGCAGCCTGGATACGGTCGTAGGCCTTGCGGTCTACCATCAGATCCTTGATCACCGGGAATGCCTTGGCACGGTACGGCTCGATGTAGATCGTGTCGCCGTCCTTGAACTTACGCATGTGAAGCTGGCAGGTCGTTACGCGGCGTACCGGGCCGTGCGGCTGTCCGTTGATCACCAACGAACAGGCTCCGCAAATACCTTCGCGGCAGTCGTGGTCGAATACCACGGGCTCTTCCTTCTTTTCTACGAGCTGCTGGTTGAGCACGTCGAGCATTTCGAGGAAGGACATATCGGGCGAAACATCGGACATCTTGTATTCCTTGAGTTCGCCTTTGGCATCGGGGCCGGCCTGACGCCATATCTTGAGGGTCAAATTCATATTTTCTGACATAGCTTTTTTCTTTTTAACCGTTTGACATGAAAAAGGTCTGCCGACCATTACTTGTACGAACGCTGTTGAACCTTCGTTTCCTCGTACACCAGCGGTTCCTTGTGCAGCACCGCATTGTCGATATCGCCGGTCCATTCCCACGCCGATACAAAGAAGAAATCCTTGTCGTCGCGTTTGGCCTCGCCGTCTTCGGTCTGGTGTTCCACCCGGAAGTGCCCGCCGCAGGATTCCTCGCGCTGCAGGGCGTCCATGGCCATCAACTGTCCGAGTTCCATGAAGTCGGCTACGCGGCCGGCCTTTTCGAGTTCCTGGTTGAGCATATCCTCCGTACCGGGAATGTACACGTTCTCCCAGTATTCCTTGCGCAGGGCGCGGATCTCTACGATAGCTTCCTCGAGACCTTTCTTGTCGCGGGCCATACCGACTTTTTCCCACATGATGTGGCCCAGACGTTTGGCAAAATCGTCCACCGTCTTGTTGCCTTTCACGGCGAAGAGTTTGGATATCCTGTCGCGTACGTTCTTTTCGGCCTCGTCGAATTCGGGCAGGTTGGTCGGGATCGCACCCGTATGGATCTCGTCGGCCAGGTAGTTGCCTATCGTGTTAGGCAGCACGAAATAACCGTCGGCCAAACCCTGCATCAGGGCCGAAGCGCCCAAACGGTTAGCTCCGTGGTCGGAGAAATTGCACTCGCCGATCGCATAGCAGCCTTTTACCGTGGTCATCAGTTCGTAGTCCACCCAGATACCGCCCATCGTATAGTGTACGGCGGGATAGATCATCATCGGGGTCACGTACGGATCGTCGTCGGTGATCATCTCGTACATCTGGAAAAGGTTTCCGTATTTTTCTTCCACCACTTTCCGTCCGAGATCGTATATCTGCTGTTCCGTCGGGTTTTCGATACCCTGCTGGTGCGCTTCGATAGCTCCGTACCGGTTGATGGCGTATTTGAAGTCCAGATAAACGGCCTGCCCCGTTCCGTTCACACCGTAGCCGGCGTCGCAGCGCTCTTTGGCGGCACGGGAAGCCACGTCGCGCGGAACGAGGTTGCCGAATGCCGGGTAGCGGCGCTCCAGGTAGAAGTCGCGGTCTGCATCGGGAACATCGGTCGGTTTTTTCTTGCCGGCCTGGATAGCTTCTGCATCCTCTTTCTTGGCCGGAACCCAGATGCGTCCGTCGTTACGCAGCGACTCGGACATCAGGGTCAGTTTGGATTGGTGATCTCCGGTTACCGGGATACACGTCGGGTGTATCTGGGTGAAAGCCGGGTTGGCGAAATAAGCGCCGCGTTTGAACGCCGCCCAGGCTGCTGTCCCGTTGGATCCCATCGCATTGGTCGAAAGGAAGAATACGTTTCCGTATCCGCCGGTAGCCAGCACCACGGCATGGGCCGAATGGCGCTCGATCTCTCCGGTAACCATATTGCGGACGATGATTCCGCGGGCCTTTCCATTTACAACGACCATGTCGAGCATCTCGTGACGGTCGTACGGGGTGATCTTACCCTTGCCCACCTGGCGCTGGAATGCGGAATAGCAACCCAGCAGGAGCTGCTGGCCGGTCTGTCCGGCCGCATAGAACGTACGCGACACCTGTGCCCCGCCGAAAGAGCGGTTGTCCAGCTTGCCACCGTAATCGCGGGCGAAAGGTACGCCCTGTGCGACGCACTGGTCGATGATGTGTCCCGAAACCTCGGCCAGACGGTACACATTGGCCTCGCGGGAACGGTAGTCACCACCTTTGATCGTATCGTAGAACAAACGGAACGTGGAGTCGCCGTCGTTCGTATAGTTTTTATTGGCATTGATACCACCCTGTGCGGCGATGGAGTGCGCGCGGCGGGCGGAATCCTGGTAGAAGAAAGCCTTCACGTTATAACCCAGTTCGGCCAGCGTAGCGGCCGCAGAGCCACCGGCAAGACCGGTTCCCACCACGATGATATCTATCTTACGCTTGTTGGCCGGGTTGACCAGGCGCACGTGATTCTTATAGTTTTCCCATTTCTCGGACAGAGGTCCCTGGGGAATCTTCGGATCTAATATATTTTCGCTCATTTTATTGTCTTTATTTGAAGGTTACAGCTTATAGGACAGCTACGAAACGGCACCAGAGCGCCACGAAAGTAAATCCGAGGGCGATCACCACGCAATACGCCAAAGCCAGCTTCTGCAGGCAGGGGAGCCAGCTCACGTAAGACTGTCCCGTGGTCTGGAACATGGACCAGAAACCATGTGCCAAATGGATGCCCAGGATGATAAACCATACGATATACAATGCTGTGAAAAGAGCACTGTCCTTAAACAGTCCGACAACCAACTGGTAATCGTTGTCCACCCCGTCCGGCAGGCCGGTTACCTGGATCTTGACCCAGAACTGCACCACGTGCACGGCGATACCCAACAGGATAACGAGTCCGGTAAGCCACATATAACGCGAGGCCCACGAAGAAGCCGCGCCATAATTGGCATTTTTGTAACCTACAGGGCGTGATGCGGAGTTTTTAAGCGCCAGATACAGCCCGTAGATAATGTGAATGATGAATCCCAAAGCTAGCACCGGCTGAAGCGCGTACTTGATCACCGGAGAGGCCATAAAATGTGTCATGGCGTTGTAGCTTTCCTCTCCGCCTACCACAAAAAGGTTCAGCGACATGTGAAGCAACATGAAGATGACAAGAAATGCTCCCGTCAGGGCCATAAACACCTTACGCCCTAGCGACGAGGAATAAAAACATTCTTTGCTCATGATTGATTGTGTTGTTTTTATTAGTTAATTTCGTATCTGATTTTAAAGTGCGCAAGTTACTCAAAATATCGACATGGCGCAGCATTTTTCGCCAAAACATCTTTGCTTGCGCGCTTCAATATTTTTTGTGATTTCTTTTGCAGAAGAAAATAAATGGCTATATTTGCACCGCTTTTAGCCCGTAAAAGGGCTGTAGAAAAAGTTGCTTCAGTAGCTCAGTTGGTTAGAGCACATGACTGTTAATCATGGGGTCGCTGGTTCAAGCCCAGCCTGAAGCGCAAAAAGAATCAAGCACTTACGAGAAATACCCGTAGGTGCTTTTGTTTTTTGTTACATAAAATTTACATACAGCTTTTCCGATTCAGGGGAAAAACAGGCAATAAAAGAGGCTTTTGAAGTCTTCTTTTCCGGGTACCACGGCCACCGGCTTCCGCTCTTCAAACTCTTTCATCTTCTCCCTCCGCACCGCATCCGCCCTTGCCATTGCTTTGGCACGAGCCACCTCCTGCTCCCGAGAACG
>CAUHQV010000022.1 GCA_959608625.1 uncultured Flavobacteriales bacterium
CATGGGCGCATACATAGCCGTCAGGGCGATGTAATTATTCACGATCACTCCGGAAAGGATATTCCAATGGAACAGCCGGGACGCCCACAGGATAACAAGCGAAATACTGCTCAGCAGATTTATGCTGTTTATATACCCATACAATCTTTCCATTTATATGACTTCGTTACTCTTTATTTTGATCGTAAACCGGCACAAAGATACGAATTGAGCCTTACTTTCGGGGGACTCCCTGCAAAACTTCACAAATGCCGGAAAGAACTTGTCCAGCATCCCCGACCACCCCATAATCGGCGTATTTGAAAATCCCGGCATCGGGATCGGTATTTATGGCCAACACTTTTTCGGAGCGAACCATCCCTGCAATATGCTGCAACGCCCCGCTGATCCCGGCTGCCACATAAAGACGCGGGGTGACTTTTGCCCCGGTCTGCCCCACATGCTCAAAATACGGACGAATACCAGCCTGATAAACAGGACGTGTACAACCGATAGCCGCACCGGTAATCCCCGCCAACCCTTCTATCGTTTTCCAGGCTTCGGGATTTACCCCCATGCCCCCGCTTATAATTACGGATGCCGTATGGAGATCCTTATGGACAGGCAGGATTTCTTCGCTCAAAAGATCCGTCTCCGCAGGCAAACTTTTGGGGATATCGCTGTTTTCGGTTTCAGCCAATACACGGCCTGAAAAAAGGGAAACTTCCTTATTCTCCGCATCCTTATCCCCCCTTTCCACAGCCTCCCGTAAAATATCGGCCAACGTGGCATAATCATCCGCCGGGAAAAACCGGGCGGCATCCCGGGGAGGTATCGTCCGGTAATGGCGATAAGACCGCTTTGGAAGCGTGGTTTCATCTGCGCTCCGTACCGATAAAGGGCTGCGCATCGACAGCATCATTTCCCGCATGGAAGGGATACGTATCTGCTCTTCGGGATAGATCGCTTTGGTGCAGGCGAGGATCACCGGGGTTTTTACCCGGAGCTGCTGCTGCCGGGTATCCGTTTGGCGGATCACATAAAGTTCATCCCCTGAAACGGAAAAATCGGAAACGTCTTCCAGCAAGCCGATCCCGGACAGTCCGGACAAATATTTCGGGAACTCTCCGGATATATAGTCCCACCCAGACAGTCCACACAGGATAATATCGGCCGGATACTCTTTCAGGAAGTGCGAGACATCCTTCGCTGCCACATAAGCATCTAAAGGACAATTATTTATCCTTGATACCGAAGGAACGCCCATGGCCAGCGCATAGCGTAATGCCCGCTCGCCATCCGCCGGACATACGCAGACGGCGGAAACCTCGGCATCGACAGACAACGCCTTCGCGAGGATTTGTTTATCTAACGGATTGACAGACAGCGCATCGGAAGAGATCGTCACCGCATCTTTCCCGCTGTCTACCCGTATATCCGAGTAAATGTCCGAAGAAATACTGAGTGCAACGAGTATTTTCATGATCGGGGCTTGTGGTGTTTATCCGGACAAAGATAAATTTTTTCATAATATCCGCCTTTGCGCACCCGAAACTTTCGGGTATTTATTAGATTTGCAGGACGGATTCCATCCCGGCTAACAAATACCAAAATAAAACCCAGTATCATGGATACGAACACTCCTAAAGTCTCCGGACGCATTCAGCGCCTGGAGCCGTCCGCCACCCTGGCGATGTCGGCCAAAGTCCGCGAACTCAAAGCGCAGGGCGTCGATGTGATCAGCCTTTCGCTCGGCGAAACGGACTTTTTTACGCCCGACGCCGTCAAAGAAGCCGCGAAAAAGGCGATCGACGACAACTACAGCTTTTATTCGCCCGTGGCTGGCTACCCGGAACTCAAAAAAGCCGTATGCCTGAAATTCAAGCGCGACAACAACCTGGATTACCAGCCCAACCAGATCGTGGTATCCACCGGCGCGAAAAACTCCATCTACAACGTGATGCAAGTCCTGGTGGACAAAGGCGACGAAGTGCTGGTTCCGGCCCCGTATTGGGTAAGCTACGTGGAAATCATCAAACTGGCCGAAGGAACCCCGGTGGTCATGCCTACGACGATCAAAACGAACTACAAAATAACTCCCGAACAGCTCGAGGCCGCCATCACCCCTAAAACCAAGGCCATTATCTACTCTTCCCCGTCCAACCCGACAGGCGCCGTCTACACGCGCGAAGAGCTCAAGGCCCTGGCCGAAGTGTTCGCCCGCCATCCGCAAGTGTTCATCATTTCGGACGAGATTTACGAACATATCAATTTCACCCCCGAAGGACACACGTCTATCGCCGAGTTCCCGGAAGTATACCCGCAGACCATCGTGGTGAACGGATTGGCCAAGGCTTATGCCATGACCGGATGGCGTATCGGTTTTATCGGCGCCGCCCAGTGGATCGCCAAAGCGTGCGAAGACCTTCAGGGGCAGGTGACTTCCGGCACTAATTCGGTCGCCCAGGAAGCTGCCGTAGCCGCCTTGAATGCCGACCCGGAAAAAATGGTCAAGCCGATGGTGAAAGTATTCGCCGGCCGCCGCGAACTGGTGCTCCGGAAACTGGCCGAGATCCCCGGATTCAAGACCGATATCCCCTATGGAGCGTTCTACGTATTCCCGGATATTTCCTACTACAAGGGGAAAACGCTGGGAGGACACAAGATCAACACGTCCGACGACCTGTGCCTGTACCTGCTCTCCGAAGCCCATGTAGGGCTGGTGGCCGGTTCTTCTTTCGGCAACGACGACTGTATCCGCCTGTCGTACGCCGCCAGCGAAGAGGTGCTTTCCGAAGCCATTCGCCGCATCAAGGAAGCTCTGGCGAAATAAGGCTTCCGCTACGAACAAACTAAAACCCCGCAACTTCCGTTGCGGGGTTTTTTATATACGAAAACCACTTATAGCATTCCCAACTCTTCAAACATAGCGCCGTACACGGCCGCTTTTTCCGCCAAAGGCCGGGGATAAGCCCGCGAAGTGGACGGCATCCGGTACAAGGACATTTCCCGACCGTCTATAGCAAATTGGCTGTGGCCACCTACCGGGGGTTCCTGCACCGGGAAGGGAAGGACAGACAACAGCGTATCCATCGCCTTTTGTCCGGTGACGGCTACCGCCCGGCACGACGGTGCGCTGCGTAGCGCACCTGCAATATCCGAAGATCGGACCACCTCCAGAAATTTATCGGCCGCGTTATTTTTCAGCCTTACGATTTCCTCGGCCGTATCGCCCATTCCGACACCTTTTTCCCGGCAAAATGCTTTCGCCTTATCGATATCGAACTGCCTGGGCGTTTTTAAAAAATAATCTTTGTCGGCATAGAATATGACCCCGAAGACTCGCCACATATCGTTCTGGATATTCGGGTAGTAAAAATCCATCGACCAGCGTTCCCGGGCCGGGGGAAAACTGCCCAAAAGTAACACCCGTGTGCCCTCGGGCAGGAAAAAGCCCCAGGGATGCCGTTCGCTTTGCATCGGTCGGTCTAGATCTTAAGCCGGATATGTATCTTGCTCAACAGCCAGGCGATCCATACGGCCGCCAGGGAATAGACTGCACAACGCACAAGCCCCTCCCAACCGCTGTAGGTGAACGAAGGCCAGTGAATATGCAAAAGGTTCATCAGGTTGCCCGTGATATACGGGATCATGTAGCACGTAAGTGTCAGAGTACCGGCCGGTTTTATGATGGCAAACCACGAAGTCTTTCCTTTCACATCACAGATATAGTGCAGCAGGGCTACCGCCGGGAAGAACATCGCGCAGCAATAGAAAAGCCATGTAGGCGTCGCCTGCATCTTGGAAATGATCCACCAGTTGTGCGCCACCAGACCGGAAATGAACATCACCACCCCGATCGCGACCATCGTCCCGTAAAATTTGCCCGGCGCTTTGACGTCGGCGTATTTCTGCATGATCACGGCCGATAGCATTCCCGCTACGGACAATGCGTACAGCACCGGTTGGCTGGGAATGAGCTGGGCCCATGTCCCCTTGAACGCCCCGGCGAACGTCAGCAGGCAGCAGGCCACCAACACCAGGAACGCGATGACCACCTTTTTGAGGTTGGAACCGGTAAACAGGTAAATGAGCGAAGTGCCGAGGTAAGACCATCCGATAAGCCCCAGAATGCCCCACCATTTCGTGCCGAAACTCTGGCCCTCCTTGGGTGTGAAGATCGCGAACAGGTAGACCAGCAACGCGACACCCAGTACTTTCAACCCGGTATAGAGGTATTTTTTCCAATCCGTGGCCTTAGGGTAAAGGTTCCACACGAGGAAGAACCCCGCCACCATCAGCAGCGAGAACCAAGCCGAGGGAATGCCCGAAGCGGCCGCATCATAACTGCCTTTGTTGACCGTGAAAAGGCCCATTACCACCAATGCTACCGTACGCAGCAGTACATGCACGACGATTTGGAGTTTATTGTCGCCCTTGCGGATACGGTTCTGCACGGCAAAAGGCACCGCCATGCCCATCGCGAAGAGGAACGCCGGGAATATCACGTCGGAAAATCCCATCATATCCTCGTGTACCGTGGCATGGTACATCCAGTGCGGCAGGTCTTTTACTCCGGCGTACTCGTTCACCCAAAGCATCAAAAACATGGTGAGCGCCCGGAATACGTCAAGCGACTGTATTCTCACGGCTTTTTTGGAAATATTCATAATCTTATCTCGTTTTTTAGAAAAAGGTTCCGATAGCAGAAAACAAATATACTTTTATTTAACAAAACGGCAACTCTTCCCCCGAATTTTTATGTCGCAATACGGCCGGAAAATGCTATTTTTGTTTCCTGCAATAATCAACATTTACCGAAACGAGAATGAAAAAGACTTTATTGGCATTAGTATTCGGCCTGTTGCTCTGCATCCCGGCCACGGCACAAATAAAAATAGGCGGCCGTTCGCTCGACAGCGGAAAACTGCTCGATGCGGGCAAGAACGTGGCGGCAGCGTACGGGTATTCAGCGGATTGATGGATATCATGGACGACGACGAACTGATGGCCGTAGTGGGCCACGAGATCGGCCATGTGGTGCATACGGATAGTAAGGACGCCATGAAGGGAGCCTATATGCGGGCTGCCGGCCGCAGCGCGCTGGGATCGGCCGGAGGAACGTTGGCCAAACTGACCGACTCACAATTAGGCGATATCGCCGAGGCCTTGGCCGGGGCGCAGTATTCCCAGAAACAGGAATCCGAAGCCGACCAGTACGGGGTGGCCTTCTGCGCGGAGAACAAACTGGATCCTTACGCGATGTCCCGCTCGCTCGACAAACTGGTCAAACTCTCCGAAGGAAATGGCCAGCAGGCCTCGATGCTGCAAAAAATGTTCTCGGATCATCCCGACAACGCCAAACGCGTGGAACGCACCCGGGCGCTGGCCGATAAAATGACGGGAAAAACGAACTGAAAACAGAACTAAAAAAGATATGAAAATGAAAATAGCAGTCCTGGGAGGAGGAAATATGGGAGGCGCTATCGCGGCCGGGGTGGTTTTATCCGGCGTAGCCCCCGCCGAAAACGTATGTGTGACGCATGCGCGCCCGGCGCTCACCGAGCGGTTGGAAAAGGAGGGCCTGCACATCCGGATCGGCTCCGATAACGCCGAGGCGGCAAAAGAAGCCGATATCGTATTCCTGGCCGTAAAGCCATGGCTGGCCGAGGCAGTGCTCAAAGAGATCGCCCCGGGCTTGAACCCGGATAAACAAGCCGTCGCTTCGGTGGTGGCCGGGCTGTCTTTCGCCAAGATGAAAGAATACCTGGGCAAATCCCCCGCCCTGTTCCGCGTGATCCCGAACACCGCGGTTTCACTGGGGCAGAGCACCACGTTCGTCAGTGCGGACGGCGCGAGCGAAAAGCAGCAGAAAGAGATGATGTCTATCTTCGAGGCGTTAGGAAAGGCGTTTTTCGTCCCGGAAGAGCAAATGACGGCCGTCACGGCTCTTTGCTCTTGCGGCATCGCCTATATCCTGCGTTACATAGGCGCTTCGGTGGACGGAGCCGTTCGGATGGGCCTCGATCCGGACGAAGCGCTGCCTATGGTACTCCAGACAGTACGCGGAGCTGTGGCACTGCTCCAGACGAACGGGACTACCCCGCAGCAGGAGATCGACAAAGTGACCACTCCCGGCGGCATCACGCTCAAAGGTCTCGAAGCGATGGAGCGGGGAGGTTTTTCTACCGCCGTGATAGAAGGCCTTTTGGCCAGCAAATAAAAACAAATCATGGAGTACGACAACTCCGCGATCCGCCGGCAGGATCGCCTGTTGGAGAAAAGCGAAGCCCTGCGCCTGCTGCGCGAAGGGGAATACGGCTTTCTCTCCTTCTGTGACGGAGATAAGGCATACGGTATTCCTGTCGATTACGCATGGGACGGGGATACGTCTATTTTTATCCACTGCGCCCCCGAAGGAAGAAAGCTCCGGATACTGGAAAAAAATCCCCGGGTCTCGTTCTGTGTAGTGGGCCCTACCCGCGTCATTTCCCGGATGTTCACCACCGAATACGAAAGCGTCGTAGCCCAGGGAACGGCCTTTCAGACGGAAACGGATGAAGAAAAACGCCTCGGCCTGGAATTGATAGCCGGCAAATATTCCCCCCTCGACAGGGCGATCGGGCAGAAATATATTGAAAAATCGTTCCATCGCACCGCTATGATCCGCATGGACATCGAAACCTTGTCGGGCAAATGCAAGAAAATGAAATAACCGCATAAACGGCCATGAAACCGAAATACAAACGCATCGTCGTCAAAATAGGCAGCAACGTGCTTACCCGGACGGACAGTACGCTGGATACCACCCGTATGTCGGCCCTGACCGACCAGGTGGCCGAACTGATGGCCGCCGGGGTCGAGGTCATCCTCGTTTCCTCCGGGGCTGTAGCCGCCGGGCGCAGCGAAGTCGCTGTCAAGGCGCAGCATATGGATGCTGTAGCCTGCCGGCAGTTGTTCTCGGCCGTCGGGCAGGGGAAATTGATCGGCAAATACTACGAGCTGTTCCGCGAACACGGCATCACCTGCGGGCAGGTACTCACGACCAAGGAAAGTTTCGGCACACGGGGCCACTACCTCAACCAGCGGGGCTGCATGTCCGTCATGCTGGAAAACGGCGTGGTGCCTGTGGTCAACGAGAACGACACGATCTCCGTGACCGAACTGATGTTCACCGACAATGACGAACTATCCGGCCTGGTAGCCGCCATGATGGATGCCGAAGCGCTCGTCATCCTGAGCAATATCGACGGCATCTACGACGGGAACCCTTCCGACCCGGCTTCACAGATCATCGCCGAAATCCTTCCCGGGCAAGCGGATTTGTCTCATTGTATCCAGTCTTCCCGTTCCCAATTCGGGCGCGGCGGGATGATCACCAAGAGCCGCATTGCCGCCAAAGTGGCCGAAGAAGGTACCGAAGTGGTGATCGCCAACGGAAAACGGGACAACATCCTTACGGATATCATCCTGGGCACGAACGATGTACCCTGCACGCGTTTCCTGCCGGCCCCGAAAGCTATCAGCGCGATCAAAAAATGGATATCCCACTCCGAAAGTTTCGCCAAAGGGGAAATCCATATCAACCAATGCGCTTACCAGGCCCTTACCGGCACAAAAGCTATCAGTCTGCTCCCGGTGGGCGTCAGCGAGATCCGCGGGGATTTTGAAAAAGACGACATCGTACGCATTATCGGGCCGGGCGGACAGCCGATCGGCGTGGGGCGCGTTTCCACCGGCAGCCAACAGGCCGCCAAATTGATCGGTCGAAAGGGTGGCAAAGCGCTGGTACACTACGATTACCTTTGTTTGGATTGAAAAAGAAAAAAGATATGGACTTAAAGAATACTTTTGAAAGAGCCGTCGCCGCTTCGCGTTCGCTGGCCCTGCTGGACGAGGAAAAGATCAACCAAGTCCTCGTGGCCCTGGCCGACGAAACGGAAAGACAATCGGAATACATCCTTTCGGAAAACGCCCGGGATTTGGCCATCAAGGACAAATCGGATCCGATGTACGACCGGCTGATGCTCACTCCAGAGCGTATAAAAGCCATCGCCGCCGATATCCGGAGCGTGGCTTCGCTGAATTCGCCCGTAGGCGAAGTGCTGGACCAGTGGACACGGCCCAATGGAATAAAGATCACCAAAGTCCGGGTGCCTTTCGGGGTGATCGGCGTAATCTACGAAGCCCGGCCCAACGTGAGCTTCGACGTCTTCTCGCTGTGCTTCAAGACGTCGAACGCCTGCATCCTCAAGGGCGGATCGGACGCCGTGCATTCCAATGCCGCCATCATTTCGGTCATCAAAAAAGTGCTGTACCAATGCTCGGTCGCCCAGGATGTGGTCACCTTGCTGCCTAACGACCGGCAGGCCACGGCCGAACTGCTTACCGCTACCCAGTACGTAGACTTGCTTATCCCCCGCGGCAGCGCTTCGCTGATCCAATACGTGCGCGACAATGCCCGGGTGCCGGTCATAGAGACGGGCGCCGGAGTATGCCATACTTATTTTTCGGCGGACGGCGATACGCAAAAAGCGGCCGCTATCGTCTTTAACGCCAAGACCCGTCGCGTATCGGTGTGCAATGCGCTGGACTGCCTGATCGTACACTCGTCCCGCCTGACGGACCTCCCCGAAGTGTGTGCCCCCCTGGCGGAAAAGAACGTGGAAATATTCGCCGACGCGCGCGCCTGCGATGCCCTGAAAGGTAAATATCCTTCCGAATTGCTTTCCAAGGCCAATCGACGCAGTTTCGGCACCGAATTCCAGGATTACAAGATCGCCGTGAAAACCGTGGACAGCCTCGAAGAAGCGCTGGAACATATCGCCAAATTCTCTTCCGGGCACAGCGAGTGTATCATTACCGAGAACATCGCTTCGGCGGCCGAATTCGAAAAACGGGTCGATGCAGCCTGTGTCTATATCAACGTATCGACGGCTTTTACGGACGGCGGACAATTCGGTTTCGGCGCCGAAATAGGCATCAGTACCCAAAAACTCCATGCCCGCGGCCCGATGGCCCTGCCGGAACTCACCAGCTACAAATACCTCATCTCCGGCGAGGGACAGGTGAGGATACCTTAAAATACGCCTTGTCAGGCATACAAAAGGCCCGCTTACAGCGGGCCTTTTGTAGGTATATCTTGCCGTTACCCGTGCTTTACGGGCGTGGATTGGGACAGCCTCAGGCTGCTCACCACCGCTGCCAGGATCGCAAACCCTATCCCCACCATCAGACATGTTTTAGCGGACACGCCGGGAGCTGCCATCCGGAAAATAAGCGCTACCAGCGTCGTACCCAGCGTCTGGCCGAACAGCCGCGCCGTACCCAGCATTCCGCTCGCCCCGCCGCTGCGGGCTGTGGGGGCCGAGGAAACGATAGTCACGTTATTGGGCGTCTGGAACAGGCCGAAACCGGCGCCGCACAGCGCCATCCGCCAGGCGATCTCCCAGTTGGCCGGGTTTTCAGGAACGGTCATCATCAGGTACAGTCCGGTGGCGAAAACGACCATCCCTATGCTCCCGAGCAACCCCGGGTGGAGCTTTTCGACCAGCCGGCCCGCCAGGGGAGCCGCCACAATGGTCGCCAGCGGCCAGGGTGTAAGGAGCAATCCCGTTTCGACCACGCTGCGGCCCATCACGTCCTGGAAAAAGAACGGAAGAGACACCATCGCCAGCATTTGCGCTGTAAACGAACAAACGGACGTACCGATGGACATGGAAAAAATGGGGATTTTCAGCAGGTCGACCGGCAAAATGGGCGCTTTCTGGTTCTTCTGCCGCCGGATAAAGAAATACCCGATAGCCAGCAGCGCCACGATCTGAATGGCGATAAAACGGCGATTCCCGTCATGCGCCAACCCTTCGAGGGTATAAATAAGCAAGCCGAATGTCAGGGCATTCGCTACGGCACTCACTTTGTCAAATTTATAGCCGCAGTCCTTTACCGGGTTCTGAGGCAGGAAGGCCAGTCCCGTACCCAACGCGATAAGGGCGATCGGGACGTTGATCACGAACAGCCAGTGCCACGAAGCTACCGACAGGATCGCCCCGGCCAGCGAAGGCCCTGCGGCGACCGATACGGAGACGACCATCGCATTGATGCCCATGCCCCGGCCGATGATTTCCGGAGGATAAATGATGCGGATCAGGGCCGTATTGACGCTCATTACAGCCGCCGCGCCGAAACCCTGTACGATACGCGCAACGACCAGCGTCCACAGCGAATCGGACAAAGCGCAGGCCAGCGAAGCGGCACCGAACACCGCGACCCCGAACAGGAACACGCGCCGGTAGCCGAATATATCGCCCAGCGAGGCGAACGAAAGCAGCGATATGGTGATCACCAACTGGTAGGCGTTCACCACCCAAATGATACGGGAAGGGGGTTCCCCGAAATGCTCGGAAAGGGTGGGAAGGGCTACGTTCATAATCGTCCCGTCTATCACCGACATGATGATAGCGGCCAGTACGGCCACCACTCCTAAGTACGCTTTGGGAATTCCCAGTATCTTTTTCTTCATCTTCCGTCCGTTGCGGATATAATCCTGCAAATATACGGACTATCCGTCCTTATGCGGTTTGGGGAGAGGCCGATAACGAAAGCGTTTTTCCCTCCCAAAGCTCTTTTAACACAAATTTCATCCTTTGTTTCCTTCGGCAAAGCGCAGTTAAGAAAAACAATCGGAAAATATTTTTACTTTTACTCCCAATATACCACATCAAGATGTCTTCTTCCAAAGTATTTTTCACTTCTTTACGCACGACCCCGCGGAGTAATTTGCTCGATAAAATGGAACGCCTGGTCCGTCGTGCGGGCATCGATACGATCGATTTCGACAACCGTTTCGCCGCCATCAAGATCCATTTCGGCGAGCCGGGCAACGTAGCCTATATCCGGCCCAATTTCGCCGCCCGTATGGCCGATATCCTGCGTTCGCTGGGGGCCAAACCGTTCCTCACCGATGCCAATACCCTGTATTCCGGCCGGCGGGCTAACGCCGTAGACCACTTGCAAAGCGCGATGGAAAACGGCTTCAACCCCATTTCGGCCCGGTGCAACGTCATCATCGCCGACGGGCTGAAAGGCACGGATTACCGGGAGATACCCATCGACGGGGAGTATTGCAAAGCCCCGAAAATAGGCGCGGCCATCGCCGATGCGGACGTGATCATCTCGATGAACCATTTCAAGGGGCACGAACAGGCCGGCTTCGGTGGGGCGATCAAAAACCTCGGCATGGGCTGCGCCAGCGTAGGCGGCAAGCTGGAACTGCACAGCGCCTCCCAACCGATCGTCCTGCGGGACAACTGCAAGGGGTGTCTGATCTGCGTGAAACACTGCGCACACGATGCTATCCATCTGGACGCCGACCGCAAGGCCGTGATAGACTACGCCAAATGCGTGGGATGCGGACAGTGTATCGCCCTGTGCCAGTACGGTTCGGCCGTGATGGGCGAAGGGGACACCGCCGAACGCCTGAACTACAAGATCGCCGAATACACCGCCGCCGTGCTGAAAGACAAACCGCATTTCCACGTAAGCTTTATCATGAACGTATCGCCCGAATGCGACTGCTGGAACCATAACGACGCGGCTATCGTGCCGGATCTGGGTATGCTGGCCTCGTTCGATCCGGTCGCCCTGGACAAGGCGTGCGCCGACCTGGTTACGGCCGCTCCGGTACTCTCCACCAACAACCGTCTGCACGACGAACACCGGCACGAACACCTGGAAGGGGAGGACAAATTCCACCTGCTCCATCCGGACACCAAATGGGAAGCCGCGTTGGAACACGCCCAGAAGATCGGTATCGGACACATCGACTACGAGCTGGTAACCGTTCCCTGATCCCGGCATTAAACCAAAACCGAAAAATACAGTCTTATAAAATAGAATTACAATAGATTACAAAATGGAAACAACCGCAAAACTCCAAACCCTGTCGTTCGACAACGCACGTACGTACGCTTTTGCCGCTATTTTCGCGGCCGGAAATATCGCTCTGCCCCAATTGGTACACCTGGTACCGGGCGGCGGCTTGATGTTCCTTCCCATCTATTTCTTTACCCTCGTGGCGGCCTATAAATACGGCATTGCCGTAGGGCTGCTTACCGCGGTAGTATCGCCGCTGGCCAACCATTTGCTTTTCGGTATGCCTCCGGCCGGGGCGCTTGCAGTGATCCTCATCAAATCGGTCCTCTTGGCCGCAGCCGCCGCTTACGCCGCCAAAAAGGCCGGTAAAATATCTTTCATTGCCGTCGTGGCCGCCGTCGTAGCTTACCAACTGGCCGGATCGCTGGCCGAATGGGGCATCACGGGTAGTTTCATGGCCGCCGCACAGGATATCCGCATTGGCTTGCCCGGCATCGCCCTGCAGATCGTGGGCGGATATGCCGTTTTGAGAGCCCTTCAAAAAGTCTGAAACCTCAATAGCCCGAAAAACCCAACACTATGGACAGAAGAGATTTCCTGAAAGCCGTCGCCGTGACCGGCGCCGCGATTTCCATCCAGCCGCACGGCGCGATGGACGTACTCGCCCAAAGCGTAAAACCCGCCGCCGGGGGGCCTAAATCGGACCTTATCGCCGTGATGGGCGGAGAGCCGGACGAAATGTTCCGCCGCGCCATCGCCGAGGCCGGAGGCATGGGCCGCTATGTGAAAAAAGGTCAGAAGGTGGTGGTAAAGCCCAACATCGGGTGGGACAAGACCCCGGAACTGGCCGGTAACACCAACCCGAAACTGGTGGCCGAGGTCGTCAAACAGTGTTTCGAGGCCGGGGCCTCGGAAGTAACGGTATTCGACCACACCTGCGACGACTGGCGCAAATGCTACCAAAACAGCGGCATCGAGGAAGCCGCCAAAGGCGCCGGGGCCAAAGTCGTGCCCGCCCACGTGGAATCATACTACCGCGAAGTATCCCTGCCCAAAGGGAAAAGCCTGAAAAAAACCAAAGTCCACACCGCCCTGCTCGACGCGGACGTATGGATCAACTGTCCTATCCTGAAGAACCACGGCGGGGCCAACCTGACCATCTCCATGAAAAACTACATGGGCATCGTCTGGGACCGGGAATATTTCCACTCGAACAACCTCCAACAGTGCATCGCCGACGTCTGCACGCTGGACAAAAAGCCGTCTCTCAACATCGTGGACGCCTACCGCGTAATGAAGACCAACGGCCCGCGCGGCCGCAGCGCTTCGGACGTAGTGGAGGCCAAGGCCCTGTTCCTCTCGCAGGATATCGTGGCCGTGGATACCGCCGCCGCAAAATTTTTCAACCAGATCCGTGAAATGCCGCTGGAATCCGTCGGCCACCTGGCAGCCGGGCAGGCCCTGGGCGTGGGTACGATGGATATCGAAAGCCTCAACGTCAAACGCATCAAAATATAACCGTCACCGATGCTTCGCAAACTCCGTACGGCAGCCGCCATCGTGCTGCTGGTGTTTATCACATTCTATTTCGTCGATTTCGCGGGCCTGCTACCGGAAGGTTTCAGCGTATTGGCCCGTATCCAGTTCGTGCCCGCCATTTTCTTCCACAGCGCCGTGATCCTTGCAGCCCTGATCGCGCTCACGCTGCTGCTGGGACGCCTGTACTGTTCAGTCATCTGTCCAATGGGGATATTCCAGGACGTAGTGACGCGCATCGGCGGATTTTTCCGGAAAAAGAAGAAACGGTATAAATTTTCCCCGGCGAAGAACATGCTGCGGTACAGTATGCTGGGGATAATGCTCATCGCCCTTATCTCCGGATTCAGCCTTATCGTAAGCCTGCTCGACCCTTATGCCGCCTACGGGCGTATCGCCGCCAACCTGTTCAGCCCGGTGTATCTAGCCGGGAACAACCTGCTGGAAGCGATCTTCACCTCTTTCGGCAACTATACTTTTTATCGGATGGACATTTACGTGCGGAGCATTTTCGCCGTATCAGTAGCCATCCTTACGTTATTCGGAATAGGATACCTCGCCTGGAAACACGGGCGCGCCTACTGCAATACGGTATGCCCGGTCGGAACCTTCCTGGGGCTGATAAGCCGTTTTTCGTGGCTTAAAGTGCGCATAGATACATCCAAATGCACCGGATGCGGCATCTGTGCCACTCGATGCAAATCGTCGTGCATAGACCCTAAAAACCATCGGATAGACCATAGCCGATGCGTGGACTGCTTCGACTGCCTGGATGCCTGTCGCCAGAACGCGCTCTCCTTCTCCGTCCCGAAAACGAAAAAAGCAGCCGTCGAGGCTCCGAAAACCGACGCTGCACGGCGCAAATTCATCGCTACTTCGCTGGCCGCCACCCTTACCGTTCCGGTGCTGATGGCCCAAGGCAACCGGGAGCGTCGCCGCGCCCGCCTGCGCGATGAGAACGCCCACACACGGCAGGTTGCCATCAGCCCGCCCGGATCGCTGGGGCACGCACATCTGGAAAGGCACTGTACAGCCTGCCACCTATGCGTCAGCAAATGCCCGTCCCATGTACTCAAACCAGCCTTCATGGAATACGGGCTGGCCGGAATGATGCAACCGATGATGTATTTCGAGAAAGGGTTTTGCAATTTCGACTGCACGGTCTGCTCGGACGTATGCCCCAACGGGGCCATACTTCCCCTGACCGTCGAACAAAAGCACCTGGCCCAGGTAGGCCGCGTAGTATTCGTCGAGGATTTTTGCATCGTGCATACCGACGGCACCAGTTGCGGGGCCTGCTCGGAGCATTGTCCCACCCAGGCTGTGAGCATGGTTCCCTACCGCGAAGGACTGACCATCCCGCATACCGACCCGGATACCTGTGTAGGTTGCGGGGGATGCGAGTACGTATGCCCGGCCGTTCCGCATAAAGCTATCTATGTGGAAGGCGAAGAAATACACCTCCAGGCAAAACCCTTCGAGGATTCGCAGGTCCACGAAGAGGAAATAGACGGGTTCGGATTTTAATCTAAATTTTTGCAATAAAAAAGCCGGGCGTATGTACGCCCGGCTTTTTTGTTTTATTTTAAAATCATTGTGTCACTTTTATCTTGAATGCTTTGGTATTGGCTATCAGCGTATACCCATCCTCATTTTCAAAAACCAGGGAAAATACATGAGTGGAAGTGACCGATGGGGCCTTATTCGGTTTAAGTACGAGCACCCGGCTGAGCAAATGCGGGCCCGCTCCCTGTAGGCCGTTCACGGTAGGATATTCTTTTTCCTGGAATACATACCCCTGATATCCGTTCACCACACCTTTGACCACCTCATCCACAGAAAGCGAGAAAATATCGTTCAAGGACGTTCCGGCGGGATGCTGCGGATCATAATCCGTATCGGAAGTGATTGTCAGCGATTTTATCCCCCTGAAAAGCACATCGTAGGCCGTAAACCGGGGATCGTAATTATAATTATAATCCTGATGGGCCTTGGTGAGCGAATCGTATTTTTCAGCATCGCTGCGCGAGGTTATATTCTGCACCAAATCGGGCTCGCTTTGCCGGGGATCGACTCCTCCGGCATAAAAATTAATTTGCATCTTATCGTAAGCAGCCTGTCCGTCGCCTGCGGAACCGGTCGCTTCGTGGTAGTACTTAATCGTGGCCTCGGCCATCTTGGGCGCAGTATACGAACTGATACTGTTCGGGGAAGACGTATATCCGGGCCCGAAGGGAAGGGCTTCTTTCGAGCAGCCGGCGGCCAACAGTCCCACTGCCGACAGCGCAAATACGGTTCTGAGTTTCATAACGTGCCTATATAGTTGGTTCGTGGCGCAATTTAAAAAAATAATGCGCCCAAAACCTATAATGTTTTATTAATTAACACGGGATTATCTCTATATTTTCCTCTTTCAGGTATACCAAAAGTCGTTTTTCTACTTCATATCCCATATCCGAAAGGACACGGGAATACTCTTCCACCTGTGATTTATGCGCCAAATCCGGATTTCCTGTTTTATAATCCATCACTACGGCCCGCTTTCCAGCCAGGCATATCCTGTCGGGGCGCAGCAGTTTTCCGGAAGCCGTGACGATCTCCCGTTCGGCCTCTGCCTCCCACGGTCCGTCAAAATACTCCCGGAGTTCCGGATGTTCAGCCACTGCCCGGACAGCTTTTGCGATCTCATCCGACCTGTCCTGGGGGAACAAGCCCGCCAATACGCTGCGGGAAACGGCCGCATCTATTTGGGATGTGTTTTCCACCGCCGAAAGCACCGCGTGGATCACATTCCCTTTTTCCACGGCACGCATCACGGGCACAGACCATATTTTCTTCCATTCGAGACTTACCCGCAGGCGATCCCGCCAGGGGGAACCTCCCATATTCTTCACCGAAAACGTCCGCGCGGCCTTGTCTCTCTGCGGACAGTCGTTTCCCCGGCGGCCGACGCTATACAGGTAAATGCCCTCCGGGTCTTCGTCGTTGCGGATATCCGTATTACCCAGAAAAGTGCTGAAAAACCCGGTGACCGTCCGTCCGGGCACGTCGAGGGAGGTGAGCACATGGAGCTGGTGTCCCGCCCGGGTGAGCGCCACATACAGCAGGTTGAGGTTATCCAGCATTATACGGGCTTCGTAGGGCGCATATACTTCGTCCAACCCGTATTTTTTTACCCCCGAAAGGGGAACACAAGCTACCGGCAATCCTTCGAGCACATCCTCTTGGGGGACATCCGTCCAGATATCCTCCCGGTCGCTGATTTTCCAATTGGCAAAGGGCACGACCACTACCGGAAATTCCAGGCCTTTGGCCTTATGAACGGTCATCAGAGTAACCGCATTTCCAGCATCCGACGCCGGGATCGAGGCAGTAGCTTTTTTGGCTTCCCAATGTGCAAGGAATGCTACGGCCGAGGCGGATTCGTCCTTCACGAAATCGGCCACCATGTCCAGAAAAGCGGTCAGATAGGCGTCCTGCCCGCGTCCCCAGAGGGAAAACGCATCGGCCATATACTCTACGGACTCGTAAAGAGGGAGCTTGGAAACCTCCTTCCGGACGAATTTTCCGGCGGTCATCCGGGAAAGCATTTCGAAAAAACCATTCACGGATCCGGAAATGCCGGTTGTTTTCATATCGTCCGCCTCGTTTTGTCCCAGTTTTTTTTCTTTTTCCAAAAAATCAAGCACCGTAGCCCGTACCTGCAAGTCGTCGGGATAGCTTATAAATTGCAACAAAGCCGCTACGACCCGCACGGCCTCGGCAGAGGCCACTAGCAAGCTTTCGGAAGACACGACAGGAATCCCGTTCTCCGAAAGGTATTGCGCCAGGACGCTCCCGTCCCGGTTGGAGCGGTACAGTACAGCTATATCCCCGTACGGGAAACCGTCTTTATCCACCACCCGTTTTATTTCGTCCAGCGTCCCCTGCAACATGGGATCCAGCCTGTCTTCGGCAGTACGGCCTTCTATATTCTGAATGGATACGAACCCTTCCCGACCATCCGCTGCCTGTTGGCGGTTACCCTGCTGGTAAACCTGTTGAAAAGCATCGCTACCGGCCAGCGGAGCCGTAAGGGTAAAGAATTCGTTGGTGAAATCGACGATGGTCGACCGGCTCCGGTAGTTGGTTCCGAGGTTTTGTATTTCATACTGTTCCTCTGGAAGGCCGCCGCCTTCTTCATATAAGGCCACGAACTGCTCGGTATCGCCGCCCCGCCAGCGGTAAATAGCTTGTTTGGCATCGCCTACCACGACGGCTTGCCCATCCTGTGCCAGTTGGTTATAGACCAACTCCCGCAGGTTGTCCCACTGTAAGCGGGATGTATCCTGGAATTCGTCGATGAAGTAATGTTTGTATCTTTCCCCTATTTTTTCATAGATGAAAGGGACGGGCTCGCGGCGCAAATGCCGGCTGATGATATTGTTGAATTCGTATAGCAGCATCACCGAACCTCGCTGCTTGATCTCCTTCATTTCGGATTCGATCTCCCCGGCCACACCCATCCGGCTCAACGGGGCAAGCACCATATCGGCATACCCGTATACTTTCTTCTTTTTCCCCAAGATATCGAGGATGCTTTCCAGTATCCGGCAAAGCGTTTCATAGTAATTGCCGATGGCTATTTTTTGTTCGGCCGTGGCGGTAGCCGAACAATATTTCCCCGCCAGGAACTTCTCTACGGAAGAGGCGTTCCCATCCAAGTCCAATACCCGTCCGTCCCGGGCCTTACGGAAAAAAGAAGCCACCCCGTTGGCCCCTCCCGCCAGTATTTTGTCGGAACCCAGTCCGGTATAAATGATATCGCAGGCTTCTGTGCCCAGCGCCGATATTTCTTTTTCCACCGAAACCTTATACCGGGACAGCCGGCGGCCCAGTTCGAGGTAATCTTCCACTTTCTTTTCCCCCAGCTTTTCCAGGGCCTCACTCCCCGCCTGGTCCTGTATCAGTTTCCCTCCGGAAAAAAGGATGGAAGAAATATCCCAGCCGCTTCCCTGGTCTACGTTTCGCATCACAAAATCCACCAGCATATCCGACAATTTGTCGTCGGTACCGGCCCGCATCAACAGCATATCGACCGCCTGCTGCAATATATCGTCGGCATCCACCACGATATTGAAACCGACCGGCAGGTTCAGTTCCCGGGAAAAAGAACGCACCAGCCGCGTAGTAAAGGAGTCGATGGTACTGACTGAAAAAGCCGAATAATCGTTGAAAATACTCTCCAGTATTTCCCCGGCTTTGTGTTGTATTTGTGTCGGAGACATCCCTGTTCTGCGGGCTATATAGACTTCCATTCCTCCCGCATCTTTTCCGTATGAAAGGTATTCCAGTACGGACAATATCCTTCGCTTCATCTCCCAGGCGGCCTTATTGGTAAAAGTAACGGCCAGGATAGAACGGTACGCATCCGTACGGGGAGATAGGAACAGCATTGTGAGATATTCCTTTACTAAAGAATACGTCTTTCCCGATCCGGCAGATGCATTGTAGATATGAAGTTTTCCCATTTTCTTTGCCTTGCGAAAATCAAATTTACGTAAAAGCCAACGGGAAAGAAAACGGGGATCGAGAAAAGTGAATAAACTTGTGGATAACTGTGGATAAGTTATCATTTATCCACAATTATTTTCTTTTCCCTTTCTTTAAAAATTGAATTATCTATTCTAAAAATCTTATCCCCGGAGAAAAAACGGAGTATTTCCACAAACAAAGGGGAAACAATGACCACCCTGCGCAAATTAGATATCTACAAAAATCCTTGATAACTCCTGTGAACAACTATTGATATCTCATCCTATCCTTTAATTGTCAATCATATGACCCGTTGATAACCCGACAACAAATATATCTAACCATTTTTTCAAAATATTCCGCTCTCTTTTTACCCACACAATGAGCAGGTATATTCATCCTTATCTTTTATTTCTATTAAAACAAAAGAATAAAGAAGAGGATAGAGAATTGTTGACAAGGACTGAAAAACGGATCAGCCGATGATGATCCGGGCTTCCGGATATTTATAGGCCGGTTCCGGTTTCATCTTGTTGATCAGGGCAAAACCGAATGTCAACAGACCTATACGCCCCATGAACATCGTGACGATCAACGTGATCTTTCCCCCGTCCGACAGATAAGGCGTGATACCGGTGGACAGGCCGGTAGTGGAGAATCCGGATACTTCTTCGAAGAGCAGTTTTATCGTCGCATACTGCGGATCGGTAAAGCTGAGTACGATCGTACCTATAATGACAAATATGGCCGAGAAAAACAGGATGGTCATGGCCCGGAAAATAGCGCTGTTGCTTATCTGGGAGTGTTCTATGTTCACCCGTTGTTTACCCCGTACGGTATTGAGGGCCGAGAGCACCAGTACGAAGAACGTGGTCGTCTTTATACCGCCTCCGGTGGAAGCCGGGGAAGCTCCCACGAACATGAGCATGATGACCAGCAAGAGTGTCGGATTGAGTACGGTTCCGAAGTCGACCGACTGGAAACCCGCCGTGCGGGAAGTGACCGACTGGAAGAATGATACCACGATTTTTCCGCCCCATGAGTGCCCTTTCAGGCTGTTGTTCCATTCGAAAGCCATGAAGAATACGGTACCGATCACGATCAGAAATACAGTGGTAAATACGACGATACGGGTATTGAGGCTCCATTTATGGTTGATACGCCCCTCTTTTTTCAGCGAATCGGTAAATATATCTTTGATCACCGGGAAACCGATACCTCCCAGAATGATAAGAATGGCGATGATGAATTGCAGTACATAGGCATTGCGGCAGTAGAAACTGAAAAGATTGTCCTGGAACAGGGAAAAGCCGGCGTTGTTGAACGCTGCGATAGAATGGAATACGGAATAGTACGCTTTTTGGTACACATCCAAAAAAGGTGTATTGTTGCTCCAGTTGAAAAATATCAGGATAGCCCCGATCGTTTCGATGATAAGGGTAGAGTAGAATATTTCTTTGAGCAGGAAGATACTTTCCTTGAAGTTCCGGGCTTCCAGCGAATCTTTTATCAATGCCTGGTTGCCGATACCTATGTTCCGTTTGGACAGGATGAGGAAAAAAGTCGCGAAAGTGATGATATTGAGCCCTCCGAATTGGATCAGCAGCATGACAATGATCTGTCCCCGCAGAGAAAAGGTGCTTCCTACGTCAACAGTGGAAAGTCCCGTAACGCAGCTGGCCGAAGTGGAGGTGAAAAGCGCATCGATGTATGGTAAATTTACTCCGTCCGCACTCATCTGGGGCAACATCAGCAGGGCAGATCCCGCGAATATCAGGAACAGGAATGACAGGACGAACAGTTTCTGGGCGGATAATTGCGTGGAAGGCAGGAACGACGAGGCGCGCCCTATTTCTACGATCAGCAGGATCAGGAATGCTACCTGTTCGATGACCGAGGAAAGGAATTCGGGATTTTGTACCCCTACGAACGAAAAAATATCGGTGAAAAGGGTAGGAGTGAAAGATTTATAAATGATAATAAGTAGAATGATACCCAGCAGGATGGCATTTAGCCGGTATTCGCTGAAATATTTCCGGGGAGAAAAGGAATACAGATATCCTACAAAGAATTTCAGGTAATAAAAAGCGATAATGCTCTTGAAAGTATACCGGATAGCCGTCCGCATTTCCGGGCCGTTGTCGAATCCGTACGCCGCGATCAGCCCGGCTACACCCGCCAGCGCAGCTATGACACTCAGTATATTCAGAATGCGGGTGGCGACGGGTTTGGAATCGTAAAGGAATATATTTACGTTTTCCCGGATATTGCGAACGCGGTGCAGGAAGTTTTCTTTTGAAAACGGCATTTCTTGTAAGTTTAAGGAAATACAATTTACAACAAATGTACTTCAATGCAGGATGATGGCAAAATAAAAACCGGGAAAACGCTTTGTAGCGCTTTCCCGGTCGAATGGATTTTAAAACTCCAGGAATTATTTACTCTCTTTTTTGTCTCCGTCTTTTTCGCGGATCTCCACCCGGCGTATCTTGCCGCTGATGGTCTTAGGCAGTTCGTCCACGAATTCCACGATACGCGGATACTTGTACGGGGCCGTGATATGTTTCACGAAATCCTGTATCTGTTTGACCAGGTTTTCGTCGGCGATGGCCTTGTATGCGCTGGCCAGTACGATGGTCGCTTTGACGATCTGTCCGCGGATTTCGTCCGGAACGCCGGTGATGGCGCATTCCACTACGGCCGGGTGTGTCATCAGGGCGCTTTCCACTTCGAACGGCCCGATCCGGTAACCGGAGCTCTTGATTACGTCGTCGGCCCGGCTTACGAACCAGAAATATCCGTCCTTGTCCCGCGTGGCCACGTCTCCCGTATAATACACTCCGTCCTTGATCGAACGGATAGTCATTTCCGGGTTTTTATAGTATTCTTTGAATAAACCGAGCACTTTTTTCCCATGCGTGCGGATGACGATCTGGCCTTCCTCTCCCGTTTTTACACTGTTGCCCTCGACATCTACCAGGTCTACGTCGTACTGCGGGTTGCGGATACCCATAGAACCGCTCTTGGGTTCTATCCAGGGGTAGGAAGCGATGATCAGCGTGGTCTCGGTCTGCCCGAACCCTTCCATCAGTTTGATACCCGTACGTTCCAGCCATTGTTTATACACCTCCGGATTGAGGGCTTCCCCGGCGATGGTACAGTATTTTAAGGAAGAGATATCGTATTTACCCATTCCTTCGTCGTGCAGCAGGAAACGGAATACCGTAGGCGGGGCACAGAACGAAGTGATGTGGTATTTCTCGACCATTTCCAGGATCTCGGCCGGAAGGAATTTGTCGAAATCGTATACGAACACATTCGCCCCGGCGATCCACTGCCCGTACAGTTTGCCCCATACGGCCTTTCCCCAGCCGGTGTCGGCCAGCGTGAAATGCAGGCTGTTCTCGTCCAGATTGTGCCAGTATTTACCGGTGATGATGTGCGCCAGCGGATAAGTGAAATCATGGGCCACCATCTTGGGGTTGCCCGTGGTGCCGGAAGTGAAGTACATCAACGAAATATCGTCATTGGTGTTCACATGCTCCGGACGGACGAACGGGGCGGCGTTTTTCAGGCCTTTGTGGAAATCCTCCCAACCTTCGGGTACGTACGGGCCTACCGATACGCGGACTTTTACGGTCGAAGAAAGCGGCATCGCTTCATCGATACGGTCCGTGATCTCCTTGTCGCCTACAGATACGATCATTTTCACCCCGGCTGCATTGTTGCGGTACACGATATCGTGCGGCATCAGCAAGTGCGTGGCCGGGATACATACGGCGCCTATCTTGTGCAGGGCGATGATCGAGAACCAGAACTCGTAATGGCGTTTGAGGATAAGCATCACCCGGTCGCCCTTGCCGATACCCAGGCTGGTAAAAAACGAAGCCGCCCGGTCGCTTTCGCGTTTGATATCGGCAAAAGTGAAATCGATCTTTTGTTTGTCCTTACCCACCCAAAGCAGGGCTTTTTTATACGGTTGCTCGGCCGCCCAGGCGTCGACCACGTCGTAACCGAAATTGAAGTTCTCCGGGACTTCTACGCGGAAATTCTTCATAAAATCCTCCTGCGAGGAGAATTTTGTTTGTTTTAGGAATTTTTCAAGCATATTTTGGTAGTGTTATTTAGTTTTACAGCGTGCTTTCTGCCGTTTTTCCTTCCGAAAATTTCTTTTTGAAATCGTCCACCAGTTCGGCCATCACTTCCCGTACCGTCGAGATGCGTGTTTCGCGGTAAGCATTGCTTCCGGCAAAGGCGTATCCCTTTTTCAGGTTTCCCTTGAATGCGTTGAACAGGGCCATGATGATGCAATACGGCGTAGTAGCCGAGTCGCAGGTCTTGATGCAATGGAACCGGCAAGCTTTAGGCTTGGCGTTGCCTTTTTTGACATCCTCCAGAAAATCCCCGGAAATGGCCCTTCCGGGCATTCCTACCGGGCTTTTGATGATCTCGATGTCTGCCTCCCCGGCGCGCAGGTAGGCCTCCTTAAAACGCATATCCGCATCACATTCGGCCGTGGTGACGAACCGCGTGCCCAACTGTACCCCTGCCGCTCCCAGGGACATCATCCGGTATATATCTTCGCCCGTATATATCCCTCCGGCGGCTATCACCGGGATCTTCCGGTCGGAAGCCAGTTCGAATTCCCGCACCTGTCCTACCACTTCGGGCAGGATTTTCTCGAGCGAGAAGTTTTCATCGTTTATCTGCTGGTCTTTATAGCCCAAGTGTCCGCCCGCTTTGGGGCCTTCCACCACCACGGCGTCCGGCAGGTAATCGTAATTGTTCTTCCATTTCTCGCAGATCAGCTTGGCCGCGCGGGCGGAAGAGACGATGGGTACGAGCTTGGTCGTGCTGCCCTTTTCCAAAAAGGACGGTAAATCCAGAGGCAATCCCGCTCCCGAGAAGATCACGTGGGCTTTTTCCGCGATGGCGGTGCGCACCATGTCCGCGAAATTGGTCAGGGCTACCATGACGTTCACCCCGATGATGCCCGATGTTTTTTCACGCGCTTTGCGCAGTTCTTCTTTCAGTCCGATAATCGACGCCTGGAAATAATCAGGGTCGTTTTTATGATATAGAAGGCCCAGTCCTGCGCTCGAGATCACGCCCACGCCTCCCTCGGCCGCCACGGCCGAAGCCAGACCCGACAGGGAAACCCCGACGCCCATTCCTCCCTGAACGATGGGCACCGTAGCGCACAGATTGCCTATTTTCAATGATTCCATTTTTCCTGTTTGAATTAAAAAGTTACTACGGTAGTAAAAGTACGGTATCCCCCGTTACCGAAAGTTAAGGGGGGCCTATTTAACGGAATGAACGTTCATTTTTCTATAGTGAATAGTTTTTGCGCGTAATCTGTGCTGAAAAATCAAAAAACGATTTAAATTGATGCTGATAATTCAAAAACAATTGCCCCCACAAGAAAAATTTTAACAAAAACAGGAGTCAAAAACCGGTATTTTTTACCTGTCGGAAAGCATTCGGACGGAACGTTCATTCCGTAAAACTGGAAAAATGAAAAAACGCCGCACGTTTTGTGGGGCGGCGTTCCTTCGGAAGATTCAGAAAAAAGACTATTTCTTGCTAAAAATCCGGTCGATCTCTTTCATGATATCCTGCGCATGACCGCGGTCTACGATGACCCCGTCCGGGCCGATCAGGACGCTCTGCGGGAAGTAGGAAATATTGTATTCCTCCATGATCTCCCGGCCCGTGGCGGCGTTCGGCTGGACGGACGTATTTACCTGTGTCCAGGTCATGCCGTCTTTGGCGATAGCGGTCAGCCAGTTCTTTTCCGAAGTTTCCCGGCAGGCCAGCGAAACGATGTCGAAGCCTTTGTTTTTGTATTTAGCGTAAAGCTGCGCCAGCATCGGGTTGGTAGCCCGGCACGGCCCGCACCAGGAGCCCCAGAATTCCAACAGCAGGTATTTGCCCCGGTAGTCGGACAGGTTGAGGGTCTTGCCGTCCTTGTCCGTAAGGGTAAAGGCCAGGGCCGGCATGCCCGGGGCGGAATTCCGCGCATCGTCCAGGGCTTGGGCCAGGATTTTACCGTATCGGCTGGCCCGCACGGGTTCGTCGAGGTTGGCATAGGCGGCTTCGGCTTTTTCCGCGGTGATATCGCCTCCCCGCAGGCGGGTGGCCGCCACATAAGCCGTGTAGGCGTAGTGGGAAGGATTCTCAAGAACGAAATCTTCCTGCGCTTTTTGGAGCGCTTCATAAGGCCCGCGGCTTAAGGTCGCTTTTTTCACGGCTGCCCATTTGTCGTCGTCGTAGATACCTCCGGAGATAGTGAGGTTCCCGTTCTTGTCCGCTGTGAAATCGTACGTGCCGCTATCGCTCTCGAGGAACATGCCGAACAATTTTCCCCGGAACGCTCCCCGGCCCATAGCCAGTTTGTCTTCTTCCGGCAGGGTGACGATCAGCACGTCGGTACCCGAAAGGTCCGTTTTCAGGGTGAACCGCCCATCGTCGCCCACGCGGGCACTATCCACGGGTATAGGCAGACCTTTCGTGTTGAAGATAGCGGTGTAGACTTTGTCGGCGGAAGTCGCGCCTTCCACCCGGCCGTTTATGATGCTTTGACCGGACACGAAAGGAAATATTCCCAGCAGGGCGGCCAGAGTGAACAATATTTTTTTCATCGGCCGTGATTTATTTTTGGTCCGCTGCGTCGAAAGAGGAGACGACAGCTTCTTCTACCTGTCCCAGGATTCCCATCGGGTGTCCTTTAAGGACGATCTTTCCGTCCGGCCCGATCAAAAAGCAGGACGGCACGCCCATCACGGCGTAGGCGGGCTGTATTTCTTTTCCGAGGGGAGAATGGCTGTCGTTCAGGTGGCGCCAGGTCATATGTTCGTCCTCGATCACTTTTTTCCAGTAATCGTCGCTGCGTTCGTTGGTGGCGATGCTCACCATTTCAAAGTTTTTGTCCTTGAGTTTGCCGTATAGCTCCACCAGAGATGGCGTGGATGCCCGGCAAGGCCCGCACCAAGTGCCCCAAAAATCCACCAATACGTATTTTCCGCGCAGATCGGACAGGCGGAGCATATTCCCATCGATATCTTCCAGGGCAAATTCAGGTGCCGTAGCCCCTATTTCGGTGGATTTTTTGGCGGCGATGTAATCCGCTACGGCTTTTCCGGCCGGGCTGGCCTGTACGCGGGGCGAGAGAGTTTGGAAAGTGGAATCGTATTTTCCGAAGTCCTGCATCGCCTCATAGTCGTAATGCAGTATTTCGGCGGAATAGGCCATATCGGGGTTATTTTTAGCCAACTCGTTCTCCAGCGGTTTGCGCTGGGCGAACAGGCCGTTCGATTCTTTGAACAGGGCCATGGCTTTTTCCTGCATCGTTTTCAGGCTGTCCGGATCGTATCCTTCCTGGGCCGCATAGGCCCGGGCGGCGCCCATAGCCTGCATCCCTTCTTTTTGTACGCTTTGGCCTTTGGCCGTCAGTTCGTTGATCTCTTTCATGGCCGGGAGGGAATAAAGCCCTCCGGAAAATTGGAGATAGCGCCAGTCCTCGGTATTTCCTTCGGCTTTCAGGTCGGCGTAGCCTTCCAAGAAAAGGCCGACGGAGGGATTGTTGGCCGGGTCGAGCTTTTCACCCGGTTTGAGCAACAGCAGGCTGGCGTAAGTATCCGTAGCCGACGTTTTGAGGACGAAGTTCCCGTCTTGTGTGACCACAGTGCTGTCGGTCGGGACGGGTGTTTGCGTAAAGGTTCCGGTGGCCAGTACGATGCGGTCGCCTTTTTGGAGGCCGTCGATATGCCCTTCGATGGTATTCTGGTGGGATTGCGTACAGGCGCACATCCCGGCGGCGGCAAACGCGGCCAATAGTAAAGATCTTTTCATGGGATTTATCGGTTTATTATGTCTTTATAAATGTTAACTTTTTAAAAAACAGGATTTTTGGCAGTCCTTTTTCACCCGGTTAATAGCTTTGTCGCGGATACTTTCCGGGGTTTGCGAATGTCCTCTGGAAGTTACTTCCCACAGGGTTTTTCGGATTTCCGTCCGCCTTGAGAACTTCTTTTTTTCAAATGTTCGTTTTGCGCTCAGGACTTTTTGCGGAAAAAGGCCCAAAAATTTACCCCGGCGTATAGCAGCAGGATGGCCACGATAAATCCGGTCGAGTAGGGAGTCTGTTCGAAACTCGCCTGCAGCCGTCCGGAGGCAAGCCCGTAAACGATCACGATGATGCCGGCCGCGGCGAGGATCAGACGAAGGGTCGATTTTTTCATTATGTGCAATGAATGAGGTTTATCGCTACCAAATGTAGGGAAAAATCAGATTTTGCCCGGCGGTTTTCGGGTTTTTCCGGAAAAAATAGGATATAGGCAGGAAAATACAGGGTAAAATCATTAATAATCAGCACAAAGATGACCAATGGTTCCGCGGAATTCCTATTTTTGTACGACCAAACGATTTTAGAATCATACGAACTATGGAAAATCTCTTTTACCTCGTACCGCTTTTCGGAGTGGTCGGACTTTTGATCATGGGTGTGCGGGCCGTATGGGTCGGCAAACAATCCTGGGGCGATGAAAAAATGCACCGCCTTGCCCGTAAGATAGAATCCGGCGCCATGGCTTTCCTGAAAGCCGAATGGAAAGTCCTCGCTTACTTTGCCGTTATCGTAGCCGTCCTATTGGCTTTCCTGGGATATTCCGGGGAGGGCAGCAGTTGGATCATTGCCATTTGCTTTTTGGCGGGGGCTTTTTGTTCTGCGCTGGCCGGCTATTTCGGGATGCGCATCGCCACCAAGGCCAATGTCCGCACCACACAGGCGGCCCGGACTTCCCTGGTAAAAGCGCTGAAAGTGTCTTTTGCCGGCGGTTCGGTGATGGGTTTCGGAGTGACGGGGCTGGCCGTGCTGGGCATGGGCGGATTGTTCCTGCTGCTGGCCCACATTTTCGGCGCGTTTGAATCCGCTCGAGGCATGTCGGTAGCGATAGAGGTGATTTCCGGGTTTTCCCTGGGAGCCGAATCCATCGCTTTGTTTGCCCGTGTAGGCGGCGGTATCTATACCAAGGCCGCCGACGTAGGGGCCGACCTGGTGGGAAAAGTGGAAGCCGGTATTCCGGAGGACGACCCGCGCAATCCGGCCACGATCGCCGATAACGTAGGCGACAATGTGGGCGACGTAGCAGGGATGGGCGCCGATCTTTTTGGTTCATATGTGGCCACAATACTCGCGACGATGGTACTGGGGCAGGAGGTGAGGATCAACGGCGAGAGTATTTCCGAGACGGTACTCCTCCCGATGATCATCGCGGGCATGGGGATCGTATTCTCCTACATAGGATCCTGGTTCGTCTCCATAAAGAAAGAAACGGACAGCGTCCAGAAAGCCCTCAACCGGGGGAACTGGGTGTCTATTCTGCTGACTGCCGTTGCCGTCGTATTTGTGACCGAATACATCCTTCCCGATGCCGTGATGAACCTGCGGGGCGATACGTTCACCTCCGGAGGGGTTGTGCTGGCTATTCTCACGGGTCTTGCCGTGGGAATTATCATCAGCCTGGTAACGGAGCATTATACCGCGATCGGGCGGCGCCCGGTGCGTTCCATCGTTGAAAAATCATCCACCGGCCATGCCACAAACATCATTGATGGGCTGGCTGTGGGGATGGAATCCACCTGCATCCCGGTGCTGGTGCTGGCGGCGGGAATCTTCCTTTCGTTCCATTTCGCCGGGCTTTACGGGGTGGGAATCGCCGCCGCCGGGATGATGGCCACCACGGCTATGCAGCTTTCCATTGACGCTTTCGGCCCCGTGGCCGATAATGCCGGGGGTATCGCCGAAATGAGCGGACTGCCGCAGGAAGTGCGGGAACGGACGGATATCCTGGATGCGGTGGGTAATACTACAGCCGCTACCGGGAAAGGTTTCGCGATCGCTTCGGCTGCACTGACCTCCCTGGCGCTGTTTGCCGGGTTCGTCGGACTGTCGGGGATAGACGGGATCGATATTTACAATGCATATGTGTTGGCCGGGCTGTTCGTCGGGGCGATGATCCCCTTCGTGTTCTCTTCCCGGGCTATATTCGCAGTATCGACGGCGGCCATGGAGATGGTCAACGAGGTGCGCCGCCAGTTCCGCGAGATACCGGGGATCATGGAATACAAGGCCGAGCCCGATTACGACAAGTGCATAGCTATCTCCACCTATGCTTCCCTGCGGGGAATGGTGGTTCCCGGTGCGATGGCCCTGCTGGTGCCTATCGTGGTGGGATTTGTCTTCGGCCCGGAGGTACTGGGAGGAACGCTGGCGGGCATTACCGTGTCCGGCGTGCTGATGGGTATTTTCCAGTCCAATGCGGGCGGAGCGTGGGACAATGCCAAAAAATCCATCGAAAAAGGGGTTGTAGTTAACGGAGTGGAGGAAAAGAAAGGCTCCGATGCGTATAAAGCGGCCGTGACGGGCGATACCGTAGGCGATCCTTTCAAGGATACTTCCGGCCCGTCGATGAATATCCTGATAAAGCTCACGTCCATCGTGGCGCTTATTATTGCGCCTTATATCAGCCACTGGTACCTCACGATGCCCGATGAAGTGGCTGTCGAAAAGGCTATTATACGGGAAGTGAACGCTTTCCAACAAAAGGCGCAACAAGCCCGGGCCGAATTCCAGCAGACGCTCGATACGCTCACGGCCGATACCGACAGGGCGATCGAAGAATAACCGAACGGTAGAATGGAAAAACAGGCTGCTCCGAAAACCGTAGCATTGAGGTTCAACGATTGCATCAACCGGCATGACCTTACCGAACTTTTGACCCTGATGACCGATACCCATACGTTCATCGATAGCTCGAACAATGTCCTCGAAGGAAAAGCCGCTTGCCGGAAGTCCTGGTCGGATTTTTTTGTACAGTGGCCCGACTATCGGAATATTTTTGAATCGATAGCGGTCAATGGGGCGACGGTCGTTATGCAGGGCCGTTCGGTTTGTTCGGATGAGAAACTCGATACAAAAGCGATTTGGACGGCTCGGATCACGGGGAATAAAGTAGCCGAATGGCGGGTTTATTTCGACACACCACAAAACAGGGAGGCCTTGGGAATGAGGAAATAATTCCTAATTATTCTATTTCCGGCAGGGATACCACCGGAAATTTATTCATAAAAAAGGCCCGCCTTTTCGGGCGGGCCTTTCCGTTTTTCAGGTCGGGTAAGTAATATTCGTTATGCCAGGTAGGCGGACAGCATCCATACTTTTTTCTCGTCCGCGCCGTTGTAACCGGTCATCATATCCACGGTCACGTCGTCTCCCGCTTTTTCAGCCACTTCAATGGTCTCGCGGTGCGATTTGAGCAGGTATTTGATGTCGTTCAACAGGCTCGTAGTGGCTTTGTCGGCATCGCTTACGTTTTCGTACACTTTCAGGGAAGTGTTGTCCAGATAATCCTTGAAGGTATGGAGCGGAGTGCCGCCCAGCATCAGGATCCTTTCGGCCAGTTCGTCCACCCGTTCTGCGGCTTCGTTGTAATACTGTTCGAAGATGGCGTGAAGGGTAAAGAACGAACGTCCTTTGATATTCCAGTGGAAACCACGCAGGTTCTGGTAATGGATTTGATAATCGGCAAGCAATTTGTTGAGTTTTTCTACTACTTTCTCGTTGTGGAGTTCTACTCCGGCTGCATTCTTTTTCATGATTATTTCATTTTTTAGTTCGTATGTATTTCGCTTTCTTCCGGGGCTTTTTTCGGCCCGTGGGGACAATGTCCCTTTGTTTTCTAGAGTAAAGGTAGGGGGATATAATGGTTTAGGAGTTAAATATTTATAAAAAAAAGCTATGGCGCCACAGTTTAAATCTATCTTTATTACATTTGTTGGCGAAAGTCGGGGCGGAGAATGGCTCACACCCTTTTTTTCAATACACCGCATGGCAAAGAGCAAACTCACCATAGTACTGTTTTTTTTCGTCCTGTTCGTCCTGTCGGGCTTTTCCCTCCCTTCCGAGGGGGACAAGATCGTAAAGACTATCTATATAGATACCACAAACCTTTACCGCCGGGTGGCGCTGCCCGATAAGGCTTTCGATGCCGAAAAGATAAAGACGGTGGATAAATATTTTATCGCCCGTTCCGTCAAGGGGCAGTTCAACGGGGTGGTGCTGTTTGCCCAGGACGACAAGATCTTCGTGAAAGCGTACGGATATTCCAATTTCCGTTCGAAGGAAAAACTGACCGTTTCTTCCCGTTTCCAGCTGGCTTCCATTTCCAAGACCATTACTTCCACAGCCGTCCTGATGCTGGCGCGGGAAGATAAAATAGACCTGAAAGCCCCGGTAAGCAAGTATCTCGATGGGTTCGCTCGTCCGGGAGTGACGGTCGAAATGCTGCTCACCCATACCAGCGGGCTTCCCGACTATACCCGCTTTACGGCGGCGCCCTGGGGCAGTACCGACCCGATGGGCAACGAGGATATGTTGGCCATCATGATAAAGAAAAAACCGGCTTCTGTTTTTTCCCCCGGGCGTCAATACCAGTACTGCAATACCAACTATGCGTTGTTGGCCTCTATCGTGGAGCACGTTACCGGAGAAGGGTTCGCGCCGTGGGTGCGCAAGAATATCTTCGAACCCGTAGGAATGAAGCATACTTTCTTTTGCACCGAAGAGCAATTCCACACCTCGGAACAAATGACTACCGGGTATACTTCCCGCCGCGCGCCTTACAGCCTCAATTTCCTGGACGGAGTATTGGGGGATAAAGGGGTTTATTCGACCGTGCAGGATATGCTATGTTTCGACCTGGCCCTGCGGAACGGTTTTTTGCTCCCTCCCGAATGGCAACAGAAGGCTTATACCAATTATACCGACCAGATACACCCTTATGGATACGGATGGAGGCTTTACGAATACCAAGGACATGAGATCGTGTACCATAACGGGTGGTGGCATGGATACAGGGGGCGTTTTTTGCGCGTACCCAAAGAGAACATGACGATCGTTATCCTCGAGAACCAGGCGAGAAACTCCTTTTCGGTACCTACCCTGATGAACATATCCCAAAAGCTTTTCGATGAAAAGGTGGCAGATACCACGATCGTCGAGAGCGGGGAGGAGGATACGGACGGACAATGAGGACGCTCTGTAATTTTGTATGCCCGAAAGTACCGACATACCGGAAGGATGAACTATTTTTGCACCATGAACCGATTGTCCGTCATATTTAGAACGATCCTTTGCGCCGGCTTTTTGTGGTGCATGTGGTGCGGGCAGCAGGCCTGCGCCCAAAACCGCCCTTCGTACAACCGCAATGATCCTTACAATCGGAACGATCCTTACAACCGCAACAATCTTTACGGAGGAACCAATTCCCTCGATTCGCTCAATGCGTTCGGGGAAAAAATCCTTACCAAGGAAGAACAGGACCGCGAGGATTCCCTGGCGCGGGCCAGTAACCGTTCCGTGCGGGACCGGAAGATCTATACCAACCGGTATAAAGATTCCATACAGGTATACAAGATCATAGACCTTAAGGGCGATACCACATATGTGGATACCACGCTCAATATCTATAAACTCTACAAAATGAACCCCACGCGCAGGGACGAATACGGTTATATGCCGTTTCCCAACCTGGCGGAAGGGTACACTCCGCTGGTCTACTCCCAGGGGGCTTCGCTTACGCCCGAATACGGGGCGCGTTCGCGCAACATGTATTACCGGAAGACCGATCAGGTAAAATATTATGATGTCCGCACGCCCTGGTCTGAGGCGATGTACCATTCCAACGTCTTTTCCAATATGACGGGGCAGATACTCGATTTCAATTTTACGGCTAATGTGGGGAAACAGGTGAATTTTTCAATGGGTTTCCGGGGAGCGCGCACCAAAGGGTTGTACAACTACATAGAATCCCACCACGGACAATTGGTCGCCACCTTCAGTTACCATACCAAATCGTACCGGTACATTGTCCGTTCGCATATGATGTACCAATACCTTTCGGCCAACGAGAACGGGGGCCTTACCGATGAAGGAATGGAGTATTTCCTGTCCGACAACGAACAGTTCTCCTACCGCTCGACCCTGCCGGTCTCTCTGTCTTCCGGGAGCGACCGGGTGGCCAACCGTTTGGGCGGTACCCGTTTTTTCCTGACACAGTCCTACGATCTGTTCCATTCGTCGATAAAGAATCCCAATGCGTTCCGCATCAGCCTGCTCAACGAAATAAAATACGAACATCTCGCGTATAAGTATTACGACCCGGCATTCGTCAATCCGACCAGCGATGTAGGAAAGAAATCGCAGCTTTACTACGATTCGCCGCTTTATGCCGAACCGGCGCGTACCGACAGTTCCTACTTCAATACACTGGACCTGGCTGCCGGGGCCGGGGTGAACTTTCCATTGGTGAATGTATATGCACAGGGAATGATCCGTTACCAGACGGCTTCATACCAATTCCCGGGCGGCCCGGTGGACGACCCGCAGGTTCCGTTCAAAGAATCGGGAAATACGGTGATGGTCAATCTTCTGGGAAAATGGCGCCCCATGAAGTATTTTGGGGCCGATGCCCGGTTCGATTACAGTTTGTCGGGGTTGTTTTCCGGGGCCCGGATATTGCGACTTTCGGGATATGTCCAGCTCGACTCCCGGAACCGGCTCGAAGGGTCTTACACCAATTCGTCGTATTATGCGCCCCTCAATACCCGGTACTACCGCAGTTCTTTCGTGGAATTCAACTGGGACAACGATTTTAACCGGGTAGAATCCAACGAAATAGCGGTAAACCTGTATAGTGATAAACTTTTCAATGCCAAGGTCAGCTTTACCGATATCGGCAATTATGTATATTTCGATTCCCTGCGGCAACCCCGCCAACACGACGGAAAAGTCCGGATACTGGCGGTTTCCGTTTCGCGGGATTCCCGGTTCGGTTGGTTCGGATGGGACAACACCCTCACTTACCAGAACGTAAGTTCCGGTTCGGAAGTGATGCCGCTGCCCGAATTCATGATCCGTTCATCCGCGTACGCTTATTTTTCGGTGTTCCGCAAGGCCCTTACGCTAATGCCCGCATTGACCCTCCGCTATTATACGGCCTTTACCGCGCCGATGTACAATCCGCTGCTTTCCGACTACAACCTCCAGCCACTGTCCAAACAACAAAAGATCGGGAACTATCCGTATGTAGACTTCTCCCTGTCGGCCAAGATCCGGCGGACCCGAATATTCTTCAAGGTGGAAAACCTGGCGGCGACCATCTCCAAAAACAAGAACTATTTCTCGGCGCCTTATTACCCTTACCTCGATCCGGTACTCCGTTTCGGGGTCGTATGGGATTGGTTTAATTAGTATTTTAGCAATCAACAAGCCAACACTTTTTCCTGTAAAAAATCCCGAAAGGGCAGATGCGCCAAAAAATCGGCATATTTTTGCAATCCATAAAATATTGCAGTATCTTTGCCCCCGCATTCGGGGTGTAGCGCAGCCTGGTAGCGCATCACAATGGGGTTGTGGGGGTCGCTGGTTCGAATCCAGTCACTCCGACGAATGTAGAAGGGGAGTCCGAAATATTTTCTGGACTCCCCTGCTTTTTTGCGCAGGAAGCCGTAATTTTGGCTTAGCGTACGCACAGGCAAACGAATGGGAAAAAAAGAGAAATTCATCAAAGCTTTCGACAGGGTTTACGACCGTGTGAACGGTTATCTCGAAGTGCGTATGGATCGCCTGTTGGATTTTGTGGACAGGCACCGCCATCCACTTATCATTACTTTTTCCTTTCACCTGCTCTTGGTCATCCTTATCGTCAACCTGACTTTTCGGTACTACGAAAGCACTGATGCCAAAATCGTGGCCGTACCGATGGAGGAACTGGAGCGCATCGAACGGGAGCTTGAGGACAAGATAGGCTCCGACCGTGTTTCCGTAGATGCCCGCCTGAGCCACTCCAGGGAGGCGATGAGTGGATTTACCAACCAGGCGGCCGCCGATCTGGGAGAGGATGTAGACATTTCCAATGTGAAACGCGATTTTTCGACCCTTCAGGAGGCACGGGCCGTCACCCAGCAGACCAACGAATACGGGCAGAACGTCCGGGTCGACCTGTTCAGCGAGCAGGTAAAAAACCGGGAGATCGACCTGGACGAATACCAGAAGATAGACAGCAACGCCGCTAAAAGTGCCATAAAAACGCCTTACACCGGGCAGAGCAATATCCGGTATGGTTTCGACGGAGTGGGGCGCCAGAACATCGAGCCTATCCCTATTCCCATTTATACGGTAGCGGTAGGCGGCTTGGTCGTGGTGGATATTAAAATAAACCGGGCAGGGCAGGTAGTTTCCGCCCAGGTGAACCGGGCCAAAACGACCAGTCCGAACGAGGATGCTTACCAAAAGGCCGTCACGTATGCCCGCCGTGCCCGCTTCAATGTCGAGCAGGCTGCGCCCGAGCAGCAGAGCGGGTATATTTCCTACGAATTCCAGTAACGAATTTAGCGGCTCCCGTATTGATCCGTCGAAGAAGGACCGATTAAATTCTATACGATAAAAAACGCGCAGGCCATTGGCCTGCGCGTTTTGCTAGAAAACCTATTTTGGTTTAGAACAATTTCATGTCGTCCAGGGCTTTCAGCACGCCGCGTACGGCTACTGCGGAAGCGTCGAGATCGGCCTTTTCTTTGGCGTCGAGGTTCAGTTCGATGATCTTTTCGATACCGTTCTTACCCAGTACTACCGGCACGCCAAGGTAGATGTCTTTCTGGCCGTATTCGCCGGTGAGCCATGCGCATACCGGAACGATCTTTTTCTGATCCAGCAGGATAGCCTCTACCATCGAAGCGGCTGCTGCGCCCGGAGCGTACCAGGCGGAAGTGCCCAGCAGTTTCACCAGTTCGCCGCCGCCTACTTTCGCGCGTTCGATGATCTCGTTGAGACGCTCTTCTTTTACGAAGTGGCTTACGGGGATACCCTGTACCGTCGTGTATTTGGGCAGGGGAACCATCGTGTCGCCGTGTCCGCCCAGCAGAAGGGCCTGGATGTCCAGCGGGGAGCAGCCGATCTCATCGGCTAGGAAAGCCCGGTAGCGGGCCGTATCCAGTACGCCGGCCATACCCATCACGCGGTTGGACGGGAATTTGGCAGCCAGGAACGCGCAGTACGTCATTACGTCCAGCGGGTTGGAAACGATGATGATCTTGGCATCGGGGGAGTGTTTAACCACCTGCTCGGTCACCGATTTTACGATACCGGCGTTGATGCCGATCAAATCGTCGCGGCTCATGCCCGGTTTGCGGGGTACTCCGGAGGTGATCACCACTACGTCCGAACCTTCGGTCTTGGTATAGTCGTTGGTCGAACCGGTCAGCCGGGTGTTGAATCCGCGGATCGGGGCGGTCTGCCAGATGTCGAGGGCTTTCCCTTCGGCAACGCCTTCCTTGATGTCCAGGATGACGATTTCATCGATAAAGTTGCGGCAGGCCAATACATCGGCGCACGTAGCGCCTACGTTTCCTGCTCCTACTACTGTTACTTTCATGGTAAATATGTTTTATGTTGTTCGTTCCCTTTCCGGAAACCCCCTGCGGGGTTTTTGCAGTGCGCTTACAAAGTTAGTTAATGCTCCCGGATTTTTAAAGAGAAACGGTCGTAAAAATCTCTTAAAACGAAAAAGCTTCGGGAGGCGAAAAAGACACGCTTCCCGAAGCTCAAGATAATCAGAAAAAAATTAACACGTAGTTCTCAATGCTTTGCCAAAAAATCGGCGACTCCTTCATGCGAAGGTTTCAGCGCCTCTTTTCCTTTGTGCCAGTTGGCCGGGCACACCTCGCCGTGCTCGCGCACGAACTGCATGGCATCCACCACCCGGAGGGCTTCCTCCACGCTGCGGCCTATCGGCAGATCGTTGATCAGTTCGTGGCGCACTACACCGTCCTTGTCTATCAGGAACAGGCCGCGGTAAGCCACCATCGACGGATGGCTGGAGACCAGATTTCCTTCCTCGTCATAATCGTACTGGCCGGTCAGCACGCCGAACGCATCGGCGACCGTTTTGTTTTTGTCGGCTACCACCGGGTAAGTGACGCCGTTTATACCCCCTTTGTCTTTCGGGGTCTGGAGCCACGCCCAGTGGCTTTGTTCGGTATCCGTCGAGGCGGCTACTACCTGTACGCCGCGCGCTTCGAATTCCTTCAGTTTTTCCTGGAAGGCGAAAAGTTCCGTTGGGCAGACGAACGTGAAGTCCATCGGGTAGAAAAAGAACAGCACGTCCTTTTTACCCAGGAACTGGTCCAGCGAATACTCGTTTACGATTTCTTTTCCGTTTACAACAGCCGCTTCCTTGAACGAAGGGGCTTTTTTTCCTACCAGTGACATATCCTTTTAGAGTTTTAATTTATATTTCTTGTTGTTTCCGATTACAAATGTAGCCACGGCGACCCGCGGTATCAAGACATTGTCATCGTATATTTTTATGACGCTATAGGTGCTATTTAT
>CAUHQV010000023.1 GCA_959608625.1 uncultured Flavobacteriales bacterium
GAGGAAGAAGAGGAGGAGGAAGAAGAAGTTCAACCTCAGCCCAAAAAAGAAGATAAAGCCCCTGAAAAGGTGCAGAAAAAAGATAAAAAAGGATGGGACAAGAAGATTGAACGCACGATCTTCGATTTCCTGAAAAAGATAGAATAACTGCCCGGTATGCAGACCGGGATAATAGAAAGGGAAAACATATGGTATCGTTTTTCGGAGACGGAATAAGGTTCGTACCCAAATCGGAAAATGCGCGCCACGAGATAAAAGTGGTGGGCGTTGGCGGCGGCGGCGGCAATACCGTCAACCACATGTTCCGCAAAGGCGGGGTGGCAGTGGACTATGCCGTGTGCAATACCGACAAACAGGCGCTCAGCGCCAGTCCGGTGCCCGAAAAGATCCAGCTCGGCTCCTCGCTTACCGAGGGCTTGGGAGCAGGGTCGAAACCGGAAGTCGGACGCAAAGCTGCCGAAGAGAGCCAGGAGGCTATCCAGAGCCTTTTCCCGGACGAGACCAAAATGGTGTTCGTCACGGCGGGAATGGGCGGTGGAACGGGTACGGGGGCAGCTCCCATCATTGCCCGCGCGGCCAAAAGCATGGGAAAACTGACGGTGGGTATCGTCACCACTCCCTTTAAGTTTGAGTACCGCGACGAGGTAGCCCAGGCCGGAATCGCCGAGATGCGCAAATCCGTCGACTCGCTGATCATCATCAACAACAACCGGATATTCGACATATACAGCGACGTGGATATGCGCGATACGTTCGCTATTGTCAACGAAGTGCTGTGCAAGGCGGCTTCCAGCATCGCGGAGGTGATCAACCAGTCGCTTACCGTCAACGTCGACCTGGCCGATACCCGTACGCTCCTTACCGACAGCGGGACGACGCTGCTGGGCTCGGGCCGGGCATCGGGTCCCGACCGTGTAAAGAAAGTTACGGAAGAGGCGCTATCCTCCCCGCTGCTCAACGATGCGGACATTTACGGGGCAAAAGGCCTGATATTCGTGGTCAAATACGGTAAAGGTGGGTTTATCGCCAAGGAACTGGATGCGATGACCACTATCATCCGGGAACGTTCCGGCAACGAATCCCCGGTGAAATGGGGAATGGGGCAGGACGATACCCTGGCCGACGACGAACTGAACCTGATGATCATCGCTGCCGGCTTCCCTTCGGAAAAACGGATCAACCGCCCCGAAGAACCCCGCGACCGCCATGTAGTAAGCCTCGCACCCGAAGGGCCCCTGGCAGGCCAAAACGAGTCGCTCGAGTGGGCCGGGCATCTGGAGATCCGCCCGGAAGAAAAACAGACCGAAGAGCGGGCTATGCCCAACGGGGAAAAGAAGACATTTACCGTATATACCCTGCAAATGGATGACGACAATTCCCCAGGGCTGAATTTTTCCGGACAAGGCTACCAATCGTACGCCCAGGCGCAACCGGATGCACCCCGGGGGAGCCGACAGGAGGAAAGGCGCCCTTACGAGCGCCGACAGGCCCCGGCCGCCAGTCCGTTGGATTCAAGCATCGAAGACGTACTATCCGGTGGAAATTCCGGATATACGGCGCAGGCAGGCACGCGGGCTGGTATAAAGCAGACCGGAAACCGCGACACGGAGCCGGCTTACCTGCGCCACGGGATTACGATAAACACCAATCCGCCCAAGGAAGGCCGTACCCACGACTGGACCCTGCGTATGGACGGAGAATAAATTTTTGGAAATATAACCGAAAATGATCCCCACAAAAAAACCGCCGGAGCCGGCGGTTTTTTATTTATACGTTATCCGGAGGATCAATGCTGTTCCCCGTCGAGGTATAGTTTCCCGGCCCTCCAGGTGGTGTCGAACCCTTTGCGGTTGTAGAACCGGATAGCGCCCTCGTTGTTTCCTTCCACATCGAGTTCTATCCGGTTGATCCCGCGCTGGCGAGCCGTGTCGACCACGGCATCCAGCAAGGCTTCGCCGATGTGCATACCCCGGTATTCAGGGCTTATCATCAGGTCTTCGATGTGGATCGTGGGGCCTTTCCAAGTGGAGAACCGTTCGAAATAAACGGCGCACCCCAGGATATGACCTTCCTTGTTTTCGGCTACGAAAGCCTCGAAAGCAGGGTTTTCGGCATCCAAACCTATGCGCCGCATTTCGTCTGCGGTCCAGGTGACCATTTCCGGCGCGTTATGATGGGCGGCCAGTTCCTTTATCAGGCGGAGTATCTCTTCGGCATCGTGCCCGGTGGCACGTCTAACTTTTGCATTTTCCATGATATTCTTTTTCTATTATTTGTTCATAAAACCAAAAAGGCGCTTCCGGGATTTCCCGGAAGCGCCTTTCCGGAGGGTGTCCGTCCGGTGCGCGGTGGCCGCGGAGCGGTTATCCCAGATAAGTCTTGAGTATTTTACTGCGCGAAGTGTGCTTCAGACGGCGAATGGCTTTTTCCTTGATCTGCCGGACGCGTTCGCGGGTCAGGTCGAACGTTTCGCCGATCTCTTCGAGGGTCATCGCATGCTGTCCGCCCAGTCCGAAATACAGGCGGATCACGTCGGCCTCGCGCGGAGTAAGCGTCTGGAGCGCGCGCTCGATCTCGATGCGCAGCGATTCGGTCATCAGTTCGCGGTCCGGGTTGGGCGATTCACCGCTCTTGAGTACGTCGTACAGGTTGGAATCCTCTCCTTCCACCAGCGGGGCGTCCATTGAGATATGGCGGCCGGAGTTCTTCAGCGATTCTTTGACATCCTCTTCGGTCATGTCCAGTTCCTGGGCGATTTCTTCGGCGGACGGGGCGCGCTCGTTGAGCTGCTCCAGTTCGGCGTATTTCTTGTTTATCTTGTTGATCGAACCGATCTTGTTCAGCGGCAGACGGACGATACGGGACTGTTCGGCCAGCGCCTGCAGGATAGACTGCCGTATCCACCATACGGCGTACGAAATGAATTTGAACCCGCGGGTCTCGTCGAAACGCTGGGCGGCTTTGATCAGGCCCAGGTTGCCTTCGTTGATCAGATCCGGGAGGGTTAGTCCTTGGTTTTGGTATTGTTTGGCTACCGACACGACGAAACGCAGGTTGGCTTTGGTGAGTTTATCCAGAGCTCTCTGATCGCCGGCTTTGATCCGCTGGGCGAGTTCTACCTCCTCGTCGGCCGAAATGAGGCCTACTTTTCCGATTTCCTGTAAATACTTGTCCAGCGAAGCGGTCTCGCGGTTGGTAACCTGTTTAGTGATCTTAAGTTGTCTCATGTATCTCCTTCGTGCGGAGGATTAATACCCCGCAACATTACATTATACGTAAAAAAAGAAAAAAGGTTACAATCGCGTCGAAAAATTTAACAATTCAACGGAACGATCCGCAGCGGAATACACAGCAGGCCTACCAGGATCGTGATTTTTACTCCGGTGTAGATAACGGAGCAAACTTTGTCCGACGGGCGCACCAGAAGTGCCACCGCGGCGGCAAGCAGTGCGATCCCGGTGAGCAGGAAGTAAAAGAAATAAGCGTTCCCTTTTTCAAAGGCGAGGACCGTGACCGTGCAGGCGGCTGAGGCAGCCAGAACGGCAGCGGTAACAGCCGATGCTTTCCGTTCGCCCAGCGCCACCGGAAGCGTCCGGTATCCGAATACGGCATCGCCCCGGCGATTGTTCAGGTCGTTGAGCATGCTCAGGGCGGATAGCAGGAAGAACAGGAACATCCCGTGGGAGACCAGTACGTTTATATCCACCACTTTCCGGTAGAAAAAGACCGCAAAAAGCGGGATCATGGCCAGGGCGGCCATGGCAAAATTGGATACCAGGGGTATTTTTTTGAGTTTATGCGAGTAGAACCACAGCAGGAACGCAAATCCTGAAAAAAACAAGACCGACCGCAGCGAAACGAGCAGGCTTAGGGCGACGGCCGCAAAATTGAGCGTGAGGTATATTTTCAGGGTGGTGGATTGCGAAACGTAGCCGTCGATAAACCCTTTTTCGGGATAGTTGACCAGGTCTTTGTTCTTGTCGTAGAAAAAGTTGATGATGTACCCTCCGGCCACCACCATCCAGGTACAGACCACCAGCACGAAAAAATACGGATCCGTGAGCACCGAGAAATCCGGCGCATGGAACGTAAAGAAGAACATACAACTCAGGTACTGGGCAGCGGCTATCAGTGCGATGTTGTACACGCGGGTGAGCGAAAGCAGGCTCACGACTTTCATGGCGGTAACGGCCCATGCGCGGGGTGCGCGTTTTCCGGGTGAGGTGCCGCCCCCTCCCATGGTTAGAAACGGTATATAGGCTGTGTGGAAAAGCCCCGGAGCATACGGGCTGCTTTGTCGTAATCGTCGGTGAATCCAAGCACGAAACCGCCGCCGCCGGCCCCGCACAGTTTGAGGTAGTACGTATCCGATTCCAGTCCGTCCAGCCAGATCTTTTTCAGGCCGCGGGGGATCATGGGCGAAAAATGGGTGAAGACCACCCGGGAAAGGGCCCGGACGTTTTCCAGCAGGTTCGCTTTCCGCCCGTCGATAAAGGCCTGGATGCAAGCGTCGTTCAGGGCGTTGAATTCCTCGCGGAGCATTTTGCGGAAGCCTTCGTTCTTCATTTTTTCAAAGAAGACGTTGATCAGATCGCCTGTAGAATGCTGCATGCCGGAATCGAGCAGGAATATGGCTCCGGCCCCTTCGGTATTGGAATCCGGGATGCCGACCGTATCGATATTTCCTTGCGGGCGTACCAGGATGGGCAGGTTCATGTAGCATATCAGCGGATCGAGCCCCGAACTATGGCCGTGGAAAAAACTTTCCATCCGCCCTAAAGTGTCTTTGAGCGAAAGGATGTCCTGGGTCGAGATGCCTTCGGGAGAAATACGGTCTATGGCATACCGCTCGTAAATAGCCGCCACCAAAGCGCCGGAACTTCCTACCCCGTAGCCAAGCGGGATGCTCGAATCGAAATACAGGCCTTCGTCCAGGTCATTTTTCAGGACGGCCGTATCTATCCGCGCGCCGAACGAAGAATCGCCGTTCAGGGTTTCCAAGTATTGGCAGAATTCCCGGATATGAAGGTTGGATTCTTTCGCCGCCTCTCCGGACGATGGCGAAGACACCAAGGCTCCCTTATAAAAGTCGTAGGGAATAGAAAGACCCATGGAATCTTTTATGATGCCATACTCTCCGAAAAGGAGGATTTTTGCGTGATAGAGTTTTTCCGTTATTGCCATTTAGTCATTTCCTGGCATGCCCCAGCCCGAATCCAATAGAGTTTTTTTATAGTTGTTTTCTTTTTTCTCTTCTTCTGCCGCAAGTTGGTTCAGGCGGTTGATCGCTTCGGAATAAATTTTCATGTATTCCCGGTTGTGTTCGCTGTAATACTCGTTGTTCTGCGCCAGGATCTCTTTGCTTATGCCGTAATCTTTGTATAGCTTCTCGATGAACGCTTTTTTCCCGATACGGGAAAAAGTGGAATCCATTTCGAACGCACCTTGTTCTTCCAGTGCGGTCAGGCAGGCCAACTGGCACAACACGTCGACCATTTCATCGGGAGACAGCAAGCGTTCGGGCTTTTCCACGTAATGGTATTTACAGCCGGCGGCGACAGACATCAGGACAACGAGCGTCAAAACGCGTGCAAATTTAGGGTAAAATTTTGAAAAAGACATATTTCGGGCGTTTTTTAGCGTTCGAACGTCAGGGCCGCAGGCGAGGTCACTTTGTACAGTTTTCCATCGGCGTAGGCTACCTGGCCCCCGACGATCGTATGGGTGATACGCGCCGAGAACATCCTGTCCTCGAACGCCGACCAGCCGCATTTGTATTTCAGGGACTCCCGGTGGGCGCGCCACGGGCTGTTGAATTCCACCAGTACGGCATCCGCGAAATAACCTTCCCGGATGAATCCCCGGCGCTCTATCTGGAATATCCGGGCTGGGTTGTGGCACATTTTTTCCACGGCCAGTTCCAGGGAAAGACGGCCTTTGGAGACTTCGGAAAGCACGGCGGGCAGCGTATGCTGGATCATCGGCCCTCCGGAAGGGCAATTGAGGTAGGGCCGCGACTTCTCTTCCAAAGTATGCGGCGCATGGTCGGAACCGATCGTGTCTATCCGATCCGAGAGCAGGGCTTCCCAAAGGGCATCGCGGTCCTGGGCGGTTTTTACCGAGGGGTTCACTTTTATCAGGTTGCCTTTCACGGCGTAATCTTCCTGGGCAAAGAACAGATGATGCGTGCAGGCTTCGGCCGTGATCTTCTTGTACGAGCCGGGTTTCATGGCGCTGAGCAGGTTCAGCTCCCGGGCGGAACTCACATGCAGCAGGTGCAGGCGGGCCCCCGTTTTTTTGGCCAGGTCGATGGCGTAGGACGAACTGCGGAAACAGGCTTCGTCGTCCCGGATGCGGGTGTGCATATAGGCGGGGATGTCGTCCCCGAATTCGCGGCGGGCTTTTTCCAGGTTTTCCGCGATCAGCACGTCGTCCTCGCAGTGGGTGGCTATCAACAGGGGCGAGGAGACAAAGATGCGTTCGATGGCCGAAGAATCCTTTACCGCCATATCCCCGGTCGAAGAACCGAAAAAGACCTTTACGGCGGCTACGCGGTTGGTGTCGGCCCGCAGGATATCCTCGACGTTGTGTTCGGTAGCCCCGATCATAAAGGAATAGTTCGCCGAGGATTTCCGGGCCGCCATGGCGAATTTTTCTTCCAGCAGTTCCGGCGTTACGGCCGGAGGGTTGGTGTTGGGCATGTCGATGACGGAGGTCACCCCTCCGGCTACGGCGGCGGCCGATTCGGTGGCGAAATCTCCTTTTTGGATCAGCCCCGGGTCGCGGAAATGCACGTGGGTGTCGATCGCCCCCGGGATCAGAAATTTGTTGTCGGCCTGTATCAGCCGGGTGCCCGGGTAAAGGCTTATCGAGGGATCTATCCGTTCGATCACCCCGTTCTTGATGAATACGTCGCTTTCGTACACCGATCCGGCGTCGACTATTTTCGCGTTTTTTATCAGAATGTTTTCGTCCATTGCATGGTGTCTTTACTTATACCGCCCTGGCATGCAGGTAGCGCGTCAGGTTTACGGCCGAAGAAAAAAATACGATCCTGGGATTGGCGTTGCGTTCGATGTGGTACTGGGCCTGGTCCAGTTCGCGGTAGATGTCCGCGATATTGCGCCCGTGGACATATGTGGAAAAACTGCCGAAATTGAACCCTCCGGCGAATTCCTGGGGATGTACGAGCCTTTCTATCCCGTAGTTGTGCATCAGCGCTTCGCGGAATATCTCGAAGCAGTACTGAAGGAATTGTTTTTGCTGTTCGCGGGAGAGCGAGGCCATTTCGTCCGCCCAGGCCAGCAGGTTACCCAGTTCCGAAGGCTTCTTTTTAGCCATGAACGCCGAACGTACGAACCGTACGAAAAGTCCCGGGAATACCCCCGCATGGCTGCCTTCGCGCAGGATCTTCAGCGCTTTGCCCATATCGCCTTCGGCAGCGAAAGCGGCATTCTGTGCCTGTTGGGGGGAGGCGCCATGTCTTTTTTCCAATTCTCCGGCGATCTCCCGGTCGGACAGCCGATGGAAATGCACGGCCTGCGTGCGGGAGGCGATGGTCGGCAGGATGGCCGCAGGATCGTCGGTCGTCAGGATGATGAGAGTCTTTTCGGCCGGCTCTTCGATCAGCTTGAGCAGCTTGTTGGCGGCCGTCGGGTTCATCTTCTCGGCGTGCCAGACAATCATCACTTTGTAACCCCCGGAAAAGGATTTGAGGGCCAGTTTGCGGGAGATCGTTTCGGCTTCCTCCTTGCCGATGGCCCCTTGTTTGTTCTCGATATCCATCCACTGGTACCAGTCGGAAAGGCTGCCGTACGGCATTTCCCGGACGAAACGGCGCCAGGGTTCGAGAAAATCGTCGCTCACGGGCGATTTTTTCACTTCCTTGCTGGTATTGACCGGAAAGGCGAAATGGAGGTCGGGGTGGGCGAGGGCTTTTTCTTCGTCCGTTCCCAGCACGGCTGCGGCATAGGCAATGGCTACCCGCAGGGTTCCGGTGCCTTCCGGGGAAACGAAAAGCTGGGCGTGGCTGATCCGCCCCCGCGATACGGTGCTTTCCAGCAGTCCCCTCAGGGAATAGTTTCCTATGATATCTTTTGCCAACATCGGATACAAAGTTACGTATTTTTACAGGGAACGGGATGTTGAGGGTTTCATAAAAATTTCATCAATTGCCTAAAGGAACCGTACGATAATCTCCCAAAGATAGCTACATTTGCACAATATAGGAGGCGTCCCGGCTATTTTCAAGCAAACTTGAATGGGGCTTGGGTTTCACTATGTTTCTATCCTGCATACTTTGCGAATAAATTAACCGCTAAATAACAGTTTTATATGAACCACAAGATTGTTTTCTGTGCTCTGTTCTCTGTCGTGGCCTTTGTACAAAGCGCCGCCCAGACGGTGGTGGACACTGCGTTTTTCCGGGCGAAAAACGACACGATCACTGCGTATTGCCGGGAGAGGCAGGGGACGCACAACGGCTATGTCGGGCGTGTACGTCTGGATTCGATCCGGCTGTCCGGGAAAAACCTGAACCTCTATTACAGCCCCACGCTGGCCCAGTACCCTTTGCGGGCGGACGTGTGTCAGGACATTTATGCCATCCTGCGGGAAGGCTTGCCCCAATCCCTTTCGGGCTACAACCTGCGGGCAGTGACCGAAGGGAAGGAAATACGGGAGCTCATCCCCGCCTACTACAAGGAAAAGGATGTGAAGAAAAAAGCCGTACGGCGCAGGAACATCTCCACACCGCTTACTACGCCGCTGGATAAGGCCGTCGAGCCGACAGAAGGGCTTTACGGGCGTCATATTGCCATGTGGCAGAGCCACGGATACTATTACGAGCAAAAACTGCTCCGCTGGGAGTGGCAGCGCGCCCGGATATTCCAGACGGTGGAAGACCTCTTTACGCAAAGTTATGTTTTGCCGTATGTGGTGCCCATGCTGGAAAGGGCCGGTGCGGTGGTGATCCTGCCCCGCGAACGCGATTGGCAGAAGACGGAGATCATTTCCGATAATGACACCCCGGTCTCCGGTTATCATGAGAAGAACGGGAAATACGCCTGGAGCAAAGGCGAAGGCGAAGGTTTCGCCAATCCGAAAAAGGTCTATGTCGATGGGGAAAACCCGTTTACGATGGGAACGTACCGCCAGGCCAATACCGTGTCCAAAGGGGAGGAAAGCGTAGCCGTATGGCAGCCGGAATTCGATAAAGAAGGCACCTACGCGGTCTATGTGTCGTACAAGACGCTACCGGGTAGTGCGGACGATGCCGTATACACCGTATACCATAAGGATGGTAAGACCTCTTTCAAGGTCAACCAACAGATGGCCGGGGGAACCTGGGTCTACCTGGGCAAGTTCGATTTCGACCGGGGTAATGCCGGCCGGGTGGAGCTTTCCAATAAAAGCGCCCGCGAGGGCCGTGTCATTACGGCCGACGGGGTGAAGATAGGCGGCGGTATGGGCAACATCGCCCGCACCGTTCCGTCCGATACGGCCCAATTGTCCGGCGACGCCCGCCGGGTGGCCGCCATGGGTATAACCCCCGAGGCGATCGTAAGCGGTTATCCCCGCTTTACCGAAGGGGCCCGCTATTTCATGCAGTGGTCGGGTGTGCCTCATGAAGTCTATTCCGCTTATGGGCAGGATTATACCGACGATTACGCGGGACGTCCCCGCTGGGTGAACTACCTGGCCGGCGGCACGAAAATAAACCCCGAAGGCAAAGGCCTGGGTATTCCGGTGGATATGTCTTTCGCATTCCACTCGGATGCCGGCACGAAAATAGACAATACCATCGTGGGTATCCTGTCCATCTATACCCTCCAGTCCAACGGAGGGACGGAGTTCGTGGACGGGGATTCCCGTTATGCCAACCGCGACCTGGCCGATTTGGTACAGACGCAGATAACGAATGACGTGCGTATCCAGTGCGAGCCTGATTTTACCCGTCGACAGTTGATGAACGGCAATTACGCCGAATCCCGAATCCCGGAGGTTCCCTCGATGCTGCTGGAACTCCTGTCCCACCAGAACTTCGCCGATATGCGTTACGGGCTGGACCCGCGTTTCCGCTTCGTCGTGTCCCGCGCCATTTATAAAGGCATACTCAAGTTCCTGAGCGCCAAGGACGGTCGTCCGTATGTGGTACAGCCCCTGCCGGTCGACAATTTCTCGGTGGAATTCGCCGGCAACGACAAAGTCCAGTTGAAATGGCGTCCGGTGGCCGACAGCCTGGAGCCTACGGCGAAACCGGATTCCTATATCGTGTATACCCGGAAAGGCGACGGTTCGTTCGATAACGGTACGCTCGTGAAAGATACCGTTTACACGGTTTCCATAGCGCCGGGCCAGATGTACTCTTTCAAGGTAACGGCAGCCAACAAAGGAGGGGAGAGTTTCGATTCCGAAACGCTTTCCGCTATGCGGGCCTTCAACGAGAAAGGAACAGTGCTCATCGTGAACGGTTTCGACCGCGTGAGCGCGCCGGAAAGTTTCGCGACCCGCGACAGCACCTATGCCGGTTTCCAGGATATTCGTGACGGAGGCGTGCCTTATATCCAAGATATCGCCTATATCGGCGCCCAGCATGAATTCCGCCGCCGCATCCCCTGGATGGACGACGATTCGGCCGGGTTCGGGGCCTCGAACAGCGACTATGAAACCACCGTGGTAGCCGGAAATACGTTCGATTATCCGGCGGTACACGGACGTTCGCTGGCCGAGCTCGGTTATTCGTTCGTATCCGCCAGCAACGAGGCGGTAGCTAACGGCCGGGTGGACATGAAGAAATACAAAGCCGTGGATATGATCATGGGCAAGCAGCGTCGCAGCCAGTTGGGACACAATGAAAACCGGGTGGATTTCGAGGTGTTCTCCAAAGACCTGCAAAAAGCCATCGCCGATTACACGGCGGCGGGCGGTAATATTCTGGTGAGCGGGGCTTATGTGGCTACCGACCTTTGGGATACTCCCAAGCCGGCTCAGGATGGGAAGGATTTTGCCCGGAATGTCCTAAAATTCCGCTGGATGACGGATTGCGCTTCCAATATCGGGGAAGTGGAACCGGCCGTATCCCCATACGCTTTCCTGGCAGGCAATTACGCGTTCGAAACGAAGCAAAACGAGGATATATACGCGATCGAATCCCCGGACGGCCTGGTGCCGGCGGGCAATAAAGCCTTTACCATTATGCGTTATACCGACAACAACATCAGCGCCGGTATCGCCTACAAAGGCGACGATTACCGCACGGTGGTGCTCGGATTCCCGGTAGAGGTGATCAAAGGACACAACAAACGGACTGAATTCCTGGGCAAGGTTATGGAATTCTTCTTCGAAGATTCGGATAAATAATCCAATCTTTTTGCCAATTGAAAAGGCCGGGGCATCGCCCCGGCCTTTTTTGTTTGCCCGTAACAGGGCTGAAAGATATTTTCTACTCCTGATAAGGTTTATGTGTAAAGGATCGCCGTGAGGGATACGACGGATATTACCACCCACAGGCATAGCCCGAGTACGAGCGGCCGCATCCCTACGTCTTTCAGTTTGCGGCGGGAAAGTCCCGCGCCGATCAGGAACAACGTGAGGATCAGTATCTGGTGCGCGGCGATGTCTACCCCCTGGTAAACGATGGTCAGCGAAGGGAACGCCGTGTTTATTCCGATGGCCACTACGAACAACAGGATAAAATAGGGGACTTTTACTTTTCCGCCTTTGGTCTTGAAGATCCATAGGGTCACGAAAGACAGCGGGATGATCCACAGAGCGCGGGCCAGCTTGAGCGTGGTAGCCGTTATTTCGGCCTGCGGGCCGTAAGCCGATGCCGCACCGACCACCGAGCTGGTATCGTGGATAGCAATAGCGGCCCAGGTGCCGAACTGGGTCTGCGTCAGGTCGAGCGCATGGCCGATCGGCGGGAAGATGAACAGCGCGGCCGCATTGAGGATGAATACCGTCCCCAGGGCCAGGCTTATCTGGCTGTCGTCGGCCTTTACCAGCGGGCTGACCGCTGCGATGGCGCTGCCCCCGCAGATCGCCGTCCCGGAAGAGATAAGGTAGGACGTTTTTTTGTCCACCCGGAATTTCCGGCCGAGCAAATACCCCAAGGACAGGGTCAGTACGATGCTGAAAACGGCCAGAAGGAGGCCTTTGCCCCCGGCCTCCATCGCCCGTTCGGCGTGGATACCGAAACCCAGGCCGATGATGGATATTTTCAGGAGTGTCTTTACAGCCTCGCTGCTCAGTTTTTCGAAGGGGTTGCCCATCGTATTGGCTGTGGCGATACCGATAAACAAGGCTACGGCCGGGGAAAGGAACGGGTGCATGTCCGGCCCCGGTACGATACAAAGCGCCATCAGCACGATAAATACGATGCGGCGCCATTTTTCTCTCAGAAAGCTCTTCATTTCGTCTGTTTTTTCAGGCCGCAAAGATAGGGTCTTGTTATAAATAAAACGAATGGTATATTTTACTAATCCATAAATAATAATTATACTAAAAAGCAAGCGACTAAAACGTCCCGGTATGGTTTGGTTTCGTAAATTTGCCCGCGAATAAATAATGCGCAGTTATGTCCAAGTCAATGCTTACCATTCTCCTTTTGGTGTGCTCGAATACTTTTATGACGTTTGCCTGGTACTGGCACCTGCGTATGGCCGAGACCACCTGGTTTTCAAAGGTCGGGGTATGGGCGGTGGTGCTCATCAGTTGGGGGATCGCGCTGTTCGAATACTGCCTGCTGGTGCCGGCCAACCGGCTGGGTTACCGGGAGAACGGCGGGCCTTTTTCATTGATGGAATTGAAAGTGTTGCAGGAGGTGATCACTTTGGTGGTCTTCACGCTGTTCATGCTCTTGTTCTTTAAAAACGAGCAGTTGCGCCTGAACCATTTGCTCGGTTTCCTTTGCCTGATCGGGGCGGTCTATTTTATCTTCAAGAAGTAGCTCTGGAAAAATAATCCCGGAAATTTTCCCGGACTGTCCGGCATTTTGCCGGACAGTCTGCGTATTTTTGTGGAAAAGTATCACTGGCTATGGAATGGAACGCGGATTTGTACGATGGGCGACACGGTTTCGTATCCCGGTACGGGAAGGGTTTGCTGGAATACGTGCCGGCAAATAAAAGCCTGTCCGTGCTGGATCTGGGCTGCGGTACCGGAACGTTGACGAAAGAATTGTCTTTACGCGCCGGCGAAGTGTCAGGCGTGGATGCCTCCGGGGAAATGATCCGCCGTGCCCGGGAGCTGTACCCCGGGGTAAAATTCGAAGTATTGGATGCTCTCGCCATGGAATGGGAGAACAAATGGGATATTGTGTTCTCCAATGCGGTATTCCATTGGATACCCCGCCACGACCGGTTATTGGCAAATGTGTTCCGCTGTTTGAAAAAAGGTGGAAGATTGGTGTGTGAATTCGGGGCGAAAGGCAACATCGGGCGTATCGAGGGGGCTTTTTCCCGCGCCCTTTCGGCGGAAGGATACACCTATAAATCCCCGTTCTGCTTCCCGGCGTCCGAAGATTATGCGCGGCTGTTGGAGGCGGAAGGATTTGCAGTGGAAGAATTATACGATTACGACCGTCCTACGCCGCTGGAAGACGGGGAAAAGGGTTTGGAGAACTGGATGCGGCAGTTTTTTGCCGGTCATTTGAAGGGAGTGCCTCCGGATGCATGTGCCCGTCTTTTCCGGCAGGTGGAACAAGAATTGAAGCCCTCCCTGTGGGACGGTACCCGGTGGGTGGCCGACTACCGCCGGATGCGGGTGGTCGCTGTAAAATTATAAAGAGGTTACTCCCTCCGGTATTTCCGGGGCGACGTGCCGGTAATATTCTTAAAGTATTTCCCGAAAAAAGACTGATTCGGGAAATGGAGTTCCTGCGATATTTCCTGAATGGTCATATCGGTGGACTGCAACAGGGCTTTAGCTTCCAGGATGACATAATGGTCTATCCATTCCCCGGCCGTATGCCCGGTAGCTTTCTTGATCATTTGGGAGAGGTATTTCGGGGTCAGGCACAGCCTGTCTGCGTAAAAGGCTACGTCCCGGTGGCTGCGGAACAAGCCGGATACCTGGTGGATAAAGAGGTCGAAAATATGGTCGTAGCGCTTCTTGCTCAGGTCTTCCTGGGGGGAATGCCGGCGCAGGATATTCAGGATATCGTAGATCATGGCCCGCATCAGGTTGATGATGATCTCGCGGCGCATCGCGTTGTCAGTATCGGCGGCTTTGGCTTTCAGTATGTGGTAGTATTCCAGGATACAGAGCCTTTCCGTCCGGTCGAGGTGCATGTAGTCGAAGTCCCGTTTGCGGTGGTAAGTCGAAATGGAATTCTTGATCACGCTGATGATATCCTGGGAGGAACTGAAATCCATGGCGATGAACACACCGGAAAAATCCTCCGTCTGCCGAATCAGTTGGATCATATCGTTGGGCCGGACAATGGTCATGTCTCCCGGGATCGCCTGGTGCCGCTTCATATTGAGTTCGAATGTGGCCTCCCCATGCAGACACATCGAAAAAATGAACACTTCCGACCGCAAAGGGCGCTCCCGGAAAAACAGGCTGCTTACCTGGTCGAAGATCGCAAAGTCGTGGCCGATCGTAATGACGTTCGGAATATTTTGCACAAAATTTATGCTAAGTCCTGGAATTTTTGTACTTTTCATCACCTAAAAACTGAATTGCCGGATAAAAGTAAGCCCTTTACGCTGAAACCGGCAGACGAAACAGCGTAAAAAGAGAAAAATAGAACATGTATCAGGTAAAATAAACCCAATCAACGGGTTTTCTGCCGGATAGTAATGACTTTTAAAATAGAGAACCCGAATATGAAAAACTTGAACCAAGCAATTCTCCTCGTTGCGGTACTTTTCGCCTCGGCTTGCGGCTCCGGCCATCAGCCTGCCCGCCAGCCGGTGTCCGTGCGGGTGGAGACCGTATCGTCAAAAAATACCGATACTGCGTACAGCTATACGGGTACGATAGAAGAAACTTCCTCTTCGATGCTGAGCTTTTTGGTGGGGGGCGCCCTCCAGCAGGTGTGGACCGATGCGGGCGCCCGCGTGAAAAAAGGACAGAAGCTGGCCTCGCTGGACGGCTCTTCCCTGGCGGATGCCTATGCGGCCGCCAAATCCAACCTGGATAGGGCGGAGGATGCCTACCGCCGGATGAAGATGCTGTACGATGCCGGCAGCCTGCCCGAAATAAAATGGGTGGAAGTGCAGACCACCCTGTCCGAGTCCCGGAGCGTGGAGCGTATCGCGGCCAAGAACCTCCGCGATGCGGTGCTTTATGCCCCGGCGGACGGCATCATCTCCGAACGTTATGCCGATCCGGGGGTCAACGTGGCCCCCGGAGTGCCTGTGCTGCGGTTGGTGCAGATAAACAAAGTTTACGCCGTGGTATCCGTGCCGGAGCGTGATATTCCGGTACTCAAGATCGGTATGGGGGCTTCGGTATCGGTCGGAGCCTTGGGAACCGATTCCTATGCCGGGGTCGTGGCCGAAAAAGGGGTGGCCGCCAATCCTTTGTCCCATACCTACCGGATGAAGATCGAATTGGACAATCCCGACGGGGAACTGATGCCCGGTATGGTTTGTTCGGTGGGGATAAAATCGCCGGAAGAAATTTCCCAAATCATCCTTCCTCCGTCGGCTGTGCAGGTTGACGATAAAGGGCAGTCTTTCGTGTGGCTGGCCCGCGACGGGAAAGCCGATAAACGGGTCGTGGTGCCGGGCGGTCTTTCCGGGTACGGGGTCATAATCGCCTCGGGCCTTTCCGACGGTGATGCCGTGATCGTGGAAGGGAACCAAAAAGTGAGTCAGGGAATGAATATCGTGGCCCAATGAAACAGGAAGGAGGAATCGGCAGTGTGATAAGCGGGGCTTTCCGGTACCACCGGATCGTGCTGCTGCTGGTGGCTATCCTGGTGGGGCTCGGTATCGCCGGGCTGGCCGTGATGCCCAAGCAGGAATTTCCCGAATTTACCGTGCGGCAGGGATTGGTCGTGGGGGTATACCCCGGAGCGACTTCCCCGCAGGTGGAGGAGCAGCTGACCAAACCGCTGGAGAATTTCATATTCAGCTATAAGGAGGTCAACCGCAAGAAGACCTTTTCCCAGAGCCGGGACGGCATGGTGTTCGTCAATGTCGAGCTCAACGACAATGTGAAGGACAACGACCAGTTCTGGTCGAAATTCAAACTGGGCGTCCAAGCGTTCAAAAACAGCCTGCCCGCCGGGGTGATAGCCTTGCAGGTGAACGACGATTTCGGCGATACGTCGGCCCTGCTCATTACCCTCGAATCCAAGGACAAGACCTACCGCGAACTCGAAAAATACCTCGAAAACCTCGAAGACCGCCTGCGTACGATCGAATCGGTATCGGCCCTGCGCCGGTACGGGATACAGAAAGAGCAGATCGGGGTATATCTCGACCAGCAGAAGCTGTCGCAGTACGGAATAGGCCCGGTGTCGCTGGCCCAAAAGTTGTTTTCACAGGGATTTACTACCCTCAGCGGGAAGGTCGACAACCATCGTTTTGTCGCGCCTGTCCACGTGGCCGATCCGTACGACTGGGTACGGGACGTGTCCCAGCAGATCGTCTATTCCGACCCGCAGGGAAATGTCATCCGCCTGAAGGATGTGGCGGAAATAAAACTGGAATATCCCGATCCGGATTCGTATATCCAGAACAACGGGGTGAAATGTATCCTGCTGTCGATGGAAATGCGGCAGGGGCACAACATCATCGAGATGGGCCGCCAGGTCAAGGCGGTGATCGCCGACTATGAAAAAACGCTCCCCGAAGGAGTCACCATTTACCGGATCACCGACCAGTCGCAGGTCGTGTCCGAGTCCATCCATACGTTTATCCGGGAACTGCTCATCGCCGTGCTTTCCGTGCTGCTGGTGGTCGTCATCCTGATGCCCATGCGGGTGGCTTACGTATCGGCCTCGACGATCCCCATTACGATATTCAGCGCGTTGGCGCTGTTCTTTGTCTTCGGGATCGAACTCAATACGGTGACGTTGGCCGCACTTTTGGTAACCCTGGGGATGATCGTGGACGATTCCATCGTGATCATAGACAACTATATGGAGAAGATGGACGAGGGGATGCCCCGGTTGCAGGCCACATTGGCCGCCCCGCGGGAATTTTTTAAATCCGTCCTTTCGGCTACCATGGCGATCAGCATCACGTTCTTCCCATTCCTTTTCACCACTACCGGGATGTTCAACGACTTTTTACGGTCGTTCCCCTGGGCGATCACCATCATTCTGGGTATATCCCTGTCGGTGGCGCTCCTGCTGGTGCCGTTCTTGCAATATACGTTTATCAAACATGGGGTGATAAACCGGGAAAAAGGGAGCGAACACCATCATAAGACATTTATGGACACTCTCCAGAAATGGTATGACAAGCTCCTGGCCCAGTGTTTCGCCCATCCATACGTGACGCTGTCCGTGGGTATAGGGGCGGTTGTCGCCGGTGCGGCGATGTTCCTCAACCTTCCGATGCGCCTGATGCCTATCGCCGAGCGCAACCAATTCGCCGTGGAATTTTACCTGCCTACCGGTACGGCCCTGGAGCGCACGGCCGAACTGGCGGACAGCTTGGAAGGCATCCTGCGGAAAGATAGCCGCGTGGTTTCGGTGACCAATTTCCTGGGCTCCGGATCTCCCCGTTTCCAGACGGCCTATACCCCGCAATTGCCGGGGTCCAATTTTGCGCAGTTCATCGTCAATACGACCGGTATTCACGATACGGAGGATCTGCTGAACGAATACACGGGCAAGTATTCGGTGTATTTTCCGGATGCGTACGTGCGGTTCAAACAGCTCGATTACTCCCAGGCGCGTTTCCCGGTGGAAATACGCCTGAAAGGGGATAGTCTATCCGTTCTTTACCAAGCGGCGGACAGCGTGATGAAAGTTATGCACGAGGATACGCGCCTGAGCCTGGTGCGCACCAATTTCGACGAACCTCTCCCGGGCGTACACCTGCGGATGGACGAGGTGGAAGCGGCCCGCCTGGGGTTGGATAAAACTCTGTTGATGGCCAATATGGCGATCCGCTTTGGCAGCGGCCTGCCGGTAACGACCCTTTGGGACGGTGATTATCCGATAAGTATCGTGCTGAAATCCCTCGACAAAGAACAGCCGACGTTTTCCGACCTCCCGGACGAGTATATTCCGGTGATGGGCGGAGTGGCCTCCGTGCCGCTGCGGCAGATAGCCGAGATGTCTCCCGACTGGAATCCCGGGCAGATCGTGCGGCGCAACGGGGTGCGGACCATCTCGGTGCTGGCCGAAGTGGTGCGCGGCTACAATACCGACCGGGTGACCCGGGAGGTGGTATCGGCCATAAAAAAAGACGTGCGTTTCCCCGAAGGGGTGGCCATGTCCGTGGGAGGGGCGAAGGAAGTGGACGACGAGGCGCTCCCGCAGATTATGGCAGGCCTGGGCATCGCGATCTGCATGATATTCTTCATCCTGTTGTGGCATTTCAAGAAAATAAGCCTGGCGCTGCTCACCCTTTGCTCGACGGCGATGTGCCTGTTCGGTGCGGCACTCGGTATGTGGATCATGGGAAATGCGCTGAGCCTTACCTCTATTCTGGGTGTGGTCAGTCTGATCGGTATCCTGGTGCGTAACGGCATTATCATGTTCGACTACGCCGAGGAATTGCAGCGCGACCAGGGAATGAGCGTGCGCGACGCGGCCCAACACGCCGGGATGCGGCGTATGCGTCCGATATTCCTTACTTCGGCGGCGGCTTCGATGGGTGTGATCCCGATGATCCTCAGCCGGAGCGCCCTTTGGTCGCCGATGGGCACAGTGATCTGCTTTGGCACCCTTACTACCATGGTATTCATTTCGACCGTTATGCCGGTGGCGTACTGGTTGATATTCCGCAAGGATTCCGCCGAGGCGAAAGAACCGACGACAGCGCCGATCGCCGATCCGGCGGCTTAATAAACCGATTCTGGAATTATGAAAAAAGTAATCATAGCCTTTATCCTGATAGCTCTGTCCCAGCCTGTCTGGGGCCAGCAAAAAGACCTCACATTGGATGATTGCCGGGGGATGGCCCTGGAAAACAACGTGCGGATGAAAAATGCCCGCATCGGGGTCGAACAGGCCCGGCAGGTGCGCCGGGAAGCGCTCACCAAATATTTCCCTACGGTAAAGGCCCAGGGCGTGTGGATGACCAACGACCACGGATTGATCGAACTGGATATCCTTCCTTCGATCCTGCCTCCGATGTATTTCATCGACAACGGGGTGATGGGGGCTGTCACGGCTACCCAACCGGTATTGGCCGGCGGGCAGATCGTCAATTCCAACAAGCTGGCCAAAGTGGGGTACGAGGTCAGCGGATATCAGGCCGAACTCACCCGCGATGAGGTAGTGCTGACGACCGAGGAATACTACTGGCAATACATCGGCTTGCAGGAAAAACTGCGTACCGTCGATATGGTGGAGCAACTATTGGCCAGCACCTACAAAGATGTCGATCTTTACGTAAAGGCCGGGGTAACCAACCGGAACGACTTGATGAAAGTCCAGTTAAAGGTGAACTCCGTCAAAAGTACGCGCCTGGAAATAGAAAACGGCCTGTCTATCGTCAAAATGCTGCTCGGGCAATATATCGGGATGGGCACGGATGATTTTACGATCGCCCCGGACAGCCTTTCCGGATTGCCGGCCCCGCAGAATTACAGAGTGGATCATTTGCAGGTGTTGCCCAATACTTCCTCCTACCGGTTGCTGACCAGTAATGTGGAAGCGGCCAAACTGCAAAAACGGCTGGCCGTCGGAAAAAACCTGCCGACTATCGGGGTGGGAGCCAGTTATTCGTATGACAATTGGTTGGACAACGACCATCGCTTGGGCATGGTGTTCGCATCGGTCTCGGTACCTATTTCCGACTGGTGGGGCGGCTCACATGCGATTAAAAAGCAGAAACTTTCCCTCCAGATCGCCGAACTGGAAAAAGAGGATGCTTCCCAGTTGCTGCTCATCCGGATGCAGAAATGCTGGAACGACCTGACCGAGGCGTACAATCAGGTGGCTTTGGCCAAAGAATCGATCGCTACCGCACAGGAGAACCTTCGCCTGAGCAACGACTATTACAAGGCGGGGACATCGACGCTGACCGATCTTCTGGATGCGCAGGCCTCCTTGCAGCAAGCCCGCGACCAATATACGGACAGTTATACCGATTATAGGGTCAAACTTACCCTGTATTTACAGGCTACCGGCCGGTAAAAGAAATACTTTGGGAAAATTCGGTATAATTTGCCTTTTTGTCGTATTTTCCCACCGGATGAAATAGCGGTTTTGGAGGTTTTGAGGGGTATTTTTTTGTATAAATCCCTGAAAACATATGTAATATCTTTCAAGCATAACGAAAATCAAGTGTTTTCTAAATGTTCATTTTGTCGTTTTTTTTGTTTGTAAACTCCCTTTATTTTCTGAATTTGTTCCCCGTTTGGAATTTTACCCTACTTTTGCCCTTAGCGTTATTTAGGAATTTGTTAACAATCAGAAAAGAACATAAAAAATGAAAGACACGAGATCAAGGAAAAAAGAAGTCTACCAAGCGCCGGACGCCGAAGTGGTGGAAGTCAACGTCGAACGTGGCTTCGCTGTAACCAACAACCCATTCCAGCCGGGAGATCCTTGGTAATAGAATTTTTTTTACGGCTGACGGCCGCAACGAACCAGGAATAATAAAACAATAAGATGATGAAAATAAAATATATCGTATCCGCCCTATGCCTGGCCGCCCTTATGGTCGGCTGCCAGAAAGAAGGCGGAAATTCCGGCCAGTCCGGAGAAGGATTTAAACTGTCGGCCACATCCAAACCTCAGACCCGTACGTCACTCGACAGCGATGGACTGACCGTGAAATGGGAATCCGACGACGTGGTGAAACTGGTGTCCGTGACCGGAACCACATCCTACGACTTTAAAGTAGCCCAGGGCAGCATCTCTGCTGACGGGACCAAGGCGGATTTCGAACTGCAAAGCGGCGGGTCCATTGTAGCCGGGACTTACCGGGTCGTATATGGCCAGAGTGCAACCGCAACCGCTTCGGATGTTCAGTTCACTTTCGGGGATGTTTCGACTACCCATGCGGCGAAAGACAATGCCAAAGGTGCGCTGAAGTACAAGTATATGTATTCCGATGTGATCACCGTGGCAGAAGGGGCTACTTCCGCCTCTGCGCCGATGAACCATGCGAGCGCGATGCTGAAACTGCCTGTTACGCTGTCTTCCAACGTTTCAGGTTCGCCTGTAACCTTGACCGCCGTGACGGTGTCGGACAAGAACAGCAACCAGATATTCAGCCTGGAGCACAATATGAACAAGTCTACCGGCGTCGTTACGCCTAACGGGGCTGTGAAAGCCGCATCTGTGGGTGTGACGTTCTCCGACACGCCGGAACTGACGGTCGGTACGCCGTATATAGTATACCTTCCCATTCCCCCTACGACCGTGAGCGATGCTACGGTAAAGATCTCGACTTCGGCGGGCGACTTCTCGTTCGACAAGGCGGAGAAGACTTTCGAGGCTGGATACCAGTATGAAGTAACCGGTCTGACCATCGATGCGGTGGGCGCTTCCACCAATGTAGGCAATGCGGCTGACTGGAACAATGCCATGCAGGGAGCTTCCGCTCCGGTGACAGTCACCCTTACGGCCGACGTGACCCTGGACGAGAACGCTACGTTCCCGGCTTATCCCGTGACGGTGAATGGGCCCTATAAACTGATCGTCAAAGCTTCTTCTTCGGTCAATCCGGCCGATGTGGCTGCAGATAAGATTATCGCTACAGCCAATTCCACCCGTAAACTCACGACTACCCTCGGCTTTGTCGGCGGGGCAGACCTGGTGGTGAACGATGGGATACTTTACGCCTCCGACGTCATTCTGGGCAACGGCAGCAGCATTTCCGGAACGGGCCGCCTGGTTCTCTCCGGAAACCTGACGATAGAACCCCAGGCCACGGCTACCATCGCCGATGGATTTATCGCCAGCTGTGCCGGCCTGTACAATGACGGCACACTGACCGGCGGTACGGTCTATTACGGCACGGTAACGGGCACGACCCCGGACAATGCCGTGAGCAAGACTGCAGCCCAACTGCCGTATTCCGGCTTTGATAATTGGTACCGCACAAAGATCTATCTGATCCTGTCTTCGCTGGGGAAACAAGGTTGGTTTGTCGGTGAAACTTCGGGCAGTGCCAATAATGTATGGCAATCCGGTAATGGTAACAGTACCAAAGCATCGAAAGGCGGATTAGCGATGGCAGGGGATGATGCGAACCCAACCCGTCCCGATGGCACCAATAAAGTAGCCGGAAGTTATTCCCTGCAGATGCTGTCGAATTGGGTAACCATATCGGGGGTTGGAAAATTTGCAGCAGGAAACCTATTTACGGGGACTTATGAGAACACGAATATTAGTTCGGGTAGCGCTTCCATGAATTTCGGTGTTTCTTATACTCACAAGCCGGTAGCATTTAGTGGCTATTATAGGTACACTTCCGGGAACATCGATTATAATGGAACGAAACTCGATACGCCTCTTGAAGAAAAAGATGCGTGTGATATTTATGTGGCTGTTTCGAAAAAAGTATATAGTGTAGATACGAATAATGCCGACAGTTATCCGGGGCTTTCAGCCAATGACCTTTCGACCGATCCGAATATTGTCGCTTACGGTCGTTTGACCAGCAGCGATGAAGTGACCGACGGAACTTATGGCAATGGATTCAAGAAATTCCGGATAGAGCTTACTTATAAGAGTGCCGACTTTAATCCGGCAGATGCTAACTACCTGATTATTTCTGCCTCCAGCAGTAAGGACGGTTCGGCATTTAAGGGAAGCAGCGTAGCCAACCTGTGGCTGGACGAAGTGGAACTCGAATTCTAACGAGCGTTTAGAGTTACTTAAAATTGTTATAATCGGCAGGGGGCGCTCCTTATGGAGCGCCCCCTGCTTTGTTTGCCGCCCGTGGCGGCGATGGGTAAAGGCTGCGTCAGCCTTTCATTTTATCCCAGCGGTAGTTGTAGATGACGGTAACCTCCACGACTTTGTCCTGCCCATAGTTTATCGTTTTGTAATCGCAGGAGAGACGGGTCTCCGTAGTCCCTTTGTTGAACCGGCACAGGTCGGGCACCGTCTGCCCGTTCATCCGTTTGGAGGCGGCCATATAGGCGTTGCCTTTGTCCTTGTCGAAGGCTTCGGTCAGGCTTTTGAGCAGGGGCGAATCCTGCGGGAAAGTGATCTTTACGGTCTTCCCTTCGATCGTCTTGGTGGCATTGTCCCGGTAGTCTATCACCGTGAGGTCGATAGCAGGGTCTTTTTCGCATTTCTCGACCCAACGGTTCAGGTTTTCCTGGGCATACAGTCCGGAGGCTCCCAGCAGGGAGAAAAAAAGAAAGAATAATTTTTTGTTCGCTTTCATGATTTATGTTTTTGTTTGATCGGTGACTTTGTTTGTCCGGCGGCTTGGTCGGCTGCTTTGAACTCCTGCTCCCAGCGGGAGTAAAGCTCCATTTTTTCAGCGGTTTCGTTCAGGCTCCGCTCGGTCTCGTTCAGGGAGGTATACCCGGCTATTTTCCGGTCGACGGCACCGCTTATCGCATCGAGTTCCCGCTGTTTTTCGTCCATATCCCGTTCGATGGCTTCCCGCTGCGACGCGAAGGTTTCCGGGCTTCCGGGTACCATTTGGCCGTTGCGGACTATGTAACTTCCCTGATAAGGGTCGAACGCCCTTTCCCGCTGCATCAGGAAGGGGAGTGCGATGAGCGCTCCCAGGATAAAGACGGCCGCGACCGATGCCCTTACCCCGATATGCCGGAAGATATTTTTGGGAGGGGATTTCGGGATGGCTAAATTTTTTTCCAATCCATTTTCAAAATAACTTATCAGGGGCTTGTAAGGGACTAATCGCTCCGGGACGTTTGCCTGCGCAAAATAATCATACAGTTCTTTTTCCTGGGCGTTGGTGGTTCTCCCTTCGAAAAAGAGCGCCAGTAATTCTTCTATATATCGGTCTTTATCTTCCATACTCTTGTATTCTTAGGAACAACTCTTTGACTTTTTTGCGGGCGCGAGATAAGTTCATCCGCACGGCTTCGATATTACTGCCGGTGATCTCGGCGATTTCGCTTGTCTCCAGTCCGTCCAAGTGTTTCATTCGCAGGACGGCCTGTTGGGTGTCGGGCAGTGTGTGTATGATTTCCGAGATCTGCCTGGCGCTGTCCCGGTATTCCAGGAGCTTCTGGGGGTCGGGAGTATCTCCCGCTATCTCAAGGTTTGAAATGGAATTGTTCCTCTGCCGGATCTTGAGGCGGTTCAGGGATAGGTTTTTCGTGATTTTCATCGAAAGGGCTTCGATGCTGTAATACCGCTCCAAACTATCGCGAATCGACCAGAGCTTTAGAAAAACTTCCTGTACGATATCTTCCGCTTCGTCCGGATCCGGCAGTATCCGCCGGGCATAGGCCGACAGTTTACCCCGCAGGGGCAGTACTTCCCGAACGAATCTTTCTTTCTCCATTTCAATGACAAGACAATACAGGATGCCAAACGTAACACCTTTCCTTCATTTTTTCCTGGGCGGTGCATTTTCCCGGCTAAAAATAAGCAATCCGAATTAAAGTCATGCGGTAAGCTGCCGGGCGTATGTCTTCAAGGATGTGCAATGGTACTGGGGTAAATTGTAGGGATTTTCCTTTGAAAATATATCTTTTTTGACTATATTAGTGAATAAGCTTGGCAGCAAGCTTTTTTCGCGTGTTTATAATTATCAAAAAAGAAATAAAATGAACGAAAAGCAGGCCCGCTCCTCTGTTGAAAAGCTTCAAAAAGAGCTTGATAAGGCGATTATCGCGATCAAAAAACGGGTGGATAAAGCCTATGCCGGCGCATTGGGCCAGGCTGTGGCGGCGTGGGGGCTGAAGAAGGATTCTCCGGAATATGCACGCATTCATGCGCAATTGCGGGAAAAGTATCAAAAGGAGCTGGACGCTGCCGTTGCTTTGGCGGAAAAGGATTTTCGGGCAAAATACGCGGCGGTTTTTGCCGAACTGACCGACGGGCTGCCCAGCCGGACGGATGGCGCAGGGAAGTTCGTCGAAAAATACCAGGGTAGCCAAAAATGGGTGGGACAGTCGGAGATAACGCGTTCGGCGGCGGCGTTTTCCGAAGAAATAAAGTTGCTTGAAAAACTAGGGAGGGATCCTGGAATTGCGGCCGCCGTCGGCCCGGTGAGAAATGGGAAGCTCTCCGCCCGGCAGGTCGGCTTATTGACCGGATTGCTGAAAAATCCCCAGGCTGCGAAAAACGCAGGGGTCGACCTATCCCGGTGGCGGGAGTCGGTTTACGGCCGCAATACGACCGGGAATTCGGCGTCGCTGTTGGAAAAATCGCTGGAGCGGACGTTGGTGAAAGACGGCTATGTCCTGCAAAACACGATGAGCCAGGACGTCCCCGAGATAATCGGTTACCGGATATCGGTGCGCTCGACTAACAAATACGGCGCCGTTCGGAAAAGGGATGTGTGCGATGGACTGGCAGGGGATTATCCCAAAGGATTCGTATTTACCGGATGGCATTACAATTGCCGGTGCGCATGCCATCCGTTGATCAAAAATTCGCTGCTCACCCCGGCTTTGGCCGCCAAAGGATTCGTCGGCGTGGCGGACGATACGGAAATAACCATGCCGGAAAAAGCGGAAGCCTTCCTGGAGGGAAATCTCGAGCGGTACCAAAATGCTTTTCCGGAACTGCCCAAAGCCAATTATGTGGATTACCGGGGTCAAAAGCGCCTTTTGGCCAACCTGAAACCCGAAGACCAGCTCGGCTACTACCTCGAAAATTTCGGGAACGATTTCTTGAAAGGATATAAAGCCGTTGAGGTGATCCTGGCCGAACCGTCCGATCCTGAAGTGTTCATGGACACCCGGATTGCCGGCGACCAGGTACGGTTCAATATTTCGACCCGCACGGCCGCCGACGGCCACAATCCTGCCAAAGACCTGATAGGAGCCTTTAAGAAATCCAATACAGGTATTGCCCTGACCCGGGAAGAGCTCTCGGCCGCCTCGGACATCACGCATGAAATGGTGCATACGATGGGCCGGGAACATTCCTTCGCCGAACTGGAAAGCCAGTACCCCGAACGGCGCGGCGAACTGTTGGATTTCAACCTCTATCCCCAGTCGCCCCAACGGCAGGCCCTCGAGATGGTCACCGAATGGTACTCCCGGAAAGTATTCCCGGATGTAGCTGAAAACCAGGGATGGGCCCTGCCCGAAGGTTTTGAGCAAAGTATCGGCACCGGTTACGTAGACATGGTGACCAACCTCAATACTTTCCTGGAGTACGCCGGAGGAGGGGAGGATACCGCCGCCCGGCTGGCCGGGATACTCCGGCGTCCCGACAAAGCCTTCGCCTACCGCTACCTGGCCGACATCATCCGGGAGAGCAAAGTCCTGAAAAGCGGCCGAAAGCCCGAAACGCTGCTCAAAAAGATGCTCTCCGTCTCCCCGGACGAATTCTCCCGCTACCTGTCGGAAGCCGTCCGTCCCAAAATCACCGAAACGGCCGTTCCCGTCGTCCCCGTAGCCGTGACCGCCGCGGCCGGGCAGCAGGCCGCCCAAAGCGCTGCCGCCCTGAAAGCCGAAGAAGAGCTCGCCCGGCTCGGCTTCGATGCGAAAGGGGCCGCCAAACGACTGGGAAGCGGGCTGGATGGGGTGAAAAAGAACGCTTTGATCGATGTGCGCGCCGCGTCCGTACTCCGGGGACTGGGGTACGTGGCGCGCCCGGCCGCCATCCTCGCGCCCATAGGCATCGCCACCAATGCCTATGAAGAAGCGCAGCAACGGGAAGGACAGCCGCGGAGCACCCCCCACAATGGCCTGCCGCAGCGCAACCACTACTTGAACCCGGAAGTATATAAAGGCAAAGGTTATGCCGCCTCCCTCACCGCCGGGCTGCTCGATTCCGCGGTGGAACTGGCCGCATGGCCCATCAAGACCGTCGCGGGTATTCTGAAATACGGCGGTTACGCCATTGCCAAAGGCCTGTCCCTCCAGCCGATACCCGACGGCCCGGTGAAAGAAGCCCTGAAAAGCGCCGGGCAAAAAGCCGACGCTATCAACGCCTCCGCCGCAGAGTTCGGACAGGAACTGGCCGAGTTTCTGTATTACTACCAAACCGATCCCCAATTCAAACGGCTGTTCGACCTGCAAATGAGCGCCGAAGTATACCAATACTACCAGAACGTCCGCGGCACCAACGAAGCCCAGGGCTACGAACAGGGCCGCATGGCCGGCGATATCATAGCCCTGCTGCTGACCACCGGAGGCCTGAAAAAACTGCTGGCCAACTGGAAACGCCTAAAGGCATTCAGTTTGAAAGACTACCTGCCCCGGAAGCCCGCTCCGGCCAAGAATATAATCAAAAAAGAAATAAAACTCCTCGACGGCCCCGCCGCCAAAATCGAAGCGAACGCCCCGAAACCACCCCAATACCTCACCACCCCCCTTACCCGCGTGGAGAAAACCACCCTGGGGACAAAAGCGGAGATCAAAACGATGGTGGAAGCCAGCAAAGACCACGTGTTCAAAGGGGAAAAACCACGATTCATTGAGAAAGAAAATATATTTAAATACCGAGGAATCCACACGAAAACCGGCCTCGAGCAACTGATAAAAGAGAGCGGCGGCGGCAAATACGTACTCAGAGACCTGAAAATAAACCCCACGACAGGCGTATACGAATGTCGTCCGGAGTTAGTATTGAAAGATGGAACTACAGTAATCAGGGATGGGAATAATGGCGTCTGCTCTTTCTTCCCAAATAGTTGGTCAAACGAAAAGATCGAAGCGGAAGTAAAATACGCGGCGAATAATATTGTAGGTAAGCTTGAATTTAAAAGGAATAATTTTATCGGGTTATCCATCGACGGTAAAATGCGTATCGTAATACAATTCGACGAATATGTGAACAAAGAAGGAAAACTTATCAAAAAGATCACGTCTTTCTATCCGCTATACGAATAAATAACATATATTTGTAATCTAAAACACATTTATTATGAAGAAATATTTTAAGTTGATATATGAAGCCCATTTAACCTCGAGTGGAAAACCCATGATGGAAGTAGATTCCGAGCCTGTATTACGTCAGCTTCACGATGAGATGAACTCCATATTGGTTTTTCGGGAGTACCTCGATGAAATAGTAGATGCTTTGGAGGGGGTTTTATCCGGCAAGAGAGAAGGTTATTCTTTTGGGCACGAAGTATATTATTTCGATTGCGACAAAGAAGACTGCGACGTGTCTGAATGGGACAAAAAAATAGTTCTTTTACGCACCAAGGACGTATACGACATGCTGAAATACTTCCAGCAATACCGGGACGACTTCTACGCCCGCCAAAACCCCTGACCCGGTACAAATACTTTTAAAAACCCCGCCATACGGCGGGGTTTTTTATTTTCTGCTACTGGCCAACTGGAAACGCCTAAAGGCATTCAGTTTAAAAGACTACCTGCCTCGAAAGGCCGCCCCGGTCAAAAATAAATTCATTTCCAAATGTATGACAAAAAAGCCCCACGCTATTGCGAAGGGGCTAAAAGTGCTCGAGGCGGGAGTCGAACCCGCGACCAACAGTTTAGGAAACTGCTGCTCTATCCAACTCTACACTAGCGTGTAGATCGCTTTTTAGGAAAAGCAGTGCGCTACCCTAAAACCTGTCAGGTTCAAAAAATAGAGCAATTAACTTAATATTTGGGTGTAGCCTTTTTACAACTTGGCATTTTCATTCGGATACGTAAATCACGTATTCACAATGAAAAACAAAATCAATTTCACGCTTGAAAAACGGAAGAACTGTGAAAATTTGGGTGTAAACACCGCCGACGTGCCAGTTCTGGCGGTTATCTCCTATCCCGGAGAACGGATCAAATACCCGATAGGCTATCGTGTAAGCGCATCCGACTGGATGGAAGAGGGACAAGTACAGTCCTTTTTCGTCACGGACAACGGCGTAAATGCCGACGAAGTAAACGCCCTTATCGCCAAGATAAAACGCGAGGTAAATGGCTATTTCGCTTATTGCGATGCTGTGCATTCCGAGCCTTCAAAAGCCGAAATCCTGAACAAACTGAGGGTACTTACAGGCCGGAAAGAAAAGGCTATCAAACGCCTTGCAAAACGTCAAATAAAGCCTGTAGAGACACGCTCGTTTATAGATTATGTCAATGAGCACCAAGCGTTCAAAAGCTTCTCCTATGACCGTAAAAAGGGCTATAAAAGTGCATTTAAACATTTCTTTCGCTTCTGTGAAACTTCCGGTATTACGGCAGGTTTCGATACCGTTACCACGCAAGTATTGGAGAATTTCCGCAAATACCTCACGGACGGAAAACATTGTGAACCTGTATCGAAAAATACGGTCAGCTACATTCTTACGGTTGTCAAATCTTTCTGGCGTTACTGCGTCAAAATGGGCTACACCACCAACAATCCCTTTTTGCGGTTTGAGATCGAACCCGAAGTGTACGGCAACCCCATCTACATCACCAAAGAAGAGCGTGACACCCTCTATTACCTCCATATAAAGGACGAGAGGCTGAGAAAAACAAGGGACATCTTCGTATTCCAATGTTTGATAGGATGCCGTGTGGGCGACTTAATAAGGCTTAAAAAGGACAACGTGGTCAACGGAGCAATAGAATACATCCCCAGAAAGACAAAGGACGAAAGGCCAGTCATAGCACGAGTACCCCTTTGTCCCAAAGCCCAAAGTATCATCGACCGATACACAACACCAGAAGATGAAAAACTGCTCCCATTCATCAGTCCACAGAAATACAACGACTACATCAAAGAGCTTTTCAAATTTGCCAACATCACCAGAACCGTCACAAGGCTAAACCCACTAACCCGACAGGAAGAAAGGGTATCGATAGCCGACATCGCCTCCTCCCACATGGCACGAAGGACATTTATAGGCATACTCCACAAAAAAGTCAAGAACGAAGTCATAGGCTCCATGAGCGGACACAGCGCCAACTCCAAAGCCTTCTCCCGGTATTACCACATCGAGGACGACACAAAGAGGGATGCAGTGAACACTTACCTCGATTAACAGGCAAGTTCAAACAAACAAAAATCCCTTCCTACGACGATTTTCAGGAATATCCTCGTAGTTTTGAATCGGCAACAGCCTAAGTAAAGTAGAAAAGTTCTGCCTATACTGCTGAGAACGACAAATTTTAAGTAGATTTGCAGAGACAGAATAACAACTGTCATTTTACTGAACAAAAAGGCGTTAAGCTTTTATTCGTGTCTTACGGAATATAGCAGTTTTGAAAGACAGCACGGATAATGAGGCTACGTCTGCGTCATATTTGTACAAGTATGGCGTGGGCTGTTGCTTATTATTTCGTTGTCAAAGGTCTGCTATAACCTCGTAAGGCGAATGGTAAGTTTACAGTACCACGCTTTTTTTATACCCATAGTTCAATTCTTCGTTTTGGTACTGGATGGGGGTAAAAATAAATACGATCATGAAAATTTTATTGAAAATCTTTTCTTTCCTGCTTTTAGCCGGAGTTATGGCAGGTTGCTCAAAGAACGACGACGAAAATGGAGGAGGAAGTAATTGGAAGCCTAACTTGGGCGATTACGATCCTGTCCCCCTTTCCGATTTCGACAATGGATTTTACAAATGGTGTGTCAGCAAATTTGACGCTACCGGAGACGGTATCCTTCAATATGGAGAAATTAAAACTGTAGAAAAAATAGATTTCTATTGGGGCGGTCGTCCTGAACCACGATTGGAATCGTTGAATGGGATAAAGTATTTCTCCTCTCTTAGGTATTTATGGGATTATAATGGTTGGATGTGTGAAAATATGGAAACGTTGGATGTAAGCCATAACCTGATGTTAGATACATTAAGGTTAGGGAATAAACCTAAACTTAGAAGTCTGATACTTGGGAATAAGCCACATTTAGAATATCTGACGGCAGAAAGTTGTTTGTTAACTACTTTGGATTTGTCGAAATGTGCAAAATTGAAGGAATTAGTTATATCTTCTAATAATCTTATTTCATTGGATCTGTCGAAGTGTACACTTTTGGAAAAGTTGAATTGTTCATCTGCATCAATTATAAGTTTGGATGTCAGTACATGTAGGAATTTAAAAGAATTAAGAGTTTTTGAAAGTAGAGACGGTTCTTTAAAAACACTTTATGTCTGGAAAGGATGGGTTAAACCGGATCGGTGGTATTACCCTGAATCTACGCAAATCATCGAAAAATAAGGATATGAGCACTGTATTAGACGGCCTTTCCAAAATATTCAAGCACCTTGGCCGGGATATCATGATTTACATGATACCCGGTCTGGTCGTGCTGTTGGACTTGGCATACTTGGATTACCTGTATGAAACACAAGTGTACGTTACACTAAAAGGTATCCCTTATTCATGGGTGGTCTTTATCGGGTTGTTGTATATATTCGGAACGATTTCAATGGCCTTTGCGGAATTTGTATATGTTCGGATTGAGAGGTGGCATCCTTATGATGGTATGTTGAGTGATGAAGTGGCATCGGCAGATAAAAAACCTGTATTGTATGAACAGTTTGTTGAGCGTTACAATACTTTGAGTTTGTATAGGTGCAATCTCCGGTATTCATTTTTACTTTGTGTCGTACTGAATGTAACGTTTGGAGTTATATACGGTTGTGCCCATTCTTTTAATGGATGGATATGTCCGATGTCAATCATTACGGGGTTATTATTGGTATTTTTCGGCTTGTTTCATTGTTTATGCCGACAGACAGACCTTGATTATTACGACAGAGTTCGACAGGTTGTGAAACAATAATCATTAGACAAGTCCTCTCCCTAAAAAGGAGGGGATTTTTGTTTTTGGAGGAGAAATCAAAGAAAATATTGCCTTTCTGCTTGTGAAGCAGCAAAATAATCGTTAGAATACTTGCTATTTTGTTAAAAAAGTTGTATTTTTGTATTATGGTAATTTATGCTGACAGCAGAACCAACCGCATATCTCATTTTACCGCATAGACAACTAACCACACCTCTTACTTTTACCGCTTTTTTACCGGGAATCCTATAGGGATGCTATATTATACTATATGGCAGAATTCCTCAAATCCCGCAATCAATCATATATAAACACATGCCAAAAGCATATTCCGTGCCTTGTTACCGCAATAGATAACACCTTTTAAGCATGGAGAAAGGGATTGTTTATCCAAATCCCAAAAAAATATGGATATGGAAAGACCCCAAAAAGGGGGGATTATTCACGCTCCAGCGGGTACCAGGTACTTGGCGGAGAAAATGAAAGACTTGCCAATGAACTGTCTGTTCGACAAAGGCAAAACAGGATGCGGAGGGACAACGATAGCCCTTTGCAACGACAAAAACTACATCGTACAGGTTCCGATGGTGAACCTGATTAAAAACAAACAGGCGCAAGCGGAAAAGGACAGCTATGAAATTTTCGGCGTCCACAAAGGCGTCTATGAGGAAGAATTTACGGATTATTGCCAAAGGGTATGGGGCAAAGGCCATCCTTTGAAAATCATGTCCACTTACGATTCATTTTTGAAAGTGGGAAACTGGCTAAAATCCCTGCATTTCGACCCGTATGCCAACGCGCAAGTATTGGTGGACGAATACCACATGTTGGCCTACTGGTACAAGTTGAAACCGCCTATCATGCGCGGAGTAATGTCTGAAACGAAGAAGTACGACAACAAGTGCTTTATGACGGCTACCCCCTTGCGGGGGCTGGCACTGCTCAAGGAACTGGAAAACTATCCAACCGTAAAGGTAGAATGGGAAGAAAAGGAACAAAAACAAATCCGCCTGATCCCGGTAAGGAACGTGCAAAAATCCCTGACCGAACTGGTAAGGCAGAACTATAAGGAACGTATGGACGGGGAAACGGACATCAACCTTCACATCTTTATTAACAGCGTCAATACATCGGTAAATATCGCCTACGATTTGGATATCCCACCGGAACACGTGCGGATAGTCTGTTCCGAGAACGAGGAGAAAAACATCTATAAAGCAGGCAAGAAATACAAGATCGAGGCGATGGACAGCGAATCTAAAATCATCAACTTTTACACCGCCACCGCCTTTTGCGGGGCGGACATATACGATGAAAACGGCGTGACGGTCATTGCATCGGACGCATACAAATGGTACACTTTGTTGGATGTAAGCACAATGATCCCCCAAATCATGGGGCGTATCCGGAACAGTAGGTATAAAGACCAAGCCCTGCACATTTATTCGGAAAACCGATATGACAACAACGGCGAGGAAGAATACCTGGCAAGCATAAGGGAAGACTTTAAACAAGCCAAAAACTATGCGGAAGACATTAATAAAATGAGCCCGGAAAGCATATGCCAGACACATGAAGCTTTATACCTTAGCGGGAAACTCCGCAATGACTGCATTGTATTGGGAGAGGACGGGAAAGTGTATGCGGATGAAAACATCCTGCGGATAGACCTTGCAAACTACTACCTGAGAAAATCCTATACGACACAAGGACTAAAAGACAGCTATACGGCGGAGAACTTTACAATCCAAGTGGATGAAGAAGTGCAGAAAGAAATAGACCATCTGGTAAACTCGGCAAAGAACCACCGGTACAGTTTTAAAGACGCATTCCTTGAATATGCGGAAGCAGCCGAACAATACGCCGAAGAATGCGGAGAGAAAGGAATTACACCCGATTTCTCAGAGTTCAACAAAGGAATGTCCCACATATGGCGGGGTCATCAACGCGTCATAGACGCTTACCAGCTTTTAGGCAGGGAGAAAGTAGAAAAACTGGGTTACAGTACGAAATATGTGGATCGGGAACTTATCAGATGTTCCGATAAGCCCCAGACGGCAAAAATAGCGGAGATGTTGGGAAAGGAAATAACAATCCTGCCGCAAGTCCGGTTCGATGATGATATCAAGAAATTGTTGTCGGAGATAAACCGCACACTCGGGATCCTGAAACCAGCGAGAGCGACAGACATCGACAAATACTACCATTGCAAACATGACAACGGAAGTATCAAAGGCAGGAAAGGGCGGTACACACGGATATTTTCCGCAAAAAGCGTTATACAGTAACCAGCCTGTTCAACAAAAGTTGGAAAATTACCCTATATAAAACAAAGTAGTTTCCAGAATTTGTTGATATCCACAGCCAATTAAACAGATTTCACAAATAAAACCGGAGGCCATTCCTTTTACAAGGGGTGGCCTTTTGGTTTTAATATATGCAGGTCTACAACGCAAAATCTGAAGTAATCAAAAAGAACAAAATAAGATGGGGTGTATGACTAATGCGTGTTCCTTAAAGTCAAGCGCAACAATCGACTACATTTCGTTTTACATCGAAAAAAGTTTGTTTTGCAACCTTAGTCCTGTATTTCAAGGGCCAACATGAGGGATTTTATTCACTAAAAGGAGGAAAAATTATTGCATATGTCAAATGATGGGCGTATTTTTAGCTCAAATATCTGATAGGCTTAATTCTACCTAACGGCAATCTTATTGATTATGGCTACAAGAAAAAGACAGATTCAGTACTTCGAGTTAACGAAAAAGATTTGGAGGCAAGAAGATAACAGTATCATACCTTTTGCTGAGGTTAAAGATTTGTTTCAATTCATATTGAGAAAGAAGAAAAAAGACCGTATACACCAATTGAAGCAATCAAAGGTGTGTCTTTTGGATAGCTGTATGCCGCCGGAAGAGATCGATGATACTATTGTTATTAAGGGACTAATCAAGAGTACTACTCAAGATTTTTGTCCATACTTGTTAAATAGCAGAACGGGGGAAGAGCGACCAAATACCAGAACCAAGCAAGAGGGAGATATTGAAAAAAATCATTTCCTAATTAAAATTTTAGACAGGGGAAACGATGAGTTTGATGTTTTTGTTATTTTTGAAAAGAATGGGAATGGAATATCAATGAATCAATTTGTGGATTGTTTGAAAAAATATAATAAGCTCTGGCTTCAAAGCAAAAACGAGAAGTTGTCATATTCGGTTAACTATAAGATTGTTTGTGGGGAAGATTTCTTTGATATGCTAAATAATATAAGCCGTGCCAAAATAGCCGAAATTCACTTTGATAAGGTATTGGTAGGCTCGGATGCACTGAATTTTGCAGAAAAGCAAAGTCTGCATTCAGCGCAAAGTGATGTTGTATTGACATTGAGGGCAGAGAAAGGAATGTCGCTGAAAAATCTGGGATTTAATGTTTTGCAACTATTCCAAGGAAAAAAATCCAAAATAACCAAGATAAGGATATCCGGCGAAGATGCAGAAAAACATGATGTAATATTCGATACGGAGTTTATTGGAAAGAAAACAGAAATAGAAGCAGAGCTTAATCCAGAGACCGGTGAGGTAATTACTCCCAACATTTATTCTGAGTTGGAAATATTGGCGGAAGAATTAGTTTAAAATAATGGGACGGCTTGCTGTATTATTCTACGAATTTTTTGCTACTCGAAAATGGAGTTACTTAATTACAGTTGCATTTTCTGTTGCTATTGGCATTGTAATATTTTATAGTGTAGATACTTCAAAGATGCCAGACTTTGCATCAAAAACGAGATCTGATATATTAAATGTAATAGGTATATTGTTAGGGTTCTCAATATCCGTACTAGCTATTTTTATAGCAAGCGGCAACAAAAACATAGATGCATCAAAAGAATATGCTATTGGTGTGAAATTATGGAAAAATAAAACGACATCTCTTTTTGATAGAATTGTTATTGACCTTTCTTATATTATCT
>CAUHQV010000024.1 GCA_959608625.1 uncultured Flavobacteriales bacterium
GGGCCGGCCGACACGAACAACCCGTGCACAACGGTGAACGACCGGTGGCGCCCGCCCCAGCAGCCGGAATAAAAACCCACCGCCGCTGAAACCGAATCGCGCGGCCCCGTTGGGGCCGCGCTATTCGTTTGCAGAGGCGGTGTGTTTTTATTCCGGCTGATGGGCCGGGCGCAACAGGTCGTTCACCGTTTTGACCGGATTGAACGTTTCGGCCGGCACTTCCACGAATACCGTGTTCCAATCGCTCATTGCCCCGTTCCACAAGCCCGGACGCTCCAACGCCTTGATATCCCGTCCTTCGAGGCTTTTCTGGGAAATGAACCCGGCTTGGGGGTCGACGAAAAGATCGAGGTCGAATTTCCGCCCGTTGAAATCCTTCGTGGCGCATACCAAGTCTACCGGATTGAAATGGGACGAGGATTCCATAATACGCTTCTTGTTTTCGTCGGTTAGGTCTATCTGGGCGCTTTCCACGATTTGCAGCGCCGTTTCTCCGCCTTTTCCGCGCACCCAGAAAGGCCCGCCGCCCGGTTCCCCTTCGTTCTTCACCATTCCGCATACCCGCAGCGGCCGGTCGAGTACCCGGGTGAGGAATTCCTTTTTTCCCGCCCGTTCCAGCGAATGGTAGCTTTCGGGCAGCTTATAGCACAGGGACCATTGGACAAAATCCTCAATATGTTGCAGGCTCCCCTCCGAGAGCTCGAGATCGAAACTCCGTAGGTATTTGTGTATATCCTCTTGAAGTTCCAGCAGATAGCCGGCCAACGCTTGCTTGTACAAGACAGTCGTTTCTTTCAACCTGTCCGGCACCACATTGTCAATGTTCTTGATGAATATCACATCGGCGTCTATCTCTCCCAGGTTTTTGATCAGCGCCCCGTGCCCGCCCGGCCGGAAGACCAGACGACCTTCAGTATCCCGGACAGGGTTGTTTTCCATATCTACGGCAATAGTATCCGTAGAAGGGCTCTGGGTGGAGTATTCGGCTTCTACGCTCACATGGTTTATCCGCTCTGCCTCGGGCGTTACCGAACGCATCAGGGCCTCGAACAGGATCTCGTGTTCGGGCGATACGGTAAAATGGATCCGGACTTTGCGGCCTTCGCCGGTGGCGTACATTACCCCCTCAGCCAAATGTTCTTCGGCTGCTTTACGGGCTTTGACCGGGTATTTATGGAAAGAGATCAATCCTTTGGGTAACGTCCCGTATCCCAACCCTTCGCCCGAAAGGACTTTTCGGACAATGTCGGCGCAGTCCCCGTCCGCGAGCCGTTTTCCGATGTCGTCGCCCGCCGAAGCGTAAACATTCGCCAGTTCGTCGAAGAAAGCGAACCGCCGGATGTTTTTGAAAAATGCATCGACGCTGCCCAATTTCCTCTGGGCGATGAATTCGCCGAACGGCAGTCCCGAAGACGGAAAATCGTCCATAAAGACGAATAAATCCTTAAACATACGGGTAGCGGCCCCGCTGGCAGGGACAAATTTCAGGATGTCCAGTTTGGGAGCCTTTTGTTCGTAGAGGCTGCGGTAGTGCTCGGCCCGCTCATCGCTTAGGCGCGCAATGCCGTTGCCTACGGTGGCGGCAGCGGTGATATCCAGCGGCGGGAAACCTTTGCGGAAACATTCCACCTGCCTTTCTATTTCTTTTTCGGAGAGGCCTTTCTCCCGGATTTGTTCTATATCCTGGTCTGTAAGCATGACTGAGGTTGTCTGTTTATTTCGAGTTCGTTTTCTTGATCTTTCCCTTTTCGATGCCGCAGATGGAATCGTACGCATCGAAATAATAGCGGATGAGGTTTTTCCAGTCGAATTCCACCGAGAAATCCTCCGCCCCGCTGCGTATCATCAAGCGTTCGCGGGAAGTGGAGGTGGCGAAACGGAGCATGTAGTTGGCCAGATCCTCGGCGGCTTGTCCGAACGAATGGTTGCGCCGGTGGAGAATCTTTACGCCCCGGGATTCATCGCCCGAAGTAAAGTTTTCTACGTAATCTCCGAACCCGGCCAGATCGGAAGTGACGGCCGGAACCCCGCTGGCGATGCTCTCGCAGGGAGTATAGCCCCACGGTTCATAATAACTGGGGAATACGCCCAAATGGCAACCGCGGACGAACTCGCTGTATTCCATCCCGAAAAGCGGGTTGTCCGGCGAAATGAAAGCCGGATGGTAGACGATCTTCACCCGGTCGTCCTTTTTATTGACCATCCCCGATGTACGGAGGAAATTGAGTATCTCGTCCTTGTAATCGTCTATGATATTGTGTGTCACCACGGGAGGGAGTGTGTTGGTCTTCCACGACTGCAGCGTGCGCTTGATGCGGAATTGGGTGGTTTCGTTCACGAACGAATTCATATCCGGCAGGTCGCTTGTGCGGGCATGGGAGGCCAGATACTCGAACAGGTCTTCCCCCATTTCCGTGCCCAGGCTCTGGGTACTTTTGCGCAATTCCTCCATCACGCCGCGGGCGTTGAGTACGGCCGGGTTGATGCTGTGTACCGGCCGGTTGGTGATAAAGAACATGACCACCGTGATGTCCGAACCGATCATTTTCAGTTTGTAGTTCAGCCGGGCCAGGGCTTCGAGCGTGATGTCGAACCCTTTGTTCTTGTATTCGTACCGGCCCGAAGTGAAGAAATACAGCGTGCGGGACAGGTCGAACGAATAGGAACCGAAGAAATGCCCGCGCACAAACTGGTGTATCTTGGATTTGAGCTCCTGGTGCAGGATCTCCACTTTATAGAAAGAGGAAAATTTATTGATGTTCAGTCCATTCGGGGTGATATGGCTCGGTTTGCGGCCCAACAGGTACTCGCACTCGGTATCCATCACCCGGCTTACGGTCGAAAAGGCATCCGCCGTCCCCGCGGCCGCCCGTTCGAGTTGGGCTTCGGTGAGGATATTGAAATAGACCGCCTCTTTCAGCCAATCCACATACGGCAGGCGGGTGTAATAATTGGGGTCGTTAAAAGCCAGATAACGCCCCAGGAGGGTGGCGTGGGTCGTAAAGACCGTCTTATAAGGCATTTTTTCGCTGCGGATGAACGGCAGAGGTGCTCCGGACATCCATTCGTGGAACTGAAGCATCACCGGTGCGTCGAAGTACGATTTTTTCTCCGCCAGTTTTTTAAAGAAAGTATAGACCGCAAATCCGAAGGAAATCACGTCGGAGGCCAGGGGGGAGGCATTCCCGGAATCCACCCCGTGCTCTTTCCACAGGAAATACTTGAAATCGGCCGTACGCCCGGCCACCCCGGCCACATTGAACAGGATGGTTTTAGGTTTTCCGGTGATCAGCCAGGTGCCGTAATGTACGTCGAACCCTTCGTCCCACATTTCCCGGATGGTCTTCCCGATTTCGTCGTCCGGCAGGTCGTTGTATTCGAATTCGGCCCGGGCCTTGTCCGAATAAGGGCCGATAGCGTGATAATTGACGGAAAAATATTCGGATACCGACGGCATTTTGGAACGGAGCACCGTGTAAATGCCGCCCATCTGGTTGCATACTTCCCACGATATTTCGAAAAGCTTGCGGGAGTCCTTCGCCTGCAAATTCTGCATAATAGTACCGTTTTTTCGTTAATAGGATATGTAGCCGATACCGCCGTCCGGTCCCTTCAGGCCGGGGAGAAAATGACGGTAGGCTAAATATCCGAAATATTTTTAATAGTACGCTTTTTTCCGGCTTAATTATTTAGCCGAGGAAAAAGGTTTTTTATAAAGGGCCACAAAAAAAGCGGCCGCATTTTTAGTGCGGCCGCTTGCGGTCTATGTAAGGAGCTAAAAATTATTCTTCCGAAGAGGACTCGCGGTTTTCTCCGTAGGAGTTACCCCGGTCTTCGCGCGGACGGTCGTCTCGGCGGCGGTCGTCACGCCTGTCGTCTCCACGGAATCCACCGCGGCGGTCATCGCCGCCCCGGAAACCTCCACGGCGGTCGTCTCCACCCCGGAATCCACCCCGACGGTCGTCACGAAATCCACCGCGGCGGTCATCGCGCGGGGGACGTGCAGGCCGGTCCACCCAGTCGGCGGGTTTTTCCTTCATGGCGCGAAGGGATACCTTCAGACGTCCTTTTTCCTTGTCTATTTCGATCAAACGAACGTGAATTTTGTCGCCTACGTGTACGTAGTCTTCGGCGTTATCCACGCGTTTCCAGTCGAGTTCCGAGATATGGAGCATGGCGTCGCGGTTGGGGCCGAGTTCTACGATGGCGCCGAAATCGCGTACATCCGTTACCGTTACATCGAATTCTTCGCCGATCTCCGGTTCGAAAGCGATCAGTTTAATCATATTCTGGGCAGCTTCCATTCCTTCGGGCGAAGTGCCGAGTATCTGTACTTTTCCGATGTTGCCTTCCTCTTCGATGGTCACGGTCGTTCCGGTCTCGGCCTGGATACGCTGTATCACCTTGCCGCCGGTGCCTATGATGCCGCCGATAGAGTCTTTGGGCACTTCCAGGGTGACCATCTTCGGCGCGTGATCCTTGACGGTGGGACGCGGTTCGGAAATAGCCTCCTTGATCTTGCCCAGGATGTGCATACGACCGTCGTGGGCTTGTGCCAGCGCTTTGGTGAGCACTTCATAGGAAAGTCCTTTTACCTTGATGTCCATCTGGCAAGCGGTGATACCGTCCTCGGTACCCGTTACCTTGAAGTCCATATCGCCCAGGTGGTCTTCGTCGCCCAGAATGTCCGAAAGGACGGCGAACTGACCGGTCTTCTCGTCGGTGATAAGACCCATGGCGATACCCGATACCGGTTTGGTGATCTGAATACCGGCATCCATCAGGGCCAGCGTACCGGCGCATACCGTAGCCATCGAAGAAGATCCGTTGGACTCCAACACGTTGGATACGATGCGTACCGTGTAGGGGCAGTCGGCAGGGATCACCTGCTTCAGAGCCCGGTAAGCCAGGTTTCCGTGGCCTATTTCCCGGCGGGATACCCCGCGCATCGGCTTGGTTTCACCGGTGGAATAGGGAGGGAAGTTATAGTGAAGATAAAAGTTCTGTTTGTATTTGAACGATACACCGTCCACTTCGTTGGCATCGAGGCTCGTACCGAGGGTTACGGTACCCAGGGCCTGCGTTTCGCCGCGGGTGAACACGGACGAACCGTGAGGGGCGGGCAGCGCATCCACTACGCACCAGATGGGGCGTATTTCGGTCGTTTTGCGGCCGTCCAGGCGGATTCCTTCGTCCAGGATCAGGCGGCGCACTGCGTCGCGCTCTACGTCGTGGTAGTACAATTTGGCCAAAGCGACTTTCTGCGCCCGCTCTTCTTTGTCCATACCTTCTTCGGGCAGGTTCTGCTCGATGAATTCGCGGATGATTTCGTCGAATTTCTCGGAGCGTTCCTGTTTGCCCAAGCCCATTTTGGCCACGGCATATGCTTTGTCGTAAGTAGCTTTCTTAACTTCCTCGCGCAACTGTTCGTCGTTGGTCTCGTGGCAGTAAACGCGTTTTACGGCAGCTTTAGGCACTTCGGCGGCGAGGGCCTTCTGGGCTTCCACCTGATCTTTGATAGCTTCGTGGGCGGTTTTGAGCGCTTCGATCATTTCCTCTTCGGAAACGAACTTCATCTCACCTTCCACCATAGCGATGGAATCCATCGTCGCACCGACCATCAGTTCGATGTCGGCCTGTTCCATTTGCTCCTGCGTGGGGTTGATGACGAATTGTCCGTCGATACGCGCTACGCGTACTTCGGAGATCGGGCCATCGAACGGTATATCGGATACCGCGATAGCGGTGGAGGCGGCCAGTCCGGCCAGCGAATCGGGGCGGGTTTGTCCGTCGTATGAAAGCAGCTGTACGATCACCTGCGTCTCGGCATGGTAGTCCGAAGGGAACATCGGGCGAAGGATACGGTCTACCAGGCGGGCTACCAGGATCTCTTCATCGTTGGGGCGCATTTCACGTTTCATGAAACCGCCCGGAAAACGCCCTGCTGCGGGGAATTGTTCTTTGTATTCTACGGTAAGGGGCAGAAAATCGGCGCCTTCCTTGCCTTCGGCGGCGGAAGTGACGGTAGCCAGCAGCACCGTGCCGCCCATGCGAACGATCGCGGAACCGGAAGCCTGTTTGGCCAGTACGCCGGTCTCAATAGTAATAGTCCGACCGTCTTTCAGCGTAACGGTCTGAGATAGTGGTTGTGGAACCTGCATGATCTTGATTTTTTAGAAACCCTTTTGTTCTCGAAAAGGGAGGTAACATTTTACCTTAATTATTTACTCCTTAAATTATTCCGAGCAAAGATAACTAAAAATTCGGGGCCTTCGTTAAATATCTCCAAAAAAGAGCGGTTATGCGGAGGTATCGCACAACGCCGGCTCACAAAAGAGGTCGTTAAGGCCGTTTTCCGGCAGGAATATCAGCCCTTGCGGGCGGACATGCTGTGATGGGAATAATCCTCCCATAAGGCGAGCGCCGAGGAAAAATCTTCCGGCATCGGGCTGGAGAATTCGAGGTATTTTCCGGTGGTAGGGTGGATGAATCCCAGGAGTTCGGCGTGGAGGGCCTGCCGGGGCAGGGCTTCCATCGCGTGGCGGACGAACAGTTTGTAGGCGCCCGAAATGGTTCCTTTGAGGATCTGGTCCCCGCCGTACCGGGAGTCAGAGAATAGGGGATGGCGGTTGAACGTGAAATGGGCGCGTATCTGGTGTGTGCGGCCGGTCTCCAGCCGGCATTCCACCAGCGTAACGTACCCGAAGCGCTGGGCTACGCGATAGTGCGTGACGGCCGGTTTCCCGGCTTCCCCTTCCGGGAATACCGTCATTTGCAGCCGGTTGGAAGGATTGCGCCCGATGTTCCCTGTATAGGTGCCTTCGTCTTCGTTGAAATCGCCCCATACCAAAGCCTTGTACCGCCGGCTGATGCTATGGTCGTAGAACTGGCGGGCCAGATGGGTCATCGCATACTCCGTTTTGGCTACGACCAATAGTCCGCTGGTATCCTTGTCGATACGGTGTACCAGTCCCGGGCGTTCCATAGCGCCGGCCGTGGGGAAATGGTCGAAATGGTACGCCAGGGCATTGACCAACGTGCCGGAATAGTTACCATGGCCGGGATGAACGACCATGCCTGCCGCTTTGTCCACCACGATCAGGTTGTCGTCTTCGTAAACGATGTTCAGCGGGATATTCTCAGGGACGATAATGCCTTCGCGCACCGGGGTGGGAAGTACCACCCGGATGACATCGCCGGGTTTTATTTTATAGTTGGGTTTGACAGGGGCATCGTTCACCAGTACGCTTCCGGCACGGATGGCATTCTGTACCTTGTTGCGCGTGGCGTTCTGTACTTTGACGACCAGGTATTTGTCAATGCGGAAGGGTTCCTGCCCCTTGTCGGCCACGAAGCGGTGATGCTCGTACAGTTCGTCCTGCGATTCGTCCTGAAATTCGTCCGCAGTGGTAAGGTCGAATTCCTCTTCGGGCTGTTGTATATCCATAAAATCGTTTCTTTTATAAGGCTAGGCGGCGGTTAAAAATCGTCTACGCCCAGCGTATCCACGGCTACGGCCGCCTGATCCCCTTCGCCGGCAATGATATCGATGACGGTTGATTTGGGCAGCTTTTGTCCAGGATGTACCGAATGTCCTCCTACGGACAGCCCGAGTACCACGTCGCGGCCGATATGCGGCTGGTAAATCACTTCGCCTACGGTAAATCCGGAAGCTGTAAGACGCCGGGAGACATTGTCTATCTTGTCGTTCTCAAAATCCACGGGAGGTATCGTGGCATTTTCCCAAGAGGAGCGGTTGATCTTCAGATAGACCTTGCGCCCTTGTTTTACGGCCGTTCCGGCCGAAGGGTCCTGGGACAGTACCGCCCGGGGGCGTTTTCCCGATTCGTAACGCGACGAGTCGATGATCTCCCATTTGAACCCCATCGCATCGAGGGTCTGCGTGGCCAATGTCGCGTCCATACCGCGCAGGTCGGGGGTGGGGTAGGTCTCGTCATGGCGGGTATAGCTGTCCAGCCAGTACATGAATCCCACCATCAGCACCACGGCAATGGCCGCAGCGCCCAGGATATTGAGTACGTATTTGTTTTTAAAGAAATCCTTCAGCATAGCGTGCCGGGTTATGGTGTTATTCTAGGCCCGGAGGGTGGCTCCGAACTGTTTTTCAAAGGCGCCCATGAGTTTTTTCATGGCGGCGTCGATGCGTTTTTCGTCCAGGGTCTTTTCCTCGTCCGCCAGGACAAAGCTCATGGCGTAGGATTTTTTGCCTTCCGGGAGGTTCTTGCCCTGGTATACGTCGAAGAGGTCCACGCTTTTCAGGATGCTGTGCTCGGCGGCAAAAGCCGCGTTGTAGAGCTCTTCGTACGTCACTTTTTCGTCCAGCAACAGGGCCAGGTCGCGCCGCACCGAAGGAAACTTGGGCAGGTCGTGGCACGTGATGCTCGTGCGGCGGGCGATATCCAGTACGTTTTCCCATAGGATATCGCAAAAGAATACGTCCTGGGAAATATCGAACGCTTTGAGTATCTTCCGGGACACCTTACCGGTATAGGCTACGAGTATTTTCCCGCTGTGAATCTCGGCTCCTTCGGCGAAAATATCGCCCCCGTAAGGTTTGGTATGCAGGTCTTCAACTCCCAAACGGGCCATCAGCCGGTCGAAATCGGCCCGCAGGTCGAAATAATTGGCTTCCCGCTGGCCCTGCCGCCAGGATTCGCCGGATGCTTTTCCGGTGACGGTAAGAGCGACGTGGTTCACTTCCACGTATTTGCCGCCGAATTTATTGTATACTTTGCCCAATTCGAACAGGCGCAGGTCGGCATGGCGGAAACTGATGTTCCGCGCTACGGCTTCCAGCGCACAGAAGAGCAGGCTTTGCCGCAGGGCGTCCAGGTCGGTGCTCAGCGGATTGAGCAGTTTGACGGTCGCCGACGGGTTTATATCCGCCGTAAGGGCCGCATAGGCGCTTTTGGTCAGCGAATTGGACATGATCTCGTGATATCCGCGGGCGGCCAGCAGGTCTGCGGCCAGGTTGAACAGCCGCTCCGGGCTCCGCTTGTCGTCCGGCACGATGGCCGTACGCAGGACATGGCTCACTTCTATGTTATTGTATCCGTATACGCGCAGGACGTCTTCCACCACATCGGCTTCCCGCTGCACGTCCACCCGGTAAGCGGGCACTTTCAGTTCCAGCGAATCGCCGTTGTCGCGCGCGATCTCTATTTCGAGGGCGGCCAGAATCTTTTTCAACTTGTCGTGCGGGATATCTTTGCCCAGCAGTTTGGCTACCTGGTCATACCGGAACGTCACGTCGAACGGTTCCTTGACAGCCGGATCGGGGCAAATGTCCGTAATGCCCGAAGCCACATGTCCCCCGGCGACCGAACACATCAGGGCGGCGGCCAGTTTGAGCGCCTCCACGGTGATATTGGGGTCGATGCCCCGTTCGTACCGGAACGAAGCGTCCGTTTGCAGGGCGTGGCGCTTGGAAGTGCGGCGGATGGCGATAGGGTCGAAATAAGCACTTTCGATAAAGATATCGGTCGTGTCGTCCTTGATGCCGGATTCCAGGCCGCCATACACCCCGGCTATACACATCGGCTTGTCCGCCGAACAGATCATCAGGTCTTTCCCCGACAGTTTGCGCTCTACCCCGTCCAGGGTCACGAAAGGTGTGCCTTCGGGGCAAGTCTTCACGCGGATTTCCCCGCCTACCTGCCGCAGGTCGAATGCGTGCAAAGGCTGCCCCAGGGATTGGAGGACGTAGTTGGTAATGTCCACTACGTTATTGATCGAATTCACCCCTACCGCATGCAGGCGGTTCACCAGCCAGGCGGGCGACGGGGCGACTTTCACGCCTTTTACCACGATGCCGCAGTAGCGCGGGGCCCGGTGGGTATCCTCTACCGATACTTTTACCGGAAAATCCGCCGCGGGGGCGATAGCCCGCTCGGGAAGGGAGATGGAAATGTCCTCTCCGTTGTATTTCAGCCGGGCAGCCAGGTCGCGGGCCACGCCCAGGTGGCTCATCGCATCGGCCCGGTTGGGGGTAAGGCCTATTTCGAACACCGTATCGGTTTCCGCGTCGAATACTTCGGCAGCCGGGGTGCCGGCTTTGATGCTGTCCGGCAGGATCATGATCCCTTCGTGAGATTCGCCCAGCCCGAGTTCGTCCTCGGCACAGATCATACCCATCGACTTTTCGCCGCGCAGTTTGCTTTCCTTTATCTTGAATTCGCTGCCGTCCTTGTCGTACAACACGGCGCCGATCGTGGCTACCGGTACGGTCTGCCCCGCCGCTACGTTGGGCGCTCCGCAGACGATCTGCACCGGTTCTCCGCTTCCCAGGTCGACGGTGGTCACATGCAGGTGATCCGAATTGGGATGGGGCACACAGGTAAGGACTTTGCCGATCACGATCCCCCGGAGACCGCCGCGCACGCTTTCCCATTTTTCGATACCTTCTATTTCCAGACCCAGGTCGGTCAGTATTTCCGCTGCCGCTTCTTCGTCGAGGGCGAACGGTGCGAACTGTTTCAGCCAGTTATAGGATATTTTCATTTTCCGTGTTTTTTCTCTTTTTCAATATCTGTGCAAAGGTATGAATTAGAGGGCTTATTTTTTCCAAAAAAATAAAGGGCGGTTAAATTTCCGCCCTGTTTATTACCTGTTTGATTGCCCTCAGTCGGTTTTTTTATCCGCGTTGCGGTTGTAGACCTTGATCCATATACCCAGGTTGTCGGTCTTGTCGAGGATTTCGCCGTACATCTTCTGGGCTTCCGTCCGGGAATAGAATCCCTGGTAAGCGATCATGTACAAGCCGTTTTGATAGCCGGCGTATTCGGCCGGGTAGCCTTGTGCCCGCAATTCTTTCAGGGCCCTTTCCGCGTTTTGCTTGAATTCGACGGAGGTGGCGATCACGTAGAACGGCTTGTCCGGCACGTAGGCCGTATCGAGCGCGTCCGGTTCGACCGACTTTGCCGGAAGGATTGTGGCGGCAGGCACTACGGCGCTGGTATCTTTCTTTAATGTATCTGTGGCTGCCGTGTCGGATTTCAGCGTGTCTTTCGTTACGGCTGTGATCCCATTGTCCGGTTCGTCCTTCCAGAAATACAGGTTGGCACCGCCCCGGTATACGAAGAAGAACAGCCCCACCAATACGGCCACGACCACTACGGCCCCGATGACGGCCCTTACGGGTTTGCTGTGGAACGGGCTGGGGCGGGAATCGTCGTCATCCTCTTCGTCATCTTCTTCCTCCTGCGGATCGTCCCCATCGTCCGGGCCGTTCCCGTCGTTGCCGCCGCCATCTGCGACAGGCATATCGGTCGCTGTTTCATCGGATGTTTCGACCTGTACGGATTCTTCTTCAATCAGCCCCTCGGCGGAAAAAGTTTCCATCTCGTAAGACTGTGGGCCCTCTTCTGCGTCTTCTTTCTTTTCTTTGTCGGCCATCAGGGCGCTGACGATACTGTCTATCGCCTGGTTGCCTTCGGCATCGTCCTCTTTTTTTGCCCGTTGGGCGGCTGAAGAGATCAGCGAACGAAGCCCGTCCTGGTCGCACACCTGGTATTTTTCTATCGTGGCCTTTTCGACCGCTTCCATCAGTACGGCATTGATCATGTCGCCGATGGCTTTGTTTTCGACCGTGTTATCTTTTATGCCGGCGTAAGTGGCGGCATTGACCACCATCTGGAAGGCCTTTTTCACGACTTTTACTCCTTCTTCTTTTTTGCCGGTATCCTCCGGCGAGGGTTCTTCCGAGGCAGATTCGACCGGTTTGTCTTCTTCGGCCTCTTCTCCGGCAGGGGTTATCTGGAGGCTCTCATGTTCGTACGTGACGGAGGTCTTTTCCAGTTTTTCCTCTGTAGGAACGACTACCGAGGTAAGTCCGTAATGTCCCCGGGAGAAATTTTTGACACCGGATTGTGTGAAAGACAATCCGCCCTTTCCATCGGGTCGTATCACGCCGACCCCTGCGATATCCACCGGATCGCCCTTTTCGAGGGTCGAGAGGTAAAAATCGACCGCATGGGTGATCTCCGCCATCGCATCGGCGTAGGAGATGTCCCGCATATTGGAGATATACATGGCCAGTACCCCGTCGTTCACTTTCAGCGCCGGGTTGAATGTGAACGTTTTACCGGACGGGCGGTATTTCCGTCCGCCTTCTTTTTCCTGTTCGGGTTCGTCCATGGCGATAAAACCGCCGAAACCGGGGACTATCACACATTGATAGAGGTAGAGAGAATTCTCTATGTATTTGTCTATAAGCATAGTGTGTCGGTTTTTTTAGGTTTGCGGATTCCTTGGCCAGCGGCGCATACGGGCAGTATTCGCATTGCTAAGGGTAAAGGTAACGAAATTAATAAAATACGGAATACTTTTATCGAAAAAAATCGTACAAGCTATCCCCGGGCCGCCGGGGACAGGGCGTAATATTTACCGGGCAGGGCGTCGATCAGACCCTTGAGCTCCAATTCCAACAGTAGTCCCGAAAGGGTGTGCACGGGTATCTCTAGGGTAGTACACAGTTCGTCCACGTGCATTTTTTCGACCGGAGCGAGGCTCTTTATCACTTTTTCTTCCTCGCCGGACAGCGGTTCGGACAGGGTTGTTTGAACGGCTGTTTCCCTTCCTTTTTTTTCGGTGCGATTTTCACAGGCCAGTGCCAATTCTTCGATAAGGACTTGCGGGTCGTCTGTGATGATGGCTTTATTGCGGCGGATCAGGGCGTTGCATCCGGCCGAACAAGGATCCGATATCCGTCCCGGTACGGCGAAAACCTCCCGGTTGTAACCTCCCGCCAGTTCGGCCGTGATCAACGCACCACCTTTGGACTTGGCTTCCACCACTACTGTGGCGCGGGAAATACCGGCCACGATGCGGTTGCGGGCGGGGAATAAAGCAGGCAACGCTGCCTGCAGGTGAAGGTATTCCGTCATTACGCCGCATCCCGGGGCCGTACACATCTGGCGGGCCGTTTCCCGGTTTTGGGAGGGATATAGCGGAGTACCCAGGCCCTGTCCTAAAATCCCGACGGTAGACAGACCGTATTTCAGGGCTGCCCGGTGGGCATGCACGTCCACTCCATAAGCCAGTCCGCTGACGATCACCGGGGAGAACGGCGCCAGGGCGCGGACGATCTCTTCCGTTACCGATGCCCCGTAAGGGGTGATAGAACGGGTGCCGACGATGGATATGGCCAAAGGGTCGGGCTTAAAATCGAAATCCCCCCGGCCAAACAGTAAGACCGGAGCGTCGGGGCATTCCCGCAGAAGCAGAGGGTAGTCCTCCTCCCAAAACCCAATGGCCCGGATACCGTTCTTTTCTACGAAATCCGCCTCGGCCTTTATCTCGCCGGTAGTCATCCGGGAGGTGATTGTGGTTATCGCACTCCTTTTCAGGCCCCAGCGGGCCAATACGGCCGGCGGGGCGGCGAAAACTTCGGCCAGCCCGCCGGCCTGCGCGATGAGTTTCCCGGTCTGGCGGTGCGAAACGCCTTCCGCACGGTAAAGGATGAGGATGTCCTCGAGTTCCTGACGGGTCATGCGATTATTTTTTTGCCGGTTTTGGCATGCGGTACAAGGTAACGACCCCTTCGGGCGAGGTCGTTACAATGCCCAGACGCCCGTCGCGGCCGAAATCTTCCGCGGTGAAATCCTTTTCGGCCTGTACGGGGAATCCCTGGAGTTTTTCCCCCGAGGGGATTATCCCGTAGACCTTGCCGTCCGATATCCGGTACACCAATGCGTCCTCTGCCGCGACATATACCACGGCGGAAAGGGGGGATTGTTCTGTTTTGATCTTACGCATCGACCCGGCCTTGAGATAGCTTATCTCGTTGGTCGAAGCCACGACGGCTTTCGGTTTGTCCGGCGTTATTTTCTTGGCCCTAGTTACTTTTTCGGCCGTGGTCACGTAATTGCCCAGGCGGTCGATCACATGGAATTTGTTTCCTGTCCAGAAAGCCATCTGGTAGCGCTTGTTGTCGTACAGGTCGCATACGACGATGGGCGAGGTGATAGGAGCGCCCAGTTTCTTTTTCCAGAAAAGGGAGCCCTTGTCGGAGATCAGGTAAATTGTTCCCCCCGTATCCTGTATCAGCACGTCATACCGTCCGTTTCGGTGGTTCGGGAATGCCATCGGGGCGGTAGCGGGTGCGCTTTCCAGGGCGTACGACCATTCCTTGACGGCCTGCCGGGGGGCGCTGTCGTCCCAGGACAAGCGGATATTGAGGAATGCCGTCCCGCTGGTGGCGCTCACTTGCAGGAAATTGTACCGGAGGTTTTTGAATTTGGAGGCATTGTCCCGCACGTATTTTTCGACGGTGGTCAGCGGTTTGCCCTGCCGCCGTTTTTCCTTGGCCAGTTCCGTGGTGCCGGCGCTCCACAGGTCTCCCCGCACCAGTACAAGCATATTGGTGTTGGTGGCCAGCAGGTTCTTTTGCTCCACATAAGGCAGTACGGAGGTCAGGGTTGTGCCCGATAGGATGTCTTCCATCGTTTTGCGGAGACTTTCCACCGTAGGAGAAAATACGGCGGCGCCGTCCACAATAGCTCCGAAAGCCACCCCTTCTTTGCCTGCTGCCCGGGTGACCAAGTCCCGGAAGATGGTTTTCTGTCCGATGGGAAAGATCGTATGTCCTTTGTACGGGTCGGGTCGTACGACCGACGAATCCGTTATTTTTTCCAGCGCTTTTGCGGCCGCATCGGGATCTTTGACCCCGATCACAATCGTTTCTTCAGGGTTTCCCGCGGTATGGATTATCGCCAGTCCCGTTCCGGCCCAGGGCAGGAAGAAACTGCGGAAGTCGCCCCCGAAAAATTTGTTGTATTTCTGGGCGGCATTGTTGTACAGGTGGAATTGCGAGGACGCTTTCAGATAGCGGGAATAATCCGAAAAGTACGTGTTCCAATCCGAAATGCCCAAATACGTATATTGAATGGCATCCGAAGGGATATAAGCGTCGAGAGTGATATTCTTTACTTTCTGTCCGGCCAGTACCGAGGAGAGCGCCGCCGTCGAATCCCCTGTGCAGAACAGGCCTTCGCCCCTGAGGGTCGTACTGTCGGCCCGCAGCTCTAAAGCCGCCCAAGGGGCCAATTCTCCGGCTATACCGGGGTCGATCCCCAGGTTTTTAGCGGCGTAGTCGGCTATTTCCGGGAAACGGAGCGCGACCGTCGCTTTTTTGCCGGACAAGAGGATAGGATAGGATTTGACGAAAGAGGGGTCGGCCTCCAGTGAAACACCTCCGGCCTGCTGCAGGATGGACTGTTCCAGGTACAGGCGGTTGTCCGAGAGGACGAGGTATCCCCCGGCGGTATAATAAGAATAGGTGCCTGAAGGAACCCTGACGGTCACGATGTCGGTCTTCTCATACCGGTCGGAACTCACCAGGGTATCTGCCCCAAACGCATTTTGGGGGGAACCTTTCCCGGTCTTTGAAACGAATAGCAGCGAAATGCTTTTCGCCCCCACTTTCGATCCTGCGATGGTCATCGGGCGCTTCAGGACACCGTCCCCGCCCAGTTTCCGCATCATGCGGATGCCATTATCCAGCGTTTTCCGCAACTCCAGCGAATCGAAGGCCGACAGGTATTGCGATGCTTCGATATCGCCGGCGAAAGAGGCTGGGTCGTTTATCCGGGCCACCATCATCGATCCGACGGGAACGGCGTCCAGAGAGGCTTCCCGGGCGGTTTTATGGTCGGGCGCGCAGGAAAACAAGATAGCCGCCCAGGCCAGAATGGCCACGGCGCAAAATCGGGGAGAGCGTTTTTTCAGCATACCTATCACCAGTTTTTACAATTGTTTCGTTTCTACAAAAGTACGCAAATCCGCCTCTGCCCGCAAGGATGGGATCAGTCGTTTTCGTAGGACTCCTTAAACAGGAAACGGTCCACCGAAAAGCGGCCGGGCCCCAGGATGAGTATCAGCACGTAGAATCCCAGATAGAGAACGGCCAGTTCTTTTACTCCGAAGGTATCGCCCCCATGCACCACGAACGCGGCTACGCACATATTGAAGATCAGCGGCAGGACGGCCAGGCGGGTAAGGGCGCCGGCAACGATAAACAGCGAGCATACCCCCTCGGCCAGAATAGCCAGTATCAACGACAGTTGGCTCCCGATACCCAAAGGATCCGGGAAGGTCATCGACAGGGCCGGGTAGCCCTCGACCTTCGGGATCGCATGGGTGAGCATCATCGCCCCGACGAATACGCGCAGCAGCAGGGCTACCCAGCCGTAAGCTTTGGCCGGCAGGGGGGCGCCTATGAACAGAAATTTTTTCATAACAATAAGGTTTTTTGGGTTTTATCGTTCAGTGATATTTTGTTTTTCAGTCTTTTTTGAAATCCAGAGCCGTTTGTGGTTCCAGCAGACGGAAACTCTGCCGGTGCAGGGGGGTCGGCCCGTACAGGGAAATAGCTTTGCGGTGTTCGCCGGTAGGGTATCCTTTGTTCTTCCCCCAGCCGTACTCCGGGTATTTCCCGGCCAATTCTTCCATCAGGCGATCCCTCTCGGTCTTGGCTACCACAGAGGCGGCGGCGATACAGTAATACGTGGCATCTCCTTTAATTACGCATTTATACGGGATGTTTCTATGGGCCCGGAAGCGGTTCCCGTCTACCAACAGTAGTTCCGGGATGCAGGAAAGTTTGTCTACGCTTTGCTGCATGGCCTCTACCGCGGCCCAGAGGATATTGATCTCGTCGATCCGTTCCGGGGCGATGTGAGTGAACGCCCACGATACGGCATTACGTTCGATATCTTTCCGCAGAACCTCCCGCTGGCGGGCGGTGAGTTGCTTGGAATCGTTCAGGTTTCCGTTGTGATAATCCGCCGGCAAAATGACGGCGGCAGCCGTCACCGGGCCGGCCAGGCATCCCCGCCCCGCTTCATCTGCTCCGGCTACTGTCAGGGCGAGATCTTCCCAATGTTTTAACGGCATATTGTTCGTTTGTTTGTACAAATGTATATATTTGTACAGGATTAATTTGCAAAATCTTTCATCGGAAAGAATAAAACATTTTGGAGAAAATCGTCGCCGGGGCCGAGAATGAAATGTTTCCGCACGGATTGGTTTCCCCTGTAGTACGATGTCTAAAAACTCGAAGAATGACGACAAAACATAAGCTATTCTGTTTGTTTGCGGCCCTGATCTGTACGGCGGGTTACGCACAGGAAAAAAGCGTGCTGAAAATACGGGTGGTAGGCGCCCAGGCCGGAGATAGGATCGCGCTGGCGGAAGTGGGCGAAGATAATAAACTCATTCAGGATACGGCATTTGTGTTTACCGGGGCGGCCGATACGGTACGTTTCGTTACCGGCCGTACCGACCGGATGCTACGCTTATTGTTTACCGCTGCTACAGGGAAGACCGGGCAGCGGATGGTCTTTCCCGAAAGCGGGAAAGAATATGTGATAGATACCCGCGACGGGGATATAGCGACGGCCCGGGTATGGGGAGGGCTGTACAATACGGATGATATGATGAAAGAAATATCGTCCCTCGAGAACCGGCGGGACAGCTTGACGCGGAAAGTCGTGGAGTTGACCCAGTCGGGCAAACAAGCGGAAGCGGAAGAGGAAATAAAAAAGCTGACAGGAGTGCATAAAAGCCTCGTATCGGCCAAGGAGCGTTTTATCATTTACCACCCGGGCAATGCTTATTCTGCCTTTCTGGTGAGCGATTTGATACGGTCTATCCCCCGGCTTACGACTTTGGACCGAGTGAAAAGGCTTTATAACAGCCTGAGCGGCGGGGCGCGCAATACCTATTCCGGCGATAAGGCCAACGAGGAAATATATCTCCTGATGGCCGCTTCCGAGGAGGCATCGGTTCCCAGGTTCACGCTTACCTCTACCGAGGGAGATTTGGTGTCTCCTTCGCATTACCGGGGGAAATGGGTGGTGCTCGATTTTTGGGCTTCCTGGTGCAAGCCTTGCCGGATGAGCAATCCGGAACTTGTCCGGCTGTATGAGAAATACCACGGCCGGGGATTGGAAGTGATCGGTATCGCATGTTGGGACCGGGAGGATGCCTGGAAGAAAGCGATCGTGCAGGACGGCCTTCCATGGGTGCAATTGAATGCGGGCGAAAAGGTCGAAGGGCAGGAAGACGTGACAAAGACTTTTGTCATCACAGGAGTGCCGACCTCCATTTTGGTCGATCCCGAGGGAAAGATCGTTTTCCGGGGACATCCCAGTGAATTGCCTGAAAAATTAGCCGAGGTTTTTCCGGAATAAACCCTCGCCCGGAATTATCTTTGCATAGATATAAACGACAAAAACTTCAGATATGAAAAAATTCTTCAAATGGTTTGCCGTCGCATTCCTGCTGCTGTGTTTGTTCTTTTCCTGCACACAAGTGCGCAAAAATGTAATATCCGGGCAAATAGAAGGGCTTAACGCGGGCGACAAGGTCGTTTTGGCTTCCTGGCATGCATCCAAGACCAAATGGGTGGCGGACGATTCGGTCACGGTCAAAAAACCGGGTGAATTCACCCTCAAAACCTACGATAAAGGTGAAATGCTCCGCCTGTTCCTCGTCCCGCAGGGCGATACGGTCGATGTAGCCGATGTTCGGACTCCTTCGCTGAAACTTTTTGTCGAAGGGCTCGGAAAATATACGGTCACCGGTACGGCTGCCGATTTTCCGAAAGCCAAAATTGGCGGCGGCGTATACGAATATCCTGAGGTAAAACGGATCGACTCTCTGAACATCCTCCGCGAAAGCCTCCGTCAGGAAGCTGCCACCATGGATCGCATGGATACCTCGTCCGTCAACCGCCTGAACAAACGGTGGGAGGAAGTCTCGAACAATATCCTGGCCGCTCAGAAGACCGTGGTAAAAAAATATCCCGACAATAATTTCGCCGCATGGGTGCTGGCCGATCTCGGATTTTCGTACGATGCAGAAGAAATTGACCTGGTGGACAGCCTTTACCAGGGGCTTGCCGACAAGGTAAAAAGTTGCCTGTATGGCCGCAATATCAAAAAACGGGTGGAGAACGTCCGCAATTCGGCCCAGGGAGGCACGGCTGCCGATTTTACCCTCACCTCTATCGCAGGGGATACGATCCGCCTGTCCGACCTGAAAGGCAAATGGGTGGTGGTCGATTTCTGGGCTTCGTGGTGCAAACCGTGCCGGATGTACAATCCCCATATGGTAGACCTTTATAAGAAATACCATCCGGCCGGGCTGGAAGTGGTTGGCGTAGCTGCCTGGGATGCCGATGCCGATTGGCGCAAAGCGGTCGAAGAAGATGGCCTGCCTTGGATCAATGTCAATTCCGGCGAAAAAGTAAAAGGTCAGGACAATGTTTCCGAAACATATGCCATTACCTCTATACCGACGACTTTGCTGGTCGATCCGCAGGGGAAGATCGTATACCGCGGACATCCGTCTGAAATAGAGGATGCGCTTAAAGGTGCTTTTCCCGATGTAAAATAAGAGGATATGAAAAGTATTTAAAGCCGGAGCAAAGCTCCGGCTTTTTTATTCGGGGGAAGTTTGCTTGTGGGCTCGCGTAAAAAGCCGGATTTTACCGGTCTATCCCGTCCCGGCTTTCCACGCCTTTTTGGTAGTAATGTTTTATTTCGGCCATTTCCGTGACCAGGTCGGCCATATCGATAAGTTCCTGCGGAGCGTAACGGCCTGTTACGACTACCTCCACACGATCCTCACGGTTATGTAATACATTCAATACTTCTCCAATATCCAGCAGGCCAAAGTAAAGGGCGATATTCAGTTCATCCAGTATTACCAGGTCATAGTCTTGTCCGGCCAGAGCTTCCCGGCAGCGGTCGAGACCTTCCCGGACGGCTTCTTTATCCGCTTCTTCGGGGTTGCGGCCGATGAAACATCCCCGGCCGAATTGTTCGGTATGTATCTGCGGCAGGATAGCTTCCACTTCGGTCTCGTGGTACCGCATGCTTTTGACGAATTGGCCGACGAACACTCTCTTCCCTGCCATGGCAGCCCGTAGGGCCAGTCCGAAAGCGGCTGTGGTCTTGCCTTTCCCGTTGCCGGTATAGATGTGCAGGTATCCTTTTTCTATCGTTTTCAATTCAAAAACCGGCGTGAATCTGTTCTTATGGAATTTTTGCCTGTGCGTGGTATATTATCGGCCCGAATACATTTTTTCGTAGTAATCCTGATAGGCGCCGCTGGTTACGTTGTCCAGCCAGTCCGGGTTGTTCAGATACCACTGAACCGTTTTTTCCAATCCTTCCTCGAATTGCAAAGAAGGCTCCCAGCCCAGCTCGTCTTTCAGTTTGGAAGAATCGATGGCATAGCGCAGGTCGTGTCCGGCCCGGTCGGCCACATAAGTGATGAGCTTTTCGGAGGCTCCTTCCGGACGCCCCAGCAGGCGGTCGGTCACTTTTATCAGCAAACGGACGATATCGATGTTCCTCCATTCGTTGAACCCCCCGATGTTGTAGGTTTCCCCCGTTTTGCCTTGGTGAAATATCAGGTCGATGGCACGGGCATGATCCTCTACGTAAAGCCAGTCGCGCACGTTCAGGCCTTTTCCATATACCGGCAGCGGTTTGCCAAGGCGGATATTGTGGATGAAAAGGGGAATCAGTTTTTCCGGGAACTGATAGGGTCCGTAATTGTTGGAGCAATTGGTGATCAGCGTCGGCAGCCCGTACGTGTCGTGGAAAGCCCGCACAAAATGGTCGGACGAGGCTTTGGACGCGGAATAGGGGCTGTGCGGGTCGTAACGCGTGTCTTCCGTAAAGAACCCGCCGTCCATTTCCAGTGCTCCGTACACTTCGTCGGTAGAGATATGGTAGAACAGCTTACCCTCAAAATGGCCGTCCCAAGCGTTTTTGGCCGCCTGGAGCAGAGTCAATGTCCCCATGACATTAGTGCGGGCGAAGGCGAACGGATCCTTGATGCTGCGGTCCACATGGCTTTCGGCCGCCAGGTGGATAACCCCGTCGACGGCATGGTCAGTAAATATTCTCCCGACCGTTTGCTGGTCGCAAATGTCGGCTTTGACGAAGGTATAATTTGGCTTTTCCTCTATGTCCCGGAGGTTCTCGAGGTTCCCGGCGTAAGTCAGCTTATCCAGGCAGACGATATGGTAGCCGGGGTATTTGTTCACAAAAAGCCGGATCACGTGCGAGCCGATGAACCCGGCGCCGCCGGTGATGAGGATATTGCGTTTGGTTGTCATTCTTCCAATTGTTTTAAAGCTGCAATGCACCGTTCGAGCGAATCCCGCCAGTAAGGGACACGCGCTCCGGCTGCTTTTATCTTTTCTTTGGATAGTACACTATACCCCGGGCGCGCTGCCGCACAGGGATAATCTTTTGTTTCGATCGCATTTACTGTCACGTTCATTCCATAAATGTCGAAGATCGCCCGGGCAAAATCGTACCACGAGACAGCTCCTTCGTCAGCGTAATGGTAGATGTCAAAACCTTTCACCCCGTTTTGGACAAGCGTCATGATCGCCCGGGCCAGGTCTGTGGCATAGGTCGGGGTACCCGTCTGGTCGTATACCACGTTCACTTCCTCCCGCTCACTTCCTCCCCGGAGCATCGTTTTGACGAAATTGTTCCCGAATTCCGAGTAAAGCCATCCCGTGCGGATGATCACGGCCTCACATCCGGACGTTTCGATGGCTTTTTCTCCTTCCAGTTTCGTCCGCCCGTAGACACTTGCCGGATGTGGAGAGTCTGTCTCTTTCAGCGGAGCATTGCCCGTACCGGGAAATACGTAGTCGGTGGATATGTGGACGAGTTTTATCCCTTTTTCCCGGGCGATCTCGGCCAATACCGCAGGGCCCAGTGCATTGATTTTCCGGGCCGTACTTTCATCGGATTCCGCCCGGTCGACGGCCGTATAGGCGGCACAGTTGACGATCAGGGTTATCCGTTCTTTTTCTACCAGGTCTTCGACGGCGGTTTTATCGGTAATGTCCCCTTCGGGCAAATCGGTGAACAGGAAGCCGTACTGCGGATATTCGGCGGCAATTTTCCGAAGCGACAGGCCCAACTGTCCGCGGCCACCGGTCACGAGTATGTTTTTCTTTTCGGCCATATCAGTACAACGCATCGTTTATATCGAAAACTTCGGCATCTTTCAGCGGCGGCCGGTGATTGTCTTTTTCGGAAAGAACGATGTCTTTTTCCGGGATTCGCCAGTCTATGCCGATTTCCGGATCGTCGAATGCGACGCCCCCTTCGCTTTGTGGCGCATAAGAATTGTCGCATTTATAACCGAAAACGGCAGACGGACTCAATACAGAAAATCCATGGGCGAATCCCCGGGGAATGAACAATTGCAGTTTATTTTCTTCCGAGAGTTCTACCGCCACATGCTTGCCGAAAGTGGGGGATCCTTTGCGGATATCCACCGCCACGTCCAATACCGTGCCCCGGATCGCCCGCACTAGTTTTGCCTGTGCATGCTTCCCTTTCTGGAAATGCAGGCCCCGGATCACTCCGTACGAAGAAAAGGATTCGTTGTCCTGCAAGAATTCTATGGGCCCTACAGCCGCATCCAAAGCAGCCTTGTTGTAGCTCTCGAAAAAATACCCGCGCGCATCCCCGAATACCTGTGGTTTGAGAATGACTACGCCTTCGATGTCCGTTTTCAGGATCTCCATTATTTTTCCGCGAGTTTTAGAAGGTACTTTCCGTAAGCATTCTTGGCCAGCGGTGCGGCCGCTTCCCGCAGTTTTTCACGGGATATCCAGCCGTTGTTGTAGGCGATCTCTTCCAGGCAGGCGATCTTCAGCCCCTGGCGTTTTTCGATGGTCTCCACGAAGGAGGAAGCCTCGGACAGGCTGTCGAACGTCCCGGTGTCCAGCCACGCGAACCCCCGTCCGAGCAATTGGACTTTCAGTTCTTTATCTTTCAGGAATACCTGGTTGACCGAGGTGATCTCCAGTTCTCCGCGGGCCGAAGGCTTAATGGCTTTTGCTACGTTTACCACTTTGTTCGGGTAAAAGTAAAGACCTACCACCGCGTAATTGGATTTGGGGGCGGATGGTTTTTCTTCGATGGACAGGACGCTGCCCCGCGTATCGAATTCCGCCACCCCGTAACGCTCCGGATCGGACACGTAATACCCGAAGACGGTGGCTTTTTGTTCTTTTTCCGCACTTTTTACTGCTTCAGCGAGCATATTGGTAAAACTTTGCCCGTAAAAGATATTGTCTCCCAATACCAGGCAGGCACAGTCGTCGCCGATGAATTTTTCCCCGATCAGAAATGCCTGCGCCAAGCCATCCGGGGAAGGCTGCACGGCGTATTCCAGCCGTACGCCGAAATTACTCCCGTCACCCAACAGCCGTTGGAACGAAGGCATATCGTCCGGTGTGGATATGACAAGGATGTCCCGTATCCCGGCCAGCATCAATACCGATATCGGGTAGTAGACCATCGGTTTGTCGAAGATGGGCAGGAGTTGTTTGCTCACGCCTTTCGTGATAGGGTACAGGCGGGTGCCGCTGCCTCCGGCCAGAACGATTCCTTTCATTGGTTTCAATGCGAATTTTACCCCGGCAAGATACGATTTTGTACAAAATGACAGGCTGTTTTTATGCAGCAAATCCCGGGCAGAAGATTATTTCAATTCTATGACAGGGACTTTATTCCAATCGACTTGGTTGCAAGCGGTAGATATGTCGGTGAATTTTATGTCTGTCAGGTACCGGGTCAGTTTTTCTGCTGCGGATTTGATCCCGACGTACGATTTAAATCTGCGGGGCAAAGACAACTCCTTGATGACCGGCTGTCCCCCGTCGAGATCCCTGGGATGGATGTAACTAAGCAGGTATTCCCTGTCCCGGCTCCATTTTTTGAGCAGGAAATACGGAATCAAGCGGAAGTAACCTCCGCCGGAGAATATGATGTTTTTATTGGCTACTTTTTTGATACATACCGGAAATTCTTTAATTTGGCAGTCTTTGTATTTTATAATGCTGGGGCCCGCATTGGTATATGACGGGATCCCGCCATGTGCGTGATGAGCCGGGAAGACGGAACAGTCTAGTTCGATCCCGCACTCCTTTATAACTTCGAAAGCCCATGGCTCGCTTTCCCGGATCGAAAAACCGGGAGCCCGGAAATATTTGACGGGTTGTCCGGTAGTGTCTTCCAATAGCTTTATCGAGGATGACAGGTCCTCTTTAAAAGCTTCGCGGCCTTGCTGCCATACGAGTTGATGATTCATCGTGTGGGATCCTATTTCGTATTTTTCAGCGATCCGCCGCACAATATCCGGATATTTTTTTGCCACCCAGCCGATGATAAAGAAAGTCGCTTTGGTATCGGTCTTGTCCAGGATATCAAATATCCGCTCCATATTTTCGTAGATACGGACTTCATAATTATTCCATTGCTCCTCGCTGCGCGTAGAGTCGTTATCCAAAAGGTGGAACCATTCTTCCACGTCAAAAGTGAGGACATTCATCGTCTTATCCAAGATTATGGGTTGATCAATAGATATATTTTGTTGTCAGGGCCCCTATTTTTACGTTCACCCATTGGGGGACTGTCTTTTTGTAGAGAGCAAGGAGCCTTTTCTTGTCTTTTAGTCCCTCCTTTATCGGTACGGATTGATTGAAATATAATTGGATGAGTTGTGGTTTCCAGTGCTTTTTGAACCCTAATGTTCCCTCTCCTTTGGAACTTCGGCCGAAAGAGAATACTTTGTATCCCTTGTTTATGGAATATTTGATGATTTCGCTGTATGCCAGATAAGGGACGAACAGCTTATTATATTCGTACAAAGTTCCGGCCCAACAATTTTCGATAATGCCTCCGAAAGACAGCAGGAAACACCCACCTACGGGTTTCTCTTGGCAGTATGAGCAAAAAAGGACCGCTTCGCCGTTATCCCATTCATTGAGCAGGGTTTCGAAAAATTTTCTCGGTTGGGGAGGAGATCCTAGACGTGTCATATTTTTATAATATACGGTCAGGAAATCGTCGAGCAGTTCATTTTTGCCTTTCTTTACGATGATCCCATTTTCCTGGGCAATACGTATCTGACGGCGTATATTGTATTTTAATCCCGAGAAAACAGCGGTTTCCCCTTGTGTAAGGTCCAAGTAGGCAGTAACTTTTTTATCGGAAAAAAAGGCAGAAGAAAGATGGAAAGACCGAATTTCGAAGTTTCCTTTTACCATTTGTTCCATTTCGGTGGCTTTTTGAGCATTGGCACAGGCTACTCCGCCATAGGAAAAATGGGGCGTGGAAATGAATTTGTCCTTGAATACTACCCCGTTCATAAAACCTTCCAACTGACCGGTCGCCTCGTTCACATATTTTCGGTATTGGGGGGTATAGCCGAATATTTTATTCAGTATCAAAGGAATGGCAGGGTTGTGCGCCAATGTGTATTCCCCCGCCAGCGGGTTAAGCGGCGCAACGAAATCCAGAAGTTCATCCCGGTCGCAGAGGGGGCTTATGATCTCTTCCATTATAATTTATTGAATACAAGCATATACAGGAATCTGAAATCGCTTTTTACGCGTTTGAAACTTATCTTATTGAAAAGATATCTGTATAAGGTCTCGATTTTCAGGTTTATCATCCACTGGGGGGCTCGTTTTACCTTTCCGGAATAGACATTAAAACTGCCGCCTAAACCCATCATAGGGACAGGATGGACATGGTGTATTTCCTCCAGCAGGTATTCCTGTTTAGGGGATCCCATTGCTACGAACACAAAATCAGGTCTTTTGGCCTGAATGTCTTCCAGCAGCCGATCCTTTTCCGAATCGGATTTCAGAAATCCATTGCGGAAGCCTACGATATTCAGGCCGGGGAATTCGAGCGACAATCTTTCTACGACCTTATGGATAACCTCTTCTTCAGCTCCTATCAGGTAATAGCTGGCGGAAGGGAACCGCTTGATGATCTCCAGCCACAAATCGCATCCGGCTATTTTCACCGCGCCTTTCACCCCTTTCTTCCCCAAAGCCCATACAGCCCCGATGCCGTCACAGTATCCGATATTGGTATTAACGATATCTTTGAGTTTTTGTTGGCTGTAATATAATTTGTCGGAATTCAAGGCCACCAGTATGCTCTTGTTTCGGACGGTATATTGGATGATGTCGTCGAATCCATCGAATTTATAGACCCGTATGCCATTTATTATAGCCTGTTCTTTTTTCCCCGAATTTGTCATCAGTCTTCGTTTTTTCTGTATTTAAGGATTCTGGCAGGGTTTCCTCCCACCACTGCATAATCCGGCACCGGTTTGGTGACTACACTTCCGGCCCCGATAATAGCTCCCTTGCCTATTTTCCTGACATTCGGCAGGATTATAACCCGGGATCCGATCCAAACGTCATCGCAGATTTCGAGATCGGACACCGGCATATTCTCCTGCAGGCTCATCGGAATATCCGTGGAAGAAGTTTTGTGTCCTGCACCAAGCATTAATATTTCTTCGCCCATCATAACATGATTTCCTATTTTCAGTCGGATGCCCTGGCAATAGAACTTTGATCCGATACCGCTGTGATCGCCAATGCTGATCCGGGATCCATCTCCGATATAGGCTCCGTTTTCGATGTTGACGTCTTCTTCCATAGATTCGAACAGTTTCCGGCAAGTCCAGTGCCGCAGGCTTTTCCCAAGACCGGGACGGTCGATTTGGGCAGGTTTTTGGCGATGATGTAGTAAATCAGCAGATAGATGTTCCTCATTTTTTTTCCATACATTTTATATAGAGGGCCTCCAACTGCCCCGCTACGGATGTGTCCAAATAAGGCCGGACCAGTTCAGCGGAGCGCTCTCCCATTGATTTCAATCTATCCCGGTCGTCGATCATGCCCCTTAAAGCACGGTCTAACGCGGCATTATCCCCGGGGGCAACCAGGATGCCGTTGTCCCCGTCGTGAACGATTTCCGGGATCCCGCCGACACAAGTGGCCACGATAGGTTTCCCATAGGCCATCGCCTCCAGAATGGAAATAGGCATTCCTTCGTGATAGGAGGGTAGGACGTAGATATCCGAATCCCTGATCAGTTGTTCTTTTTCATCTCCGCCGACCCATCCGGCAAACTTAATGAAATCTTCGAGGTGGTTTTCCTTTATGGCAGTTTCCAGCCTTTCAATTTCACCTTTGCCTCCGATAGTCAGGGTAATGTGGCTCCTGTAGTACTCTTTGTCGCTGATGATAGTATCTATCAGGTCATAGATGCCTTTGTCGGGGCAGATTATGCCTAGAAAGAGGACGTTTATTTTCTTGCCGAATTCCGGCTTCAACCTACCCGCCGGTGTATTTACAATGTTGTTGATGACAACGATATTGTCCAGACCGATGACCGATTCCATGTTTTTCTTCCAAAAATCGGAAAGCGCGATTACAGCCGCATTTTTGCTCAATATCCTCTTTATTTTTTCCGCCCCGTATTTTTTTGCAAAGATATCGAATTCCCCGTTGTGGATATGGAATATGGTTTTTGCGCCGAAAGTCCGCGCTAATGCGGCTAAGAACCTTTTCCGCTGGAAACTGCTGTATGCGGCGCTATGCAGGTGCACTATTTTTTTCCTTTTTACCAGACAGTAAAAAACGACCTGCAGACAGGCCAGCCCGCTTGCCCAAAGCTTGGCCGGTTTCGACGAATCGACATAGGTGGATACATAATCAAAAGGCTTCAATATCCTGGAATACGAGCACATTACGGAAGATATCCCGCCTTTCGATTTGATCGGGCCTACCGTTAAGAGTTTGCGGCATATTTTCGGGTCTATCATAGCTGTCATCGTGTATTATAAAGGAATACGATCAGGGCGCAAAACGCTATATAGAAAGGGATGGAATACCTGAGCAGCTTGCTTCGGGATTGCATGTATTTGTCGAATCCGTAGACCACGATCACGATAAAGCAGGGCAGCGCACAATAGATAAATCTATAGTGCAGCTCGAATCCGGTTATGACTACCAACAGCGTATTGAGCACAAAAAAGCTGAGCATAGGATAGAGGTCTGTCATCTTTTCTTTTACGATGCGATATATGCCGTAAATCCCGAAGATACTCAGCAATGTTTTTATAAATAGGAATGCCGGAAAAACGAATGTATTGAAATTGGCATTTTCACTCTGGCTTGTCAGGAAATTAGGAAACGGCCCGATCAGAGGAAATACGAGGCTGATAATGCCACCGATGCCGGTTCCCTCATTCCTTGTCTGGCTCATTTCATAAATGAATTGCAATATGGGGAAGAAATAAGAGAATATGGCAATAAAATTGAGAATGATTATTATCATCCCCACCCAGATAAGCGGCATCCATTTTTTATAAAAATTCCGGGGCAGGAACAACATCAAAAAAATGATGATAAAAAATACCGACAGATATATTCTGAACAAGGCGATGATGGCCACTCCTGCCAGGAAAAAGAAAATACTGTATAGAGACTTCTTGTCGATGAACCGATACAGATAGTATAGTGTAAATATGATGAAGAATAAAAATACGGTCTCTTTCAGCCCGCTAACATTTATCCAGACGGATATCAGGTTGAAGCCCCACAAAATGGCGATTATTTTGCACAGATTCTTTTCCAGGAATTTCAGGGCTGTTTTATATAAAAACAGGGTGGACAAAGTATGGAGCAGTATATTGAATCCGGTCATTACCAGATTTCCGTACTGGGTACCCCCGATCATATAGGCTATGCGTAGAATGACTGGGAACCCGTAATCCGATATGTCGTATGAATTTTCTTCGACCAGGAATTTTAATGTCTGGGAGAATGTCAGGCCTTGGGTGATCGTAGCATCGTCCCTATACGCACCGGAATCGATGATGTTCTCTAAAAATCCCAGTTCATCTCCCGTAACCAGGAGGAAAAATTCCCGTAAAAACAGACAGCAAAATATCTGGTAGATCAGGATGAACACAAATAAGGTCCGGATGTTCATCCGGGTTGCCATCAAGGTCGCGCCGGCGTATACGATCGATGACAGGAAGATCAACCCGATCACAGGAGTGGGAGGCAGTTTATCCGGCTTTGCCAGGAACCCCCCTATGACCAGCAATAGGAATATAACCATTCCCCCCAGGAAATAGCCCCTGAATTTTCTGATGATCCCGTTATCCTCCATTAAAGATTATATCTTTTGTTCCGGGTGTTGCCGGTATTTGTAAAAGAACCTATCGGTGATCCCTATAGATTTGAATATGGACCAAAATAAAGGTTCTGAATTCCCTATGATAGACCGGTTGATATAGTATCCATTGTTTGGATCGACTTTGCCGTGATTTACGGTAAAGGCATACTTTATGCCGCTCTTGCGTAAGAGTTCTTCGAAATGAGCTCTGTCCTTTGGAAGAAAGCCTTTCGGATAGGCAAAGTATTCCGTATGGAAGCCCATGCTCTGCAAAGTGGCCATTCCTTCTTTGAAATCGGATTCTATTTTGTCGTTGCCGTGATGGTAAAGGTCGAGATGTTTATTGGTATGAAACCCGATTTGCTGTCCCTTTTTCGCCCACTGGCGCAGTTGTTCCCATGTCATAGTCGATTTGTCCGCATAACAGTCGTTGGCCAGCAGTTCGGGATCGTTCGCCTTTTTTTCCAGCAATCCCGGCGGCACAAATAACGTGGACGTAATTCCAAATTTCTCAAGGATGGGCAGTAGGGTGTCCATAGTGCTGCTGTAGGCGTCGTCGATGGTCAACGTGATGAGTTTTCCGGTACCCTTGTCCGATAAAAGACGGTCTATCGGCACAAACTTGTACCCCAAGCGCCGCATCCAACGCAGGTATCTTTTCAGTCTTTTGGGCGAAAGGGTGTCCTCGGCTACATCGTGTATGGTAACGATTCTTTTGTTCATCTTTATTCTTTTACAGTCGATACTACTTTGGCCGGCGATCCTACGGCGATGCTCCAGGCTGGTATGTCTTTGGTCACCGTGGAATGGGCCCCGATGACTGCGCCTTCCCCTATTTCCACGCCCGGCATAATGATGGAGCGCATACCGATCTGTACATTTTTCCCGATCCGGATAGGAGCGTTGATATAGGGGATATCCTGGCACGACATTCCCTGACGGTATTTTAAAAGATCTCTCCTATGTGTCAATAGCAGACATTCGGAAGCTATCATTGTGGTTTCCCCTATAGAGATCAACCCGGCGCCGTCCACATCCAGGTATACGCCGAAGCCGATGCATACTTTTTTCCCCAGGCGGGCGCCTAACAGCCGCCAGACGAAAGGTCGTATGGAGTGGAACATTTCGGATGGGAATATGGGGCAGTATGTGACCGCTCCCCATGCAAACCAACGACATTGCCTTTTTGCGTAATTGTACAGGCGAATGAAAATATTGCGTTTTTTGCGGTTTTTCATAACAAAAGGCTTTTATATTTTTCGCTTATATCGACGCTGTCGTACAGGCGGCGAGCGTTCTGACTGTAGTGCTCATATCGGTTATCTATGGTGCGGATTGCCCTCGTTATTTCCTGAGGGTCGTCCATATTCGTGCATATCCCCGCTTCGAAAGCGCCGATGGTACTGTTCAGGCCGGGAATATCGTTGCCCAGCATAGGTATCCCGAATCCTGAATATTCCCATATTTTGTTTGGGGCGCAGAATATGGTGTTGAGTGAAAAATAGGTGTAGGTAACGATCCCTATATGTGCGTGACTGGTAATGTTCAGGTGCAGGGGCGGCGATACGAACTCCTGATGCAGGATGAAAGGGAACTTTTCTTTTAACTGCCGGAAATAATCGGTCTGCCTGCCCATCAGTACTATGCGATAGTCCGGCAACGCCGACACGGCTTCGCATAAGGCATCCAATCTGCGGTCCGGCGTAATATGTCCCTGATAGAGGATGATCTTTTTGTCCGTACCGGAGACCACTTCGCCGGGGATACCTTCCAAGAACATCTCCGGGGTTATAGGATGGTTGGTCGGTTTGTTCGGGATAACGGTGGGCGTCTGATCCAATTTCCACCATACCCGCAGGATATTGGCCCGGTTTTCTTCCGGGCACACTATTTTGGCCGCCATGTGCGCTGTTTTTTTCAGCTTGGCCAGTCTCCGAGGGAAACGGTCGTACAGTTCGAACATATTCAGTATAAAAGGACGGCCTTTCAGAATAGTCTTCCCCATGTGGAGGGCGGTTTCCGCCGTAGCTACCCATATCAGGTCAGGATTGTTCTCCCGGAGGTGCCTTTTCACACACTGTCTGAAAGATAGTATTCTTTTTGCTTTGTCGTATGCCTTAAAAAAAATGTTACTTTGGAAAGATTCGTGATAGAGATGGATGAACTGCATGTGTTTTTCCGAAGAATACAACGCGTCAATTTCGGGGCTGTATTCCCCGGCGATCACCGTAACGTCGCATTTCCCCCGGATAGAATCCAACAGGGCCAGCACAGGCGGGTAACGGTTGAGGTTCGAATCGATCAGTATCAGTATTTTTTTCATGTATTGTCTGGTTTTATTTATTTTCGGGCGTGCAGGGTATGTCCCGTTTTTCCCGTTGTTGCCTGTCGAGATAGAGTTTGGCCATTCGGCCGATCAGGATACCGATATCGAATTTGCCCCACCATTGCGTCTTAGATAAAAACCGAGGAGTTTGTCCGTTTGGGAATCCATGTCCACTTTATTTTTCCACATTTCGCTTCCTCCAATTAGTATTTTAGTCACCAATGATTTGTCCTTTATGAGGGTTTTCATCCTGTCGGTCAGTTGGTTTACATTGTCCTTTTCTATCAGTATTCCGCTTTCCATGTCTTTTATTATTTCGGCCATTCCGCCTACGTTCGTGCATATGACCGCCAGGTTACATGCCATAGCCTCCATCACCGCCACGCTCAGTCCTTCGCTGCGCGAGGGATGTACGTATATGTCGAAAGCCGGCAGGATATCCATAATATCGTATCTCTTGCCTAACATATAAAAAATATCTTCAACTCCGCATTGTTTTTTCATCGAGGTTATTTTTTCTTCAAATGCTTTGTTCGCCGGACAGTCCCCGCTGCGGCTTCCTCCGATATGGTAGAACTTAAAAGAAGGCAATGCGGGGTCTTTTTTGAGTTCGGCCAGCGCTTCGATGATCAGGTCCAGTCCTTTCAGTTCTTCGATCGCCGATACGTTGCAAAGCCGGACGGTAGGGTCATCGGGGGCGAAGCCCATTTTTTCCATCGCTTGTCCGCGGGTGGCGGTCGGTTTGCTCACGCCCAAATACAATGCCATGACGTTTTTCGCTTTGACGAATGTTTCAAATTGTTTTTTGACAGCTTCCGATACACAAAAGACCATTTTGGATCGTTTGGCCAGGATATATAGGTATAGCCTGAGTAATTGGAATTTTAGGTTTCCCTTGGCTGTCCGGTATTCTTTGGCCGTCCCTTCCCATATTTTGGAATGAAAGGAAATAAAAAGACGGAAAGGGAAGAACAGGGACAAGATTGCAGACAGGATCTTTATTTGGTTGATAAAATGTACGTGTACCGCATACGGTTTGTATTTGCGGAACAGGGCTATCATGGAAAACATCCTGGAAATGAAATTCTGCCGGGACGGGAGGAACACATATTCCGCGCCGGCTTTTTCGATGTCCTTGCGAAATTCAGGGGCCGAATCGAGGGAATCGAAAAATACGAATACCGTCCGGAACCCTTCTTTTTTCAGTTTTTCCGCGACCATGATATTGAATTTGTCGAATCCGGAATAGACCACGGGCCTGTAGTCGATAAATTGTAGGATATGGTTTCGCATGGGCAAGAGGATGTTCGATGAAATTTTAGTTCCGTTTAATGTATGATCTTATGTCCCACAGCATACAAGCTATACGGGGAAATCCGGCCGTGGCGATCCGGTAGACGATTTTCAGTGGTTTCGAAAAATTTCCTTGTTTCCATGTTTTACGGTTGCTTTCAGGGAATGTGTTTTTCCAGCGGCGGATGTCACGCAATCCTTTGTTCAGCAGGAATGCGCTTTTTGCCTGGAACTGTAGGAGCCGGCAGGCAATCTCCAACTGGCGAAATTTGACGGGGGGGGGGTAATGTTCTTATATTCAACCAATTGCATCGAATAAAAATCGGAAATTCCCTGGGCGCACCGGATCCTTTCCTCCACACCGGAAATTTTCAGGGGCATCGTACACATCGAATTCATGTTCCGGCAGTTAAAATGGTAAAAGGCGTCGGGCATCATGACGTTCTTCCTTGAAAAAAACCGCAGCCGGGTGTTCAGTCCTATGTCGTCCCACATATTGACGCCGTCGAAGGGGAGAATATGGTGGTCGGTGTACAGGGTTCTTCGGACCAGTTTGTTGGTCACCACTATATGGACGGTCTGAAGGTTGGCCGGATCGGCCATACATTCTTCGGTCATCGTGCCGGCCGTGTTTATTAGGCTTCTGTCCTGGTAATCCTTGTAGAAATTGCAGCATACGATGTCGGCGTCTTTTTCAATGGCTTTGGCATACATTTTTTCGTACATCACTTTTTCTGCCCAGTCGTCGCTGTCGCATTGACTGATGTAATCTCCGGTAGCTGCTTGCAGGCCGGTTTTCCGGGCTGCGCCCACCCCTTTGTTGACGGGCTGTTCGATGATCCTTACCTGGGATTTCCGGTGGGGATATTCCTCCAGGGTCTGTCGGAGGATATCCATGCTGCGGTCCGGGGTACAATCGTTGACAAAGATATATTCCATCTCGTCCAGCGTCTGCCCGAAGAGCGACCGCGCGCATTTTTCGATGTATTTTTCTGTGTTATAAACCGGAATGATCACGGATACTTTGGGTGCCATATCTATGTGGGACTATATTGTTATTTGTTGATCTTTCCAATGAGCTGACGGATGTCGTAAACTATCCATATTTTTTTTGCCAGGCACCATTGAAAAATTTTTTCTTTCCCGGAAAGAAAAGGATGGGACAGGATATATTTATTGGATTCCCTGAAAATACCCCTCCATTCTTTTAGTTTTTCCCGGTACCGGGTGAATCCTGTCTTGGCGAATAATTTACACCACGCCAGTTCTTTTTTATAGACACCGTCGGCTTGTTGTTCGGCAAAAAAGCAGGCGACGTTTTCGATGTTCCGGATCGCCTGATAGGTGTTGGATATTTTTTTCTCCTTTGCTGTTAATAGCGACGATTCATTTGTCTTGTTGTAAAAATACAAAGGCTCTGCAATATGGGCGACAGTATTTGCAAAAAAGAATACCTGGCAGCTTACCACGAAATCCTCAAAAATGTTCAACCCGTCCGGGAAGCGAATGTCGTGATCGGCATAGAGATTCCTTTTTACCAGTTTGTTCCATACGGCTCCGTGCATCCGGCTTGAGAGCATGGCCCGGATACAATCCGCCCCATCTTCCGGGAAATCCTGTTCCCGGATCTCACAACGGTCGGAGTAGTACAGATTAAAATCGCTCCACACCACGTCGGCCTCTTTTTCCAATGCTTTGGCATACATTTTCTCGTACATAGAGGGATCGACCCAATCGTCGCCGTCACAGTGGATGACATAATCCCCGGTGGCTGCTTTTGTGCCGGTGTTGCGTACCGTGGATACGCCCCGGTTGATGTCGTGGCGGATAACCTTTACCTGGGATTCCCGTTGGGGATAGTCCCGGAGGGTGGATTCCATGACAGCAATACTGTTGTCCGGGGAGCAATCGTCGACGAATATAAATTCCATGTTTTCGAGTGTCTGGCCGAAGAGCGACCGGCAGCATTTCTCGATATATTTTTCTACGTTGTAAACGGGAATGATGACGGTGATCTTCGGGGCCATAATGCGATTGAATTTTGTGAGGCCTACGGTTTGCCTCTTATTTTGGTTATTATATGTTTAATATGATATGCGATCCATATCCTGTGTGCAATGCACCACTGATATGCTTTTACCTTTGCCGGGAAAGCTGGGTGGGACAGGATATGTTTGTTTGCTTCCTTGAATATTTCTCTCCATTCTTTCAGTTTGTCCCCGTACTCCAGCAATCCTGCTTTAGCGAATAGTTTCGTCCAAGCCAATTCTTTTTGATAGGCCGCTGCGATATGCTTTTCTTCGAAGAAAACGCATAGCCGTTCTATATTCTCGATAGCCTGGCAGGTGCTTTGTACTTTCTTCACGGTCAACAAGGAACCCGAATTCGTTTTGTTATAGAAATAAAGGGCCTCCTCGATATAGGATATTTTGCGCGCGAAATAGAACATTTCGACAGACACGATAAAGTCCTCGAATATATTGTTGCCGTCGGGATAGGTTATTTTGTTGTCATAGATCAGATTTCGTTTTACCAGTTTATTACAGGATGAACCATGCATTTTTGAGGCCAAAAGAGCCCGTATGGCGCTTTTAGGGCATTTTACCCCCCCCCCCCCCCCCATTTTGGGGAAGAAGCTGGCTGTGAGAGGAATACACGGCTAAAATGTCACACCATACTATGTCGGCATTTTCTGCCACGGCCCGGGCATACATTTTTTCGTACATAAAGGGAGCGACCCAATCGTCGCCGTCACAGTGGATGACATAATCCCCGGTGGCTGCTTTTGT
>CAUHQV010000025.1 GCA_959608625.1 uncultured Flavobacteriales bacterium
ATTATTTAAATATAGTGAAAGCCGGGCGCCATTCAAACTTGTTTGAAAATGGCCGGGGCATATGCAAATATATAAAGATACGGGGCAATATAACGGACCACGACCGGTAAAAATCCTGCCGTTTTTAGTATGTCAGTCCTTCGTATAAATATCTAAAAGCCCTTCGGGAAGATTTAAATAAAGGGTGCGGCCCTTTTTATCCAGTTTTTCTATAAAATTGTCGACCACCGGCACGAGGATCTCTTTGCCATGAGAGTCTATCTCGAACAAAGGTTGTACAGGGGCGTCGTTCACGCGTTTTACCGTGCCTATTTCCCCGGCAGTTTTATCCACCACCCGATATCCCGTTATCTCGTGGTAGTAGAATTGACCTTCTTTCAAATCCGGCAGGCATTCCATCGGAAGGTACGCCTCGCTGCGGACAAGCCTGCGGGCTTCCTCTTCGGTATCGATCCCTTCCAATTTCATGCGCAGAAACTGCCCGGAAAGGGAAGAACGCTGTATAAAAAAAGGAACCATTGCCTCTGCTCGCTGCAGAAACAATGATTCCATTTGTTCGTAGGCCTCGGGAATGTCGGTATCCAACCGGAGTACCACCTCCCCTTTAAAACCGTGTATCTTGACGATCCTACCTATGTAGAAGTTATCTTCATTCACGCTCACCGGCCTTTAAAGAGACTTTTTACTCCTGCGGAGCTTTTTCCTCGGCAACCACGTCGGCGGCGGGAGCTTCTTCGGCAGGGGCTTCCTCAGCCTCTACGGGAGCTTCGGTCTCTTCGGTCTCGGCCTCGACAGCTTCAGCCTGAGCCTTAGCGGTTTCAGCGGCAGCGGTTTTGGCAGCGATAGCCTCTGCACGGCGTGCATTGACTTCAGCCTCGGCAGCAACGGATGCGGATTTCTTCTCGGCTTTGGATTTCTCCAGCCCCTGAACCTTTCCGCTCACTTTCTCTTCCTTGGCTTTGAGCCATTCGGCGAATTTCGCATCGGCCACTTCCTGAGTGAAAGCCCCCTTGAGGACACCTCCGTTGAGGTGCTTCTTGAGCAGGGCACCCTTATAGGAAAGGATACGCGAAGTGGTTAACGTCGGCTGGGCGCCTTTTTCCAACCAGGCTACGGCCTTGTCCAAATCCAGGACGATGGTTGCAGGGTTGGTGTTGGGGTTGTACGAACCGACTTCCTCGATGAAACGACCGTCGCGTTTGTCCGTGGAATTGGCTACTACGATCTTGTAGAAAGGCTTTCCTTTCTTACCGTGTCTTTGAAGACGAATTTTTACCATTAGTTTTCGTTGTTTTTGAAGGGTTCTCGACCCTTCCGTTAATAACAATTTTGCTTTCTACCCGAGAAAGCGTGGGCAAAGATACGATTTTTTTGTTTTTCGGGAAACATTTTGTATATTTTTGCCTTGATTATGAACATACAAATCCTTCTCGCCAAAGTAAAGGCGTACCACAGCGGGGAAAATTCGGGCCATGATTTCTCCCACATCCAGCGGGTGTTGAACAACGCGCTGAAAATAGGCCGTGCCTATTCCGAGGCCGACCAGGACGTGATCAAAGCCGCTGCCCTGCTGCACGACGTGGCCGACCACAAACTGGTTTCCCCCGGAAAGACGGACGAAACACTGGCGATGACGCGCCTGTGGCTCGAAGAAGCCGGAGCGGAACCCACCCAGACAAAAAAAGTGATGCACATCTGCACCAACCTCTCTTTCTCCACCTCGTCGACCAACCAGCCCCTGCCCATCGAAGGACAGATCGTACAGGATGCCGACCGCCTCGATGCCCTGGGCGCGATAGGTATTGCCCGGGCGTTCGCCTACGGAGGAGCGCACGGGCGGGAGATGTACCGAGAAGGCTCGAAAAACGATACCGTCAGCCATTTTTACGACAAACTCCTGCGCCTGAAAGACCTGATGAACACCCGGCAGGGGCGCCGTATGGCCCGCCAGCGACACCGGTTTACCGAATCGTTCCTCGACGAATTTTTAAAGGAATATTTATAGCCCGAATATCACCCCATGCGAGGTATTAAGCCCCTTGTTTGTTCCCAATAAAAAATCCCGGCAGGCACCTGGAAGGCGACTGCCGGGATCATAGTTATATAAATGGGTCTGGATTAGTCTGGTTAAGGTTTGGATTGGCTCTATTTCAGGATTTGGGCCGTAGAGGCTTTGGTATCTACTTTCTTGATAATATCGATAATGGTTCCGTTTTCATCGATCACATACGTTTTACGAAGCGTACCCATCGTCTTTTTCCCGTACATGTTCTTTTCTCCCCACGCATCGTACGCTTTCAGTATCTCCAAATCGGGGTCGGCGACAAGGGGAAAAGGAAGCGAATACTTTTCGGAGAATTTCTTATGGGATTCTTCGCTATCTTTGCTTACTCCTACCACAGCATACCCCTGTGAGAGAAAACGATGGTAGTTGTCCCTGAAATCGCAGGCCTCCGCCGTACATCCGGGCGTATTGTCCTTGGGATAAAAATAGAGAACCAGCTTTCGGCCTTTAAAATCGGCCAGGCTCACCGGATTCCCTTGCGTATCCCGCCCCGAAAATTGCGGGGCCTTGTCTCCTACTTTCAGCATTCGTCAGATTTAGTTAATCAATTAAAGTTTTTAGGTTTGGGTTACTTTTAAAAATAAGGTTTGGTTTAGTTCTATCTTTCGTTATCAAATGTATTTATAAAACACCGGACTACAAAGCGATCCTAATTTTTTATACACATGGCCGGAATAGTTATTTTCTATTATCATAAAAGAAACAACAAGACAGAAAAACGGAAAATACCCCCGGATTCGGGTAAAAACAGATGGGCGATAAGTAAAGTAAGGAAAAACCTGCAAATTTCTTCGTCCTTTTCATTATAAAAAAAAGTAATGGCTCGACTTGCAGTCGAGCCATTACTAAAAACCCATTCCTAATAGGTCTAAACTACAATATTGATGATCCTGCCAGGAACAACCACCACCCTTTTTATCGTCTCTCCGCGAAGGGCGGCTTCCAGGCGTTCGTCCGTACGGACCGCAGCTTCAACCTGCTCCGGAGTATACGAAAGATCGTATTCGGCTTTGAACCGGAGCTTGCCGCGCACCATCACAGGGTATTCGAAGGTGGTTTCCTCCAGATGTTTTTCATCGGCCTGCGGGTAGGGTTGATGTGTCACACTGTCCGTATGCCCCATTCCGTGCCACAATTCCTCGGCAATATGGGGAGCAAACGGGGAAACGAGAATAGCCAATGGTTCTAGGACGGCCCGTTTATGACAGTCTTTTAGTTCGTTGACCGCGATCATGAAAGCGCTTACCGAAGTGTTGAACGAGAAGTTCTCGATATCCTCGGAAACTTTTTTGATAACCTTGTGCAAGGACTTCAATTCCTCTGCCGTGGGTTTTTCATCCGTGACGATGCTTCCGTCGCGGCCGAAATAGAGCTTCCAAAGTTTTTTCAGGAACGAATAAACCCCGCTGATCCCTTCGGTCTTCCAGGGCTTGGACTGCTCGAGCGGGCCGAGGAACATTTCATACAGGCGCAGCGTATCCGCACCGTAGCTTTCCACCACATCGTCGGGATTGACCACGTTGAATTTGGACTTGGACATCTTTTCGATCTCCGAGCCGCAGACGTAACGCCCGTCGTCCTCCAAAATAAATTCTGCATCGGCATATTCAGGGCGCCATTTTTTAAAGCCTTCCACGTCCAATACGTTATTTTGCACCAGCGACACATCCGCATGGAGTGCGGTAGTCTGGTACTGGTCTTTCTTTCCGACCGAAACGAACGTATTCGTCCCGTTGATGCGGTAGACGAACGCCGACGTACCGAGGATCATCCCTTGGTTGATGAGCTTTTGGAAAGGCTCCTCCGTAGGTGCGATCCCGATATCGTGCAGGAACTTGTGCCAGAAACGGGAATACAGCAAATGCCCGGTCGCGTGTTCCGAACCGCCTATATAGAGGTCTACGTCGCGCCAGTAGGCAATAGCTTCGGGCGAAGCAAGGGCTTTCCCGTCGTGCGGATCCATATACCGGATGAAATACCAGGAAGACCCGGCCCATCCGGGCATCGTGTTGAGCTCCATCGGGTATCCGTCCGGCGATTTCCAGTCTTTGGCATTGCCCAACGGCGGCTCGCCCGTTTCGGTAGGCAGGTATTTATCCACCTCCGGCAGGAGAACCGGCAGGTATTTTTCATCCAGCATATAAGGAATGCCGTCTTTGTAGTACACTGGGAATGGCTCGCCCCAATAACGCTGGCGGGAGAACACTGCATCGCGCATACGGAACTGTATTTTCCCTTTTCCGCGGCGCATCTCTTCGAGTTTTTCCACGACTTTGCGCACGGCGGTCTGATAATCGGCCCCCTGAATGAAATCGTGGATATAAATACCATCTTTGCCCGTATAGGCTTCCTGGGAAATATCCTTGCCTTTTACGATCGGGATGATGGGAATATCGAAATGTTTGGCAAATGCGTAATCGCGGGTATCGCCCGCCGGAACAGCCATCACCGCCCCCGTGCCATAACCGGCCAGCACATAATCCCCGATGTAAATAGGTATCTGCACCCCGGTAAAAGGATGTACGGCATAGGCTCCGGTAAATACCCCGCTGATACGGCCTACGTCGGCCATGCGCTCGCGTTCGGAGCGTACGGATGTCTGGCGGACGTATTCGGCAACGGCTTCCCGCTGCTCGGGCGTGGTGATCTCGCGCACCAGGGGATGTTCCGGGGCGAGGGTCATAAACGTAATGCCGAATATCGTGTCGGGCCGCGTGGTGAATATCTCGAATTTGTTGTCCGTACCGGCCACGTCGAACCAGATGGCCGCCCCTTCCGAGCGTCCGATCCAGTAACGCTGCGATTCCTTGAGCGAATCGGGCCAGTCTATCGTATCCAGCCCGTCGAGCAGGCGCTGGGCGTACGCGGTAATGCGCATACTCCACTGGAGCATGCTTTTACGTTCCACCGGGAAGCCGCCCCGTTCGGACAGCCCGTCCTTTATCTCGTCGTTGGCCAGCACGGTACCCAATCCGGGGCACCAGTTGACCACCGCTTCGCTCAGGTATGTCAGGCGGTATTTGGACAGTATCTCATACTTCCGGCGTCCGTCGAATTCTTTCCACTGCCGGGCTGTGAAGAACGGCACGTCGTCGTCCGAAGCGGCATCGACCGTACTGTTCCCCTCTTTTTCAAAGACAGCTTCCAGATCGGCGATAGGCCGGGCTTTGTTCGCTATATTGTCGTACCACGAATTGTACAGCTGGATAAATATCCACTGCGTCCACCGGTAATACTCCGGTTCGCAGGTGCGCACCTCCCGGTCCCAATCGAACGACAGGCCTATCAGGTCGAGCTGCGAGCGGTAACGGTTTATATTCTCTTCGGTGGTAATGGCCGGATGCTGTCCCGTCTGGATGGCATACTGTTCGGCCGGAAGCCCGAAAGCGTCGTACCCCATCGGATGCAGCACATTAAACCCCTTATGGCGTTTGTACCGCGCATAGATGTCGGAGGCGATATAGCCCAGCGGGTGGCCGACGTGCAACCCCGCCCCCGAAGGGTACGGGAACATATCCAGCACATAATACTTCGGGAGCGAAGTGTCGTTGTGCGTGGCATACGTTTTGTGGGCCGCCCAATAATTGCGCCATTTGCTTTCGATTTCCTTGTGGTTGTAATCCATCTTCTGTCTCGTTTAGGATGAAACTGTCTTTTTTCTAATAACCTGCAAATTTACACAAACCCATCCAACCGCCCAAAGCTTATGGGGAATATGTTTCAGATAATGCTTATATTAGCGGGCATAAAACAAAAGACAAGAGAGATTATGAAACCATTGAACCTCAGCGGAAAGATCCTCGTCATCCCGATGGCGTCCCTTCCGCAAAAGACCAAAGACGCTATTCAGCAGGAAGACGGCATGCAGGCAGCTTTCGGCACGAACATATTCGTATACGCCACCGGCCGCGTCTTTTCCGGATGCTGCTGTGGGCACCATCACGGGGAAGGCGAACACCACCACCATGACCATGAAGAAGGGCACGAGTGCTGCGGTGGCCATCACCACCACGAGCACGAAGAAGGACACGAGTGCTGCGGGGGACATCATCACCACGAGCACGAAGAGGGGCACGAATGCTGCGGGGGACATCATCACCACGAGCACGGATATAATGCCGACGAGGCCGATGAAACCTATTTCGGGCAGGAAGACCTGGCCTACGGCAAGGACGAACCGATCCTGGAAACGATAGACGACAACCTGCTGCTGGTGATCAACGAGCCGGTCGCGATTGTCAACACTTCGGATGCTGAGCGCATCGGTTTCGATGCTGCCGCGGCCAAATACTTCGAACTGCCGCCCGACGGTATTACGCTGGTTCCGGGGAAAGATGTGGATAAAGAAGGATTCCAGACCGGCCCGATCAGCATCCAGCTCAAAGATTAAACCTCACGTGCCCGATGAGCGCAAAACAAAAGCGGCGGCCTCAAAAGGCTGCCGCTTTTTATTTTCAGTACAGAAAAATATCAGTCTTTCTGGTATTCGATCCGGCTATGGTATATTTCGAGGAGTTTTTCGGTCAGGATCTCTTTCAGGCGATTGATCTGCCGGTACGAGATCTCCGCCTTGTCGAACTGCCCGTCCTGGCGCTGGCGCTCCACTACGGCCGATATCAGGTCGCGCAGCGACTGCTCGGTAATGACTTTCAGGCTCCGCGAGGCGGCTTCCACCGAATCGCAGATCATCAGGATGGATTCTTCCTTGGAGATCGGCTTGCGGTAGTGGTACCGGTAATCGTCCTCGTTCACATTTTCGGCGCCGTATTTTTCCACCGCCTTTTTCCAAAAGAAATATACGAGCGACTGCCCGTGGTGGGTACAGATGAAATTGGTCACAATAGACGGCAAACTGTATTTTTTGGCCATTTCCAGCCCGTCGCTCACATGGCGGCGGATCACGTCGGAACTGTCCTTGGGATCCATATTGTCGTGCGGGTTGTAATGAGCGCTCTGATTTTCGATGAACATCCCAGGGTTTTTCAATTTGCCGATATCGTGGTAAAGCGCGCCCACCCGCACCAAAAGCGCATTGCCTGCCATCTCCCGGGCGGCCTGCTCGGCGATATTGGCCACCGCCAGGCTATGCTGGAACGTACCGGGTGCTTTTTCCGAAAGCAGGCGCAGCAGCGGCGAATTGGTATCGGTGAGCTCCAACAGCGAAATATCGGATACCAGCCCGAACACCTTTTCGTAAATGTAAATCACCGGCTGCGCGAAAAGCATCAGGATACCCGATATGAGCAGATACCCGGATATCGTGAGCATCTCGCCCGTAAAAGCCGGGTTCTGTATCAGCATCACCCCGACCGCTATCACGATGGACAGCCCCGTGATACGGGCTACGCTGACGAAAAGGCGGCTGCGGTGATAAATGACGTTGGACGTAAAGGCACACGCGATTCCCGTAATAAGGCCGATAAATATGTACATATACATATTGGGGGCCATGAACGAACACAGGTAGACCGAGAAAATGTGCACCATGAACGCGATGCGCGAATTGAAAAACGAGCGCAATACGATGGTCTGCATACAGATAGGCACAATGTAGATCATCGGCGGAGAAAACCGGGTGACAATATAACACAGCACGAACGAAACGAACATGCTGGTCAAAATAAGGATGATCTGTTTCTTGTGGAAGTACTTGCCCCGCTTGAACTGTTTGAGCAGCATATAAAGCGAAAGGAAAATGGAAAAAACGACAATCACATAGCCCAGTGTCGTCCCCCACATACCCTGCCTGTCCCCCTGGGTATTGTAGACCTTCCGTAGGGACTCCAGCACATTGTATGTATAGTCCGAAACCGGCTCGTCCTGACTGATTATCAGTTTCCCGCGGGCAATGAACCCGTAATTGGGCGATATATCGTCCAGGTTTTCGGAAAGAGCCGTTTCGGTCAGGTCGATATCGTACGATACATTGGGGGTAAGTACCGCCTCGAAAAGAGCAGTCATCCGCTCCACGTCTTCCGCATCCACTCCCGCGGCTTTCAGCCGCTTTCCGGCGTATTCCAGGGCGGAATCGGGTGTATAGAGTTCGGAAAATATCACTTCCTCCTCCTGGTTGCCCCGCAGCAAAGACACCAGTTCGTTCCGGCTGCGCACCACTCCGGCCGCCGCCTGGGACACCAGTCCCCGGGACAGGATCCGGGACAAAAGGGCGCGCCCCGTTTCTTTCAGCCGGGCCGTATTGCCCTGGGATTCGGCAAAGACCGAAGAAAAATTGTCGTCGTATTTTTGCAGGGAGGTAGACGATACCGTATCCGAATACACGAAATAATGCCGGCTGGTAGAACGGATTTGTTCGCGTTCGGTACGGAGTTGTTTGTCGGTCTTGGACAGCACGAAATCGAACGGCGCCGCCAAGTCGTCGTAATGCCAGGCCTGGCCTTTGCTGTAATCGTATTTGAAATTATGGCTTTTAGGCATTACCACCACCACGGCCGCGGCCGCGGCCAGGAAAAGGGAAAGTTTGAACAAACGCGCTCCGTGGACCCTTAGGAATACCCTCAAAGGTCTCAACAGCCCGTCCGCTTTGTTCCGAATATCCTCCATCGCAGGGATCTCTCTTTATCGTTAATTATATCTTACAAAAATAGGCAATAAACAGTAAATGTAAGGCATAATATCCGTCCCCGCACGGTTTTTTTGATTTTTTTACCTAACTTGCGGGCCTGAAAATCGGAAAAAACATGAAAAAACAGCAGGCAGTAATAGTAGCTTCGGCGCGCACCCCTATCGGGGGATTCTGCGGCAGCCTGAAGGATATACCGGCTCCCATGCTTGGTGCGATCGCGATAAAAGGCGCCCTGGGAAGGTGCCAGGTAAAGAAAGGGGACATAGACGAAGTATTCATGGGCTGCGCCCTGCAAGCCGGTCTGGGACAATCCCCGGCCAAGCAGGCAGCCATCAAAGCCGGCATCCCGGAGTCGGTTCCCTGCACGACCATCAATAAAGTCTGCGCTTCGGGCATGAAGGCGACCATGCTGGCCGCCCAAAGCATCGAAATCGGCGAGAACGACACGGTAGTGGCCGGAGGGATGGAAAATATGTCCAAAGTGCCGTATTACCTGCCCTCGGGACGCACCGGGCAGAAATTCGGGAACGTCACCCTGGTGGACGGCATGCTGTACGACGGCCTGACGGACGCTTTTTCCAACGAACATATGGGCCTGTGCGGGGAAGCCTGCGCCGAAACGCATGGTATCTCCCGGGAAGAGCAGGATTCTTTCGCTATCGAGAGCTACACCCGCAGTGCTAAAGCCTGGAGCAAGGGTGCATTCGACAACGAAATCGTCCCGGTGGAGGTGGCCGACCGCAAAGGCAATGTGAGCATCGTGAGCGAGGACGAAGAATACAAAAACGCCAAGCTGGACAAGATCCCGCTATTGCGCCCGGCGTTCAAAAAAGACGGAACTATCACGGCAGCGAACGCCTCTACGATAAACGACGGGGCAGCCGCCTTGGTACTCATGTCCGAGGAAAAAGCGGGCAAACTGGGCATGAAACCCGTAGCGCGCATCGTATCGTATGCGGATGCCGCACAGGCCCCGAAAGATTTTACGACTTCCCCTACCCTGGCCGTCCGCAAAGCCCTGAAAAAGGCCGGCCTGACGGAAAAGGACATCGACTACTGGGAGATAAACGAGGCTTTCTCGGTCGTAGGTATCGTCAACACCCGTCTGTTGGACATCGATAAGGACCGGGTGAACATATTCGGCGGGGCGGTCTCGCTCGGGCATCCCCTGGGTGCCTCCGGGGCGCGTATCCTGGTGACCCTACTCACCATCCTGGCCCGCAAGAACGCCCGGCTGGGTTGCGCCGTAGTGTGCAACGGCGGGGGCGGGGCATCGGCCATGATACTGGAACGTTTGTAAATACTCTTTGGAAAATAACCGAAAACGGCTTTCCCGGAAAGGAAAGCCGTTTTTATTTATGCGAATGAAAATATTCTTCTTAAAGCGCTAAGAGTTCGGCGGGAGTGCGGAAAAAATACCTGGCCCCTATATTTTCCGTAGAGGCAGCCCCCCACAAGACGAGGCCGAAATCGACGCCGGCATTCCGGCTGCACTGGTAATCGTAGATCGTATCCCCGATGTAAATGACTTCTCCCGGCGATGCCCCTGTCCTCTGCAAATAGGTCAGAATGGGATCGGCAAAAGGTTTGGGGCGGGGAGAGTCCGTCGCACACAAGACCGTACCGAAGTATCGGGTTATCCGATGGGGCTCGAAATCGGCGGCAAATTCCTCAGGTGTTTTTGATGTGATTATACCCAATTCATGCCCCTTCTTTTGCAACTGCGGCAATAATTCCGCAATGCCGTCGAACAACCTGATAGTCGAACTGTATTTGAGCAGATTTTTATTCCAAACCGCGTTGGCCGACCCGGGATCTTTTACGCCCGATTTTTCCAACGACACCTCCCCGGGTATCCCCAGGGCGAACGTAAGGTCCTTTACGTCGACCGTTTTACCCAAAATATCCCTGAGAGTGTCCTGCAGGCTGTGTAAAACGGCATATTCGGTATCCAGCAAAGTACCGTCTATATCGAATATGATATGCTTATATTTCATTCTATCCTGTCCGCCGCCCGATAACCGCTATTCCCGAAATTTTTCCCCACCGGCCCAGTCCTCTTAAAAACCCGGGGGTGCGTCATTCAATAGGTTCCACATTCTGGTAATCGTCCGTATCGAGGAACGCATAGAAGGCAAAACCCAGCACGGCCAGCACGGCCACTACGCTCACCTGGGACATCACGGAGGGCATCTCCCGGTCGGCCAGCGAGGTGAAGAACCCGATAAAAGAGTGATAAAGCACCGCCGCCTGTTCCCATCCCATGATCCATACCGCAAGGCCCGCTCCGGCCAGGACAGCGGCCAGAATCACCCAGAGGGATATATCCCGCCGGGGAAGCGTACCCATCACCCGGGCAGAGAACCCTTCGTCCGGGACAACCGTTTCCCGCAGCGGAGACAAAGCCTGGGCCAGCATCCGGTCGGTATCGTCCTGAAAAATGTCTTTCTTTTTTGTCCTCATGTCCTTCATCGTTTAAGTAGTTGGGCCAGGTGCGCCTTTCCGCGCGCCACATGCGTTTTGACGGTCGAAAGGGGAATGTCCATGATGCGGGCTATTTCTTCCTGTTTTTGCTGTTCGATGTAGAACAGCACGACCGCCGTGCGTTCCGCGGGCTTCAAACGATCGAGCGCCCGGTAAAGGTCGATATTTTTTTCCACCGCCGTGCCATCCGAATCCGTTAAATAATACTCGCAATCGGATATATCCTGATGCGCGTGTTTCTTTTGCAGGGCGGCATAATCGTAAAACACGTTGTACGCGATAGAAAAAAGCCACGTGCGGAATTTCGCCGTCCCCTTGTATGAATTGATGTACATCCACGCCTTGAGGAACGTATCCTGGGCGATATCCGCCGCCAGTTCCGCATCGCCACCGGTAAGGTTCATCAGCAGCCGCCGCACATCCCCCTGGTATTTTCTCACCAGGGAATCGAATGCGCGGCGGCTGCCCAGAAGGGTTACCTGCCCGACCAATATCAGGTCTTCGGCTTGGCTCATTGCGGAACGTCCGTTCTTTTTGTCTGACCGGGATTATTCCCCGGCGTTCTCTTTACTTTCTTCCTGTTTCGATTCGGGTTTCTCCTGCGATTCCCGCTCGGCTTTGTAGCGCATGAATTCTTCCATGTCCCGCCGTTGCTGCTCGCTTTTTTTGGAAGCGTAGTCCAGGTACAGGTAAGCGAAGCCAATGAAGAGAGGAATCAGCCCGATGGGCCACGCATCTCCATGGCCTACCGATCCGAAGAAAAACATCATACCGATGGCGATGATCAGCAGGACAACGCCGGTCTTGCGGTATTTACGGGGCGACCTCATGTAAGAGGCCACGCTCTTTTTAGTTCGTTCGAAGGCCTGCGAGTAGTCCGTCCCGATAATAGGCATGTCCATTTCGTATTCTTCGGCTTCACCGGCCGGAGCATCGGGGGCGGCCTCCGCCCGGCGCTCCCGGTATACGATCTTGGCCTTTTGCATCGCCTCGAACTGGGCCATTTTCAGTTCGTGGGCCCGCCGCTTGCCTTTTTCACGCGCCTGGAGCACCAGCCAAAATGCCAGCATAATGCAGAGGGCGATCAATAAGGGGGGGAAAACGCGGTCCATAAAACGCTGGGATTCGGTCGTCCAATAACGATCCTGTTTTTTCATCTGCAACTGGTAAAGCTGATCTGCGCTCATCTGCGAATACACGGCAGAATCCAAAAAACGATCGGTGCGCATCTTTTCCAACGCCGTCTGCAAAGCATATTCCGAAGCGTACTTCAGGGAGTCCAGCGAATACTGCGTCGCGTTCTTGTAAACAGTGTCGCGTACGACGGCCGTTTCTTCGGGACGGTCGGCCGGTTTTTCCGTTTCGGCGGCGCCGAGAAATCCGGTGGCGGCAAATATTGCCAATGCGGAAAGAATGATTCTGATTTTCATGATCGGTATTTTTACTTTTTATGTTCTTTTTGTTTTTTCGTTCGAACTTTCTACTGCATTAGACAGGGGTCCGGATGCAAAAAGTTTCACCGGCCGGCGAAATTTTCGGAAGAATTTTCAAAAATAACGTAAATCGGGGTTTCAGCGCGTAAAATCACGGTTTTATTTCTAAAAAAATAGATACATTTGTACCTATGTACCTCAAAAGCATCCGTCTTGTAAATTTCAAGAACCTCGGCGCTATGGACGCGGATTTCTCCCCGAAGATAAACGCGCTCACCGGCCCGAACGGTACCGGCAAAACAAATGTGCTGGACGCCGTGTACTACTTATGCTTTACCAAGAGCTACTTTTCTGTTTCCGACAGCCAGAACATCCGCCACGGCGAGGACTTCATGATGCTCGAAGGGCAGTTCGACTGCGCAGGCGATACCGATACGGTGCTGATGAGCCTGCAACGCGGCACCCGCAAATCGGTCAAACGGTGCGGGAAACCCGTAGAACGGATGAGCGACTACGCAGGCATCTACCCGCTGGTCATCGTTTCTCCATCCGACCGGGACCTGATATCCGAAGGCAGCGCCTTGCGGCGTAAATTCGTGGACGGGGTCGTTTCCCAGACCGCGCCGGGCTATCTGGAGATCCTCGTATCCCACTCCCGCGTGGTGGAACAACGCAACGCCTTGCTGAAAAGCCCCGGCGTTTCCCCGCTCGAACTGGAAATGTACGACCGTCCGATGATCGAACTCGGACAGAAAATATACACGGCCCGCAAAGCGTTCCTCGAAGCCTTCATTCCGGTCTTCCGACAGGTCTACTCCGACATATCGGGCGGCAGTGAAACGGCCGACATCGCCTACCGGAGCGTCTTCGAGGACGAAAACCCGGAAGCGGAGATTCTCGGGGCCCGGGCAAAGGATCTGTTGGCAGGCTTTTCTACTACCGGCGCCCACAAGGATGACCTGCGTTTTACCCTGGGAGGATATCCGGTAAAAAGTTACGGTTCGCAGGGCCAGCAGAAAACATTCCTTACAGCCCTCAAACTGGCCCAGTTCGATTTTATGACCCGCGCCACGGGCCTGAAACCTATCCTGTTGCTGGACGATATATTCGACAAACTGGATCCCTCCCGGGTGGAGTACATCGTATCCCTGGTGCGCCGCGATGCGTTCGGGCAAATATTCATTTCCGATACCCACCAGGATCGTATCGACTCCCTGATGAAAGGCATCGCCGCCGGGGCCTACAAAACCTTTAATTTACCTTTGGAAAACCGATGAAAGAATACAGGCCCCAAAAAGCCGATAAAGTGATCGCCGATTTTTCGGCCCGAAATAAGGCCGTATCCGAGGGGCTGACCGCCCGACGGCTGGAAGAACTGTGGATGGATATGTACGGCTCGACAGCCCGGCGCTATACGGCCCGGGTGCTTTTTTCCGGGGGGCACCTCACCATAGAGGTATCCAACGATGCCTGGAAGAACGAACTGATGCTCACCCGTACCTCCATCCGGGAACGCATCAACGGGCAGGTCGGATACGATGCGGTATCCGACGTATATTTCGTATGACATTCCCATTGGCAGGGCTTGGTTAAAAATATCCAAATTGTTGATAAAGTTTTGCCTCTGTGCTCAAACGGATGGATTTTAATGAGTATTTTTACCGAAAATTTGACTTTTGCCAAACCGAACGTTTTATTGACAGGACGACGATGGGAAAAATAATAGCGATTTCAAACCAAAAGGGGGGCGTGGGCAAGACCACTACGGCGGTCAACCTGGCCGCTTCGCTGGGGGCCCTGGAAAAAAAGGTGCTGCTGGTCGATGCCGACGCACAGGCCAATGCCACTTCGGGACTGGGCGTAGACGAGAACACGATAAAAGGCGGCACCTATGAGGTGATAGAACACTTGGCCGACGTGCGCGGACTGATCGTCGGGACTTCCACTCCGGGAGTAGACCTGCTGCCGGCCCATATAAACCTGGTGGCGGCCGAAGAAGAACTTTCGGACAAGGACGGCCGGGAATACATGCTCAAAGAAGCGCTCGACGCCATAAAAGAGGACTACGATTTCATCCTGATAGACTGTTCCCCCTCGCTGGGACTGATGACCATCAACTCGCTCACCGCGGCGGACAGCGTGATCATCCCCATACAATGCGAATATTACGCTTTGGAAGGGCTCGGGAAACTCCTGAGTACCATCAAAAGCATACAGAACAGTTACAACCCGTCCCTCACCTACGAGGGAATGCTGCTCACGATGTACGACCCGCGCCTGCGCCTGTCCAACCAGGTGGTCGAGGAAGTGCGTACCCATTTCGAGGACATCGTATTCAATACTATCATCCAGCGCAACGTAAAGCTGGGCGAAGCCCCTTCGCACGGCGAAAGCATCATCAGTTACGACGCTACCAGCCGGGGGGCCGAGAATTACATCAGCCTGGCGGCCGAGATAATCAAGAAAAACAAACTGCACCTGATATGAGCAAGAAAGTATTGGGACGAGGGCTATCGGCCCTTCTGAGCGACGCGAAGAACGACATCAACTCCGCCAACGACGAAGGCGCCAGCAAAATTGTAGGCAAGACGGCTGAAATAGACATCAGCACGATCTCCGCCAATCCGTTCCAGCCGCGCACCCAGTTCAGCGAAGAGCACCTGGGGGAACTGGCCGCTTCTATCCGGCAGTTCGGGGTCATACAGCCCATCACCGTACGCAAGAACGGGTTCAATTCTTTCCAGCTCATTTCCGGGGAGCGCCGTTTCCGGGCCGCAAAATTAGCGGGCCTCACCCAAATACCGGCCTACATCCGCCTGGCCAACGACCAGGAAATGCTGGAAATGGCCCTGATCGAAAATATCCAGCGCCGCGATCTCGACCCGATCGAAGTGGCCACTTCGTTCAAGCAATTGATCGACAGTTGCGACCTCACCCAGGAACAGATGAGTGAACGCGTGGGCAAAAAGCGCAGTACGATCACCAATTACCTGCGCCTGCTGAAACTGGAACCCGTGATCCAGGCCGGCATGCGCGACGGCATCCTGTCGATGGGGCACGGCCGCGCCTTGATAAATGTAGAAGACCCCGCTGCCCAGATGAAGATCTACCAGATGATCATCGAGGGAAATCTCTCTGTGCGCCAGACTGAAAAACTGGTCAAGGATTACCAGGATGGGGTACTGGACAAGGAAAAAGCCCCCCAGAAAAAAACAGCGGAACTGCCGGAAGAATTCGCCGGGGCCGTACGGAGCCTGGGCAATAACCTGGGAACCAAAGTGAACATCAGCGTCGACGGTAAAGGCCGGGGCCGTATCGTGATCCCGTTCTCCTCCCACGAAGACTTCCAGCGCATAAAGAATCTTTTGGAAAAAAACTGAAAACGGATACCATTGACTGGCTTGAGGTTACATATTCTCTTTTTCATTTTTGCCGCCGGAGTATCCGCCCCGCTTGCCGGGCAGCAGTCCGCAGGCAACGTTTCTGACACGCTAAAAACCACCCCGTCCGGTAAACAGGAAATGAGCGTACAGCAGGCGATCGAGATACTCAGCCGACAGGGAGGCGATACACTGAAGGCCAGCGAGGTAAAGAAACTGGAACGCCAGCAGGCAAAAGAAGCCAAAAGGCAGGCCGCGAATGCGAAAAAGCTGGAAAAGCTGAAAAAAGCCGAGGATAAAAGGCTGGCTAAAGAGCTGAAAAAAGAAGAAAAACAACGGAAAGAGGTCGCCGAATATTTCAGTCATATCGTCACAGACACTACCCGCAAGCCTTTTGTCGCCGATACGACCAACCGCGACCCGCTGCTCGACAGTTTGACCATTCCCAATACGGATTATTATAAAAAGGACGACTCGACCATGGTGGGCGAGGCCCTGATGCTGAAAAAACCGCCGGCCCCAAAGCCGAAAAGCGCAGCCCATGCGGCATTCCTTTCGGCCATCGTCCCGGGACTGGGCCAGATATACGGCGGCTCCCAATGGTGGATGGCTCCGATCTTTTGGGGCGGAATGACCGGAACGATCATGGCCGTATCCTATTACAACGGTTATTACAACGACTTCCGGAAAGAGTACAAATACCGTATCCGCACCGGCGAGGTCAATGATTACGAGTATTTCACCAACGAAATGCTTGTCGACCGGATGCAGTATGCCGAACGGCAGCGCGACCTGTGGGTCATCGGCACGGTAGGCATTTACCTGCTCAACGTGCTGCACGCCAACGTATCCGTCCAACTCAACGAATTCCGGATCCAGAAAAAGCACCGCAAAATGCTGGAATTGCAGAATGTGTTCGACCAGCAGCCCATGCCTTCGTCCATGACGTTCTCCCCGGCCATGATCCAGCCTAATATGGGGGTCAACATCCTTCCGGCTCCCGGGATAAAACTAGCTATCGATTTCTAAAAAACGGGGGAGAAATGAAAATCGCATTGCTGGGTTACGGAAAAATGGGGCGCCTGATCGAAAAGATCGCTGCGGAACGCGGACACGAAATAGTCGCCCGGATAGATGAGCACACAGGATCGGCCGACCTCTGCGGAGCGGACGTCGCCATCGACTTCAGCACGCCGAATGCAGCCCCCGGCAATATCCTGAACTGCCTTCAGGCCGGGATACCGGTGGTTTGCGGCACGACTGGCTGGAGCGAGGAATATCCCCGGATTCAAGCCGCGGTCGAAAAACAGAACGGCGCGCTACTATATTCTTCCAATTTTTCCTTAGGAGTCAATCTCTTTTTCGAACTGAATAAATACCTGTCCCACCTGATGGAGCCTTTTCCACAGTACCGGGCCTCTGAAACAGAAGTACACCATATCCATAAACTGGACGCTCCCTCCGGCACAGCCATTACTTTGGCCGAAGGCATCGTACAGGGAAACAACCGCTACGATGGCTGGCAATTGGAAGAGGACGGGGAAATTATTCCGGAAAACAGAGTAGGCATCCGGGCCGTCCGAGAAGGAGAAGTCCCCGGCATCCATACTGTGATTTACACCAGCGAAGTGGATTCGGTCGAGATACGGCACGAGGCGTTTTCCCGGGATGGGTTTGCTTTGGGAGCAGTCATTGCCGCCGAATGGATCGTGGGGCGGAAAGGGATATTCTCCATGCGGGACGTTCTTTTCGATGGAAAAGATGCTGCCGGTAAGGCCGGAAGAGTCATAGAATAACGAATACTGTTCCCGGATTTACACCGGGGCGGAAAAACGGACGAGAATATCCGGTAAAAATCGAAATTATGAGCATAATACTGCTTTTATTGATCATGCAGGCGCTGCATTTCATATGCACCTGGCGCCTGTACGTACTGGCCGGGCAAAAAGCCTGGCAGGCGGCCGTGCCTGTTTATTCGGCGGTCGTGTTGATGCGCATCATCCAACGCCCCTGGTGGTGGGTTATCCTGCTGTATATCCCCGTAGTGGGCAATGTGATGGCCCTGGTCGTATGGTCGGATACCTGCCGGGCATTCGGTTTCCGCCGGTTTTGGGAGGTACTCCTTACCCTGCTCACCCTGGGTCTGTACTTGGCATGGATAAGCTACAGCGGGAAAGCCGTTTACGACAGCAAATACAAGGAGCACCGCAATGCCCTCGATTCAAGTATCCTGGGTGCTATCGTATTTGCGACCGTGGCCGCCTCGGCCATAAAGGCTTTTACTTATGAAGCGTATACGATTCCCTCTTCCTCGATGGAAAGCACCATGCTGATAGGCGATTTTCTGTTCGTCAACAAAATGAGCTACGGCACACGCATTGCCATGACGCCGCTGTCCTTTCCGCTGGTACACGATACTATTCCGCTGGTAAAAACCCGCTCTTATGTAAAAGGCGTCAACCTGCCCTACCTGCGCCTGCCGGCCTTGCGCAAGATAAAACGGAACGATATCGTGGTGTTCAACTGGCCGGCAGACAGCGCCGAGAAGCCGATCGACAAGCGGATGAACTATATCAAACGGTGCGTGGCCGTCGCCGGGGATTCGCTGGAGATACGCCAGGGCGTCCTATATGTGAACGGACAGGAGCAGGAATGGAACCTCCGCGCCGAGCCTCAATGGGAATACCGGCTGGAATTACCGAATTCCTTTTACCAGTATCTGCTCAAAATAGGACTGGAAGTGACCTTCGTGGACTACGACCGGACAAAAGGCACCGAGATCGTTTTTGCGAACCTTTCCGAGAAGAACTTAAATAAAGTACGCGCCACATTCCCTGGCATACAGGTTGAAAAAGTGATCCTCCCGCCCGGAGAGAACGACCGGGCCATGTTCCCGGCAGGAGCCCCGTACAATGTAGACAACTACGGTCCCCTGTATATCCCCAAAAAAGGCGACCGTATCTCCCTGACCCTGGAAAACCTGCCCCAGTACCGCGACATCGTCGCCAAGTACGAAGGCAATTCGCTGGAAGTACGGGACGGACAGATATGGATAAACGGCGCTCCGGAGCGCGAATACACGATCCGCCAGGATTATTACTTCATGATGGGGGACAACCGGCACAACTCGCTCGACTCCCGCTACTGGGGATACGTACCGCACGACCACATCGTCGGCACTCCGGCCATGATCTGGCTGAGCATCGCTCCGGACGACGGCTCCACCCCCTTGTTCAAGCGCATCCGCACCGAACGGGTATTCTCGTTCCCGGGCAGCGACAGTCCCGTCAGATCGTATTTCTGGCCTATCGTGATCGCGGGGGGCGTGCTCTACGGAGCCTACAAGATCCTGCGGAAAAAAAACAGCAAAGAATCTAAAAAACCGGGGGCGAAGCGATGAAAACCTTGTTTTCCAGCGCCTATTTTGCCCCTGTGGAATATTACGCCCATTGGGTGCAGGCCGGACAGCCAGTGATCGATACGCACGAAAATTACCAGAAACAGTCCTACCGGTCACGCGCTTACATCGGAGGAGCGAACGGCTCCCAGGCCGTCACGATACCCATCGTACACACCGAACAAGGGCCGGGACACCAAAAGATGTCCGAAGCGCTGACCGTGCTGGAATTCCGCTGGCCCCAGCAGCATTTCCGTTCGCTGGAGACTGCCTACCGGACTTCCCCCTATTTCGAATATTACGAAGACCGTTTCCGGGCGCTTTATTTCGGGGAGCATACGGCGCAGCTTTTGGATTTCAACCTGCAAGCCCATCGCCTGGTATGCGATCTGCTGGGTATTCCGGGCGAACCGGAGACAACCGCCGGTTATGAAGAGCACCCGGCCGACACCCTGGATTTGCGGAAAGCTTTCTCTCCGAAACAGCGGGGCGGGACAGTGTTCGCGCCTTATACCCAAGTGTTCGAAAACAAATTCGGATTTCAGGAAAACCTCAGCATCGCCGATCTGCTGTTCTGCGTCGGGCCCGATTCGCTGGAATACCTGAAGAACGTAAAACTGGACAGACGATGAAGATATACGAAGGATTCGACGGGATAAAAAAAGAGGATATTCCCGGTGGCACCGTGGTGACCGTCGGCACGTTCGACGGCATTCATACCGCCCATGCCGAACTGTTGAGGATACTGACGGACAAAGCCCGGTCTTTGGGCACTAAAAGTGCGGTAGTGACCTTCCGTCCCCATCCCCGCGCGTTCTTCTGCCCGCAAGGCGACCTCCGGCTGTTGTCCGACGAAACGGAAAAAGCCGCTATGATCCAGCGGGCAGGCGTCGACATCCTGGTCATACAGCCTTTTTCGCAGGCTTTCGCGGCCCTGACGGCGGAAGAATTCCTCCGGGACTACCTCATCGGCATCCTCGGAGCCAAAGCCATCGTCACGGGATACGACCATAGTTTCGGCCGGGAAAAGAAAAACGCCTACGAATTCCTCCGGGAAAAGAAAAACGCATACCCTGTAGAACCCATATTGGTGCCCCGGATGGAGTACAACGGCATCACCGTCAGCTCTTCTTCGGTGCGCCGCGCGGTGGAAGGCGGCGATATACTCTTGGCGGAAAAACTGCTGGGAAGACCTTACAGCCTCCACGGGAAGGTCGTCCGAGGCAAACAACTGGGCCGCACGATCGGCTATCCGACCGCCAATATTGAAGTCGCCGAAAAATCGAAACTACTGCCCCCGGACGGGGTATATGCCGTCCGCGTCCTTCTGGACGGACAGGCGTTCGGCGGGATGATGAACATAGGCATCCGCCCGACGGTGGACGACTATCCGGGCCGCTCGGTCGAGGTGAATATTTTCGATTTCGACCGGGATATCTACGGGCAGTCCCTCGCGGTGGAGATCGTCGCGTGGATACGCTCCGAAGTCAAATTCAGTTCCATCGACAACCTGAAGGAACAGTTGGGCAAAGACGCCGTAAAATGCCGGCAGGTGCTGGTAAGCGCTTTATAAAACGAAAAATCCCGCGGCAATCGCGGGATTTTTTATAGCACGAATATTTTTTTCCCGGCGGTAATTTAATCGATCTTCGCTCCCATCCACTTCTCCACCGCCTTGTCGATACGTCCTACCAAGGCCGGCCCTTCGTAGATGAATCCCGTATAAAGCTGCACCAGGCTGGCTCCGGCTTCCAGTTTTTCGATGGCATCCTCCGGCGTCATAATGCCTCCGACCCCGATGATGGGGAATGCCCCCCCGCTGCGGTCGTGCAGGTAACGGATCACTTCCGTCGCCCGCTCGGTAAGCAGCGAACCGGACAATCCGCCGGCCCCCATCCGCTCTACGCGGCGCATCGGGGTAGCGAAGATCATCTCCCGGCTGATGGTCGTATTGGTTGCGATAACCCCGTCTATATGAGTCTCTGCCACGATTTCAATGATATCGTCCAACTGCTCGTCCGTCAGGTCGGGGGCTATCTTCAGCAGGATAGGCTTTCGGGCCGGGCGGGAGGAATTATGCAATTGAAGAGCGGATAATATTTCTGTCAAAGGCCCTTTTTGCTGGAGATCACGCAACCCTGGCGTATTGGGGGAGGACACGTTGACCGCAAAGTAATCGACATAGGGATAAAGCGCATCGAAACACTTGAGGTAATCCGATACCGCATTTTCATTGGGGGTCACCTTGTTTTTACCGATATTCCCCCCGATGATCACGTCCGTACGGCGTTTTTTCAGGTGTTTTACCACTTCCTCCACCCCGGAATTATTGAATCCCATCCGGTTGATCAGGCTATGGTCGGCCACCAGGCGGAACAGCCGGGGGGCCGGATTGCCCGGCTGAGGCAATGGGGTTACCGTACCGATCTCGACGAACGAAAAGCCCAGCGCTCCCAACGCGTCAAAAGCCTGCGCATCCTTGTCCAGCCCGGCAGCGATCCCTACCGGGGAGGGAAACTTGATCCCGAATACCTCTTTGGCCAAAGCCGGGCGCTTCCGGGAAAAAAGGGCGGATATAATCGCGAGCCCGAAAGGTATCTTCTGGGCGATGCGCAGCACAAAAAAAGTGAACGTATGGGCTTTTTCCGGTGAAAACCGGAAAAGTATCGGGCGTATAAGTACTTTATACATGGAATATCAATGTTTGTCTTTTTCTTCTTTCGAGAGCTCCGCCTGGATCATCCCGGCACACAGGCTGCCGACTGTCCGGCGGGTGGTATTGGACAGAACGACCAATTGCGCATACACATCGGCCGGTAATTCCAGTTCGACCGTCCGGGTACATACAGCCGGAAAAACTACAGCCACGGCGATGATACCTTCTCCTGCGCAGGGCATGGTCACCAGAACCTCCGCGCGGGCTTGCGCACCGGGCGACAGCCGGACGCAACGGAAATACGGGGGAAGTTCATCGGCCGTTTCACTTCCGTACTTATCCAGCAGTTCCCGGATAGCCACCGCTTGACCTTCGTCCGTTATTTTTACCGTAACCTGATGAAGCCTATGGTCCCCGAACACATATTCGGCAGTAGCATACTCGATCGTCTTATTCCCTTTTTTCACCACCACCCGTTCGGGGGGGCCGAAAAGGGCATAAAGATCGTCCTCGGCGCCTCCGGGTTTCAGCCCCAGGAACGCACCGCCGGAGAGCGCCTGCTCTATTTCCGCTTTCAGGTCGAACCCAGCCTCCATCTTTTTATAGATTATAACTTATAAAAGGAGCCCACGATATTTTCCGGCAGGAAAACATCCCCGTCCGGCAGAATATTGGGCGCTATTTTATTCATGTCGTAATGGAACGCCGCTCCATCGGCGTTTAAAGCAAAATCGTCCGTAAGGGGCAAGAGTCCGTCGGCCGGAAGGTTGATCCCCTGCTCTGCCAGGGGAATGCCATTGGTAGCTCCTACCTGCTGCAAAAAGACCCGCGTAAGCATCCGGCGCAATTCTAACACATCGGCGAATACTTCCCCGGCCCTAACCAAAGCTCCGGTCTGTTTGTCGAGCGTATAATATTTATGGGGCGAGGCAACCACCGTGAAAGGCGAATTGGTCGTAACCCGATACCGGAACGACATCCATCGCCCGCGGGCCCCATCGGCTTCCAAAACGGCATTATAGTACCAGGGAGCCGGAAATTCATCTTCATCATGGATATGCTCCCCGTCCAGGGTACAGCTGTCTGCTGCCAGACGATCCCGGACTATCTCCCACCGGGCGAAAAAACGGGCACAAAGCGTATCCGCGTTTTCCATATTCCCATATAGGATCCCGTTTACCAAAGAATCGGCAGCGGCCACCGCTTTTTCATTCTCCCCTTTAAATACGGGATACCTGAGGTTTACGGAAGCGCATACCGCACTTTGGAGCGAGTCGCATCCCTGTTCATACCGATGAATCCCGGCCATATCGAAAGATAGTTCCTTGCGGGCGCAACCGGCGGCCGACAGGATGAGCAGGAAAAAAGATACGATCCGGATATTTCTTTTCATAGGGATTTAAGAGTCAAGATCGGAAGAGAAAACCTCCGCTCCTTCAAAGTCGGGCCTGAATTTCAGAATATCCGACAGCTCCCCGTACGGAACCTTGACACAAGATGGCCCATCGGAATACGGCGCGATCTCATACACATTGTAATAAAAGACGACTCCCTCGGGAGTCAGCGCAAAATTCTGCGTAAGGGGCAGCAGGTTGTTATCGATGAAATAACCCTGCTCGGACAAAGGGATGTTGGCATCCAATTCCTTCTGCCCGATGAACAGTTCCGTCATCTTCTGGTCGAGCGCCAAAGTATCGGAGAAAACATCGTCCAGGGAGAGCATCTGCCCGGTTTCTACGTCGTAATTGGAATACGACAATCCGTACAGCCCATGAGCGCCGCCTTCGAACTGACTGAACTTAAGCCCTGTCACGATCAGTTTCGGGCCGTTGACCACGACGAAGCATTCGGCATTGTAGTACCATCCGGGGATAAAACCGGCCATCGTGCTGTCGCCTTCGTCCCGGGCGATCTCCAGCCGGTCGGCCACATAGCTTTTATACCCATCGAAAAATTCGTCGGCCAACTGTTCGGTAGTCTTCGCTTCCGGGCCGGCCATCTGGCGGTATACCGAAGCGTTGATGCTGTCCACCTCTGCCGAAGAGAGAAGTTTTTTGGCAAAAACCGGATAACTCAGGTAGAAAGACGTACAGTCGGTGGAATCTTTACAATTCTCGTCCGTACGGCTTACCACCTGGTACTCGTAATTGCAGGCCCTGGCATTGTAGCCTATAGCCCACCACGACGCAACCGCCAGCACCACGACGACGGCTACTATGTAAACGACTTTTTTCATGATTCCTAACAGGTTAGATATTACTTATCCGCACAGGCGGGTACTATACAAAGATACGCAATATACGGTTCCTCCGGCAAATTTTCTCGGAAAATGCACCCAGAGAACGGCCTAGGGACAAAAAAAACGAAAAAAATCGACTTTGTATTCGAGAAAATTTTTATTATTGTGGTGTACAAACAACACTTTCATATTAATTTTTATCAACCAATACAAAACAATGAAAATAGGTATCCCTAAAGAAATCAAGAACAATGAAAACCGGGTGGCCATCACCCCATCCGGTGTGATGGAACTGGTGAAGAACGGCCATGATGTGTACGTACAACACACAGCCGGCGTCGGAAGCGGAATCAGCGACAAGGACTATGAAAAAGCCGGTGCGAAGATCCTCCCCACCATAAAGGACACCTACCGGGAAACCGACATGATCATCAAAGTAAAAGAACCCATCGAACCTGAATACTCCCTGATAAAGAAAGACCAGCTCGTATTCACGTACTTCCACTTCGCTTCGTCCGAGCCGCTTACCCACGCCATGATAAAACAGGACGGTGTGTGCCTGGCCTATGAAACGGTAGAAAAAGCCGATCACAGCCTCCCGCTGCTCCACCCGATGTCGGAAGTAGCCGGACGGCTGTCCATCCAGGAAGGTGCAAAATACCTCGAAAAACCGTTCGGGGGCCGCGGTATCCTGCTGGGCGGCGTACCGGGTGTAAAACCCGCTAAAGTACTGGTAATCGGAGGAGGTACCGTGGGTACGCAAGCCGCTAAGATGGCGGCCGGAATGGGCGCGGACGTCACCATTACCGATATCTCCCTGCCTCGCCTGCGTTACCTGGACGATGTGATGGCCGCAAATGTAAAGACTCTGATGTCCAGCGAATTCAATATCCGAGCCGAAATAAAAGATGCCGACCTGGTAATAGGTTCGGTGTTGATTCCCGGCGCAAAAGCCCCGAAACTCGTCAAGAAAGACATGTTCAAAACGATGAAAAAAGGAGCAGTCATCGTAGACGTTGCCGTAGACCAAGGCGGATGTGTAGAGACCTGCAAACCTACCACACACAACAAACCGACCTTCTCGATAGATGGTGTGGTACATTACTGCGTGGCCAATATGCCGGGCGCCGTTCCTTTGACCTCGACCTACGCCCTGACGAATGCCACGCTGCCCTACACCCTCCAATTAGCCAACAAGGGTTGGAAAAAGGCCTGCTCGGACAACGAAGAGTTGAAGAAAGGCCTGAACATCGTGAAAGGTAAAGTAGTGTACAAAGCCGTATCCGAAGCGTTCGGGCTCGACTACACTCCCGTAGAAAAAGTATTGTAAAACATTTTTCCTAACCACAGGAGATCCCGCGGACTTTTTGCCTGCGGGATTTCTCTTTATTTGTCCGTTTATTCTTTACGTACTTTTCTTTTGTCTGCCGCACAAAAGAAAAGTACCAAAAGAAAAAGCCACCTCATCGTTTTGCACTTCGCCCCTCAAAAAGGGTAAAAACGGCGGGCTGCGAAACTCGCCTGCTAAAGTAGGCTCGGACAATCTCCGCCCTTTTTTCCGTTTTTATCTCTTTTCGTGGCGGCAAAACGAATGGGGTCGGTGATTCCTACTTTGCCAAGATGTTGCGCTCAGGAACAGACACTCCGAGCGGGAGAATGAAAAAGGGCCGCTGCGTTTGCGAGCGAACAGCTCTGGAAAGGGCGAATCAGGAAACCCGATGCTTCTTAGCCCTTTCCAGAGCGTCAGTAAGCGAAGCAAACCATTCGGGCGACTGTTGTCGCTGAACAGTTTTCTATCTTGCTCCGGCCGAACACGGCCCTTTTGAGCCCGCAAAAGAAAGTGGAGTCCGGTAGACAAAAGAAAAGTACGTAAAGAATAAACGGACATTATAAACAAAAAAAGGCATCCGAAAAATCGGATACCTTTTTTGCGATAAATCCACTTTATCAGCTTACCTGCGCGCCCTCTTTTACTTTCCCGGCCGGAGCGACGAATTCCAGACGGCCGTCCGGGTACTCGGTCATCAGGATCATCCCATTAGAGAGGATACCTTTGATCTCGCGCGGGGCCAGGTTCACCAAGATGCACACCTGCCGGCCTACCACCTCTTCGGCGGAGAAACTTTCGGCAATACCCGAAACCACCGTGCGGCGGTCTATTCCGGTATCGATGGTCAGCTTGAGCAGTTTTTTTGCCTTGGGCACTTTTTCCGCCTCTACGATAGTCCCTACCCGGATATCCATCTTGTCAAAATCATCATAGGTGATGGTTTCTTTTTGGGGTTCCGCCGGTTTCTCGGCGGCGATATTGGCCAGACGGGAATTCTCCAGGCGCTGGAGCTGGGCGTCGATAGCCGCATCTTCGATCTTGTCGAACAACAGGTCGGCCTCGCCCAGTTTGTGTCCGGCAGGAACGACCTCCGCGTTCTTCGCAATGTTGTCCCACGAGGCCGGTTCCACGTCGAGCATGGCAGCCAGTTTACCGGCGGCAAAAGGCAGGAACGGTTCGCAGATAGTGGCCAGACACCCGGCGATCTGCACAGCGGTGTACATCACAGCCTCGGTGCGGGCCGGATCGGTCTTCTGCGTCTTCCACGGTTCGTTGTCGGCCAGGTATTTATTACCCAGGCGCGCCAGGTTCATCATTTCGGACAAAGCTTCGCGGAACCGATATTTTTCGAGGGAATCGCCTATCTTTCCGGGATACTGGCGTACTTCGTTCAGCACTTCCCGGTCGGCATCGTCCAACCATTTTCCAGATGGGACTACTCCCCCATAGTACTTTTGGGTGAGCACCATCACCCGGTTAACGAAATTGCCGAGGATAGCTACCAGTTCGTTATTATTGCGGTTTTGGAAATCCTTCCACGTAAAGTCGTTGTCCTTGGTCTCGGGGGCTGTGGCGATAAGGGCGTAGCGAAGTACGTCCTGTTTGCCGGGGAAATCCACCAGATATTCGTTCAGCCACACGGCCCAGTTGCGGGAGGTGGAAAGTTTGTTGCCTTCCAGGTTGAGAAATTCGTTAGCCGGGACATTGTCCGGAAGGATAAAATCGCCGTGCGCCTTGAGCATCACCGGGAAGATGATGCAGTGGAACACGATATTGTCCTTACCGATAAAATGCACCAACTTGGTATCTTCGGATTTCCAGTAAGGTTCCCAATCTTTACCCTCGCGCTCGGCCCATTCCTTGGTAGAGGAGATATAGCCGATCGGCGCATCGAACCATACGTAAAGTACTTTTCCTTCGGCACCTTCCACCGGCACGGGGATACCCCAGTCCAGATCGCGGGTCACGGCGCGGGGACGCAGCCCGTCGTCGAGCCAGGATTTCACCTGCCCGTACACGTTAGGCTTCCAGTCGGCCTTGTGGCCTTCGAGTATCCACTGGCGGAGCCACTGTTCGTATTGCTCCAGCGGCAGGTACCAATGTTTGGTTTTCCGCAGTTCCGGGGTAGCCCCGGAAAGGGCGCTTTTCGGGTCGATCAGTTCGGAAGGGCTCAGGGTCGAGCCGCATTTCTCGCACTGGTCGCCATAGGCCCCTTCGTTCCCGCAGCGCGGGCAGGTGCCGGTGATATAGCGGTCGGCCAGGAACTGCTTGGCTTCCGGATCGTAATACTGTTCGGATTCCTGTTCGGTAAACTGGCCGGCCCCATACATCTTGCGGAAAAAATCCGAAGCGGTTTTGTGGTGTACCGCCGCCGAGGTACGGGAATAATTGTCGAACGATATGCCGAACTCGGCGAACGAATCCTTGATGATCTTGTTGTATTTGTCCACCACCTGCTGGGGGGTCACTCCCTCCCGGCGGGCTTTGATCGTGATAGGCACCCCGTGTTCGTCCGAACCGCAGATGAATATCACATCGCGGCCTTTCTGCCGCAGGTATCTCACATACACATCGGCAGGCACGTAAACTCCTGCCAGGTGGCCCAGATGGATAGGGCCGTTGGCATACGGCAACGCGGCCGTGACGGTGTATCTCTTGGGTGTATCCATTTTATTTTCCTTTATTTTTCTCTTTCCAATATTCGCTGACGGCCGGAGGAGCCACTTTGCTCACGTCGCCGTTGTACGTAAGTATCTCCCGCACGATGGACGAACTGATGAACGAATAGCCCGACGAAGTAAGCAAAAACACGGTCTCTATGTCCGGGCAAAGCCGGCGGTTGGTTTGGGCGATCGCCTTTTCAAACTCGAAGTCCGAAGGGTTTCGCAGTCCCCGCAGCATGAACTTTACACCCACCGACCGGCAAAAATCCGTCGTCATGCCCTGATAACTGGTCACTTCTATCTTGGGTTCGTCTTTATAAGTCTTACGCACGAAATCCATCCGTTCCTCCAGGGAGAACATGTTGTTTTTGTCGCTGTTGCGTCCGATGGCGATGATGATCTTGTCGAAAAGCGGCAGCGCGCGGGCGATGATATCGCAATGCCCGTTGGTCAGCGGGTCGAACGACCCGGGAAATACGGCGATCCTCTCTTGCATGGTGCTCGTTTTTTATTATTTTGCGTCCAACGCCTGGCGTACCAGGCAACCAAAAAATTCCGGCAGCTCCATACCCATTGCTTTGGCCTGCTGCGGCACGATGCTGGCCGCCGAAAGTCCCGGGCAGGTGTTCACCTCCAGAAAATGCGGTTCCCCGCCTACGATGATGAATTCCGAACGCACCACCCCACGCAGGTTCAGTTTCTCGAACACCTTGGCGGATGCCTCCCGGACTTTCCGTTCAATACCCTCGGGCAGCGTAGCCGGGGTGATCTCCTTGGAAAGACCTTCGTATTTGGCCTTGTAATCGAAGAAATCGTTCATCGACACGATCTCGGTGATCGGCAGCACCGTCACCTCTCCGTCGATACGCATCGTCCCCACGGATACTTCGCGCCCATCGAGGAACGACTCGATGAGTATTTCACTGTCCTCCTTGTACGCCTCTTCCAAAGCGGCCGGGATCTCTTCTTTCTTGTACACTTTCGTGATACCGAACGACGAACCGGCGCGGTTCGGCTTGACGAAGCACGGCAGTCCCACTTCTTTGACGATCATCTCCGCATCGACCGGGTCGCCCTGGGTCATGAACAGGGATTTGGCCGTTTTGATCCCGTACTGGCGCACCACCGCGATGCACTCGCGCTTGTTGAATGTCAGGGCCGATTCGAAATGCCCGCACGAGGTGTGGCGCGCGCCCAGCAGTTCGAAATAAGCCTGCAAAAGGCCATTCTCGCCGGGATTCCCGTGGATAGCGTTGAACACCGCGTCGAAACGGATCTTTTCCCCGTCCACCGTCACGGTAAAATCGTTCTTGTCCACCGGATATTTTTCATCCAGGTCGTTTATGTAATACCACCCTTCCCGCGAAATATCGACAGGGTACAGGTTGTATTTTTCCTTGTCCAGATTGCGGTACACCACTCCTCCCGACTGCAGGGAGATCAGGCGCTCGGAGGAATACCCCCCCATGACGATGGCTATGTTCTTTTTCACGGTTTTTTTCGTTTCGTTATCGCTAAAAACGTTCTTCACGCGCTGCAAAGTTAGGCTTTTGTTCCCAAAACAAGGCCTGCAAAGCCTATATTTCGCCAAAAAAACATACATTTGTAGGCCCGGGGAATTCCGGGGATCTTTTTCCACCGGCCAAAGGCCGGGATTCCTGCAAATAACAATGACGAAAAAAAGAAACGCGCTGGATTATTTCCTACTGTGGATCAAAGGCATAGCCATGGGTACAGCCAACAAGATACCGGGGGTGTCGGGCGGTACGGTGGCCTTTGTCATCGGGTTCTACGAAGAATTCATCTTTTCCCTCCAGCGCATCAACAAACGGTCTCTCAAATGGCTGATGTTCGGCCATGTGCGGTGTTTCTTCCGCTATACCAACATGTGGTTCCTGTTGTGCATCCTCGGGGGGACGATCACCAGCTTTTTTTCCGTTTCGCTGCTGATCGACTACCTGATGGACCACTACAGCGTACAAGTATGGGCCGTGTTTTTCGGAATGGTACTCGGCAGCCTGCTCTTCCTGATCAAAAAATTCGACTCCTGGCGCGGAGGCACCGTACGGATGATGCTCATCGGACTCTTCGTAGGTATATCGGTAACTATGCTGGACTATCTGCCGGGGTCGGACAACATGATCGTGATCTTTCTGTGCGGCATCATCAGTGTGTGCGGAATGACCCTGCCGGGGCTTTCCGGATCGTTCCTGCTGATGGTCATCGGGAATTACAAACTGCTGATGGTCGATTCTGTCAACGCGGTGTTCTTTGCCGCCGGGAAAATCCTGCATGGGGACTATTCGGCCCTTTACGACGTGGAACAGATGCACCTGATAAAAATCTGCGGGGTCTTCACCGCCGGCACGCTGATCGGCGTGGTGCTGTTCTCCCACATTCTGGGATACCTGCTCAAACATTTCCGGGCCAACGTCACCGCCCTTATCATCGGGTTCATCGGCGGCTCGCTGAGCATCATGTGGCCCTGGAAGAATAATATCTACGAACGGGCGGTCGTCGATGGCGTTCATAAAGATATCATCATCGGGTTCGACCATTACCTGCCCCGCCTGGGCGAACTCTCCACTTGGACGGCAGCCGCATTTATCCTCATTGGGTTCTGGTTTACCATCCGAATGGAGGCCTATAGCGAACGTAAACGCAGCGGAAGCAGCCTCCCGGTTGCAAAAGCAAAAAAAAGCATCACGGAATGAAAAAATACGGATTGATAGGCAGGAACATCTCTTATTCCTTTTCCCAAAAATACTTCGCCGGCAAATTCCGGTCGGAAGGGCTTGCCGATTGCTCTTATGAGATTTTCGATCTGCCCGATTTGTCGGAACTGAAAACTGTGCTGGCCGACCCGGAAGTCCGGGGGCTCAACGTCACTATCCCTTACAAACGGGAGATAATGAAATACCTGGACGACATAGACCCTCAGGCCCGGGAGGTCGGAGCAGTCAACACCGTAAAAGTGCATCCCGACGGCCACCTTTCAGGTCATAACAGCGACGTATACGGTTTCCGCCAGGCTTTGGCCCCTTTTTTGGAACCCCACCACGAACGCGCCCTGATACTGGGTACGGGGGGAGCATCCGATGCGGTCGCCTATGTGCTGAAAGCTTTGGGCATCGAGTATTTCTTCGTCTCCCGGCAAAAGCGGGAAGGCCGCTATCTCTCCTACGGAGAACTCACGGACATACACGTGAAAAGCTGCCCGCTGATTGTCAACGCTACGCCTCTGGGTACGTTCCCACAGGTGGACACCTGCCCGGATATCCCCTACCATGCCCTGGACGAGCGCAACCTGCTTTTCGACCTGGTGTACAATCCTCCCGAAACACTCTTTCTAAAAAAGGGCCGCGAGAGGGGGGCCGCCGTATCTTCGGGACTCACCATGCTGGAACTCCAGGCGGAAAAATCCTGGGAATTGTGGCGATAGTATATTTAAATTCATATATTTGTTTTTCTCAATCACCTTTTATCATTTATCAGAATGACTTCAGACAATCAAGAAAAAGACAACCTGCTTCCTGAAGAGGCAGAAGGACAAGATCGGAGCCGTATAGAAAATGCGGCCGTAAACCAGCAGCCGGACTTAGAAGAACACGGCGCCGAAACTCCGCAGGGCAATCCTGAACTTCCCGCGGAAAAGGCCGAAGGGCCACAGGAAGCACCCTCCCCGGAAGAAACGACCGCAATGGCAAAGGAACCCGTTGAAGAAGAAAAAACAGCGGATACTACAGAGGAGGCTTCGAAGGAAGAAAAAGAAGAACTGCCGGAAAATAAGCCGACAGAAACGACCGAACCCCGGAATCCTGCGGAAGAAAAACCTGCTGCCCCAGAACATCCTATCAAAGATTACAGCAAATTATCCGCCGATGAACTGGTAAAAGAATTCGGCGAACTGCTCAAGGAACCTATCCAGCATATCGGCCGACAGGCACGCAACCTCCGGGAAGCATTTGAAAACATCCTGAACGCCGAAAAGGAAAAAGGTCAGCAGGGCGAGAACCCGGCCGAAGAAAATAAAGCATTAACAGACGCGAAAGAGCATTTCGATACCCTGTGGGACGAATACCGGAAAAAACGGGAAAATTTCGCCGCACAAATGGCGGTAGAGCAAAAAGCCAATCTCGAAGAGCGGCTTGCCCTTATCGAAGAACTCAAAAACCTGATCGAGAAAGAAGAAAATGCCTCTATCAGGGAATTTCATAACATCCAGACCCGCTGGCGCAAATGCGGCATGGTGCCCCGCGAACAATCGTCCGCCGTATGGCAGACTTACCAGCACCATGTAGAGCGGTTTTTCGATTACCTGAAACTCAACCGGGAATTCCGGGATATGGAGTTCGAAAGGAACCTGGCCGAAAAGAATAAAATCATCGCCCGTGCGGAAGAACTGGTAAACGAACCCTCCATCAAAAAAGCGTTCGAAGATCTGCAACTACTCCACCGTTTGTGGAAAGAGGAAACAGGCCCGGTAGCCGCCGACCAGCGGGATGGCGTATGGGAGCGTTTTAGCGCCGCTACACGAACTATCCACGAACGCCGGCACCAGTTCCTCAAAGAGCAAAAAGAGACGCTCAAAACGAACATGGAGGCCAAATTGGCCGTATGCCAGAAAATCGAGGATATTTCTGCCGAAGGGGCTTTCACACACGATGGCTGGCAGAAGAAAATGAACGAAGTCGAATCCCTGAAAAACGAATTCAAAGCATTGGGCCCTGTCCCGGAAAACAAGAACGCCGAGATATGGGAGCGTTTCAAAGATGTGAACCGGGCTTTCAACCAAGCCAAGAATAATTACTACAAGGAATTAAAGCGCAACCAGATATCCAATCTGGAAAAGAAACTGGCGCTGGTCGAGCGGGCGGAAGAATTGAAGGACTCCACCGATTGGAGTACTACGTCCTCCGAGCTGAAATCCCTCCAGAAACAATGGAAAGAAATCGGACATGTTCCCCGCCAAAAATCGGATGAATTGTGGAAAAGGTTCCGCGCCGCCTGCAACTTCTTTTTTGAAAATATGGCCGGCCAGCGGAAAAGCGGCGACGCCCAGTCTCAGGCCAACCTGAAAGAAAAAGAGTTGCTCCTGCCAGAGGTGGAAGCCTTCACCATATCCGAGGACCCGGAAGCATCTATCGAAGCCCTGAAAGCGCTCATTTCCCGATGGCGGGCAATCGGGAAAACCCCCTATTCGGGCAAAGCCATAGAAGATAAATTCAATACATTGGTGGACGGGTATTTCGAACAACTGAAAGTGAACCGGAACGATGTAGCCATGATGCGCTTCAAAGACAAGGTGGATCAATTGGCGGCGGACGGGAACAAACAGAGATTTTATGCCGAAATGGACTTTATCCGCCGGAAGATAGACGAGATCACCCGGGAAGTGCAGCAGTTGAAGAACAACATAGAATTTTTCACCTCGGACTCTTCGGACAATCCGTTGGTACGTGAAGTAAACCGAAGCATCGAACGAAAATCGGAAACATTGGAGCAATGGAAAGAAAAACTCGCCTATATCAGGCAGTTGAAAATCTAGAAAAGAATCCTCAGTAAAAAAGCGTCCGGAATCCGGGCGCTTTTTTTTATTTATCTGGTTCTTTATTCTCGGGCCTCAGTAAGTCTATTATCTCCACCCCTAAAGAAGAGCTTATTCTCAACAATGTTTTAAGGGTAGGATTGGTGCGCCCGTTTTCTATCCGGGACATATTGGGTATTTCCATATTGCACATAGCGGCCAAATCCTGCTGAAGAATTCCCTTCTGCACGCGATACCTTTTGATATTCTTCCCCACACATTTTAACAATTCTTCTTCAGTCATTTTTTGTAGTCCGTATTTGACAGCAAAGTTTTTTATTTATCTTTGCCTATCAATTATCATAAATGATAATCCACGTATAGACCTTTGATGAAAATCGGAAAAATATGTTCTTAAGCACAAAATTCTACCTGATTATCGGACTTCTTACCACGATATTCATAACAATAAAAGAAGACGCATTCCTGCTTATTTCAGCTTTGGGAATCATTTCCCTATGGGTAGCTTATCTATTGATACGGCTGAATAGAAATACGGAGAAAAGGGAGGATAGTAAGAATGAAGAAAAAAGTGACTCAAAAACCTCCGAGAGCGTATAATTATTTTTGCAACTTAAATAAAAGCCTTATATTTGCCCCGTTGAATGGGGATGTAGCTCAGTTGGCTAGAGCGCTTGCATGGCATGCAAGAGGTCGTCGGTTCGAGCCCGATCTTCTCCACAAAAAACGCCGGGATTTCCCCGGCGTTTTTTTATAAAACTTTTTAAATACGGAATACAGCCGAAAGCTGAGGGCTGAAAAAATTTCGCCCATTTGCAAACGTATCAGACCATTCCATAGTAAAGTTTATTCCAAAATGGTCTGTAATAAAAAAATTCGATATCCCTTGTAAATCTATCCCCGTAATTGCATTTTCTCTCAAACAATGAGGAACCATTACCTGGGCAGTGAATTTCCAGATGTTTTCAATCACATATACTCCACCTGCCGCTGTATATTTAAAATAAGGATCCCGCTCCCGATCCACATAATGCAGGCTTCTATCTGTACTGTATTTGAATTCTCCGGACACAGAGAACCGTTTCATAGTATATGTCGAGTTGAATCCCGTACTGAAAGTGGTATGGCTGGTCGCCGTTTCACTCAGATCCAATTCGGCATCGGCAAAAAAACGGAGATACTTCACCACCGGCATCGAAAAATAGACTTCGGCAGCCATACCTTGGTAATTCGTCCAACTATCTCCATTTTTCCGGTTGTTATGCACTGACTTTAACGAGGGAACCAGGAGGAACTGCTTCTTTTTCCCGAAATTCCAATTTAATTCGACGCCCACCTTCGTTTCCACAACAGCCCCATTATTTTCAGGCGTCT
>CAUHQV010000026.1 GCA_959608625.1 uncultured Flavobacteriales bacterium
TTATGATTTCGAATTGATGTAACCCCGAACTGAGGATGGAAAAAAATATGACGCAGTAAAGGCCATAGCCCAAAAAGAGGATGCAAAAAAGAAGGAACAGACTCTTTATTTTGATAATGCGACCGGTCTTCTTACATTCATCGAATCCCCGGCCAGTGACGGCAATCCGCCTGTAATGGGTAGAATCATGTTCGGAAATTATAAAACGGCAGGGGAATGTGTTTACCCGTCCGTGTTGAAGATGATGGCAAACGGAATGGAACTGGGCGGCGCAACAATCGATACACTTATGCTCGATTATCCTGTGACCGACGAAATGTTTGCCGAACCGAAATAAGATTTTGCATCGGGGAAATAAATAAAAACACTTAAATTAATGAATATGAAAAAATTACTTTTTCTTGTATCTGCGTTTGCCCTCGTCGGGATTTTCGGCTCGGTATCCGCGCAGAGTGCCACATCCGTGATCGAGCGCTACAACAAAGCGACGGGCGTGGGAGCGGTAGATGTCTCCAAATCGAACATGATGATGAAAATGACGATCTCTAATATGGGAATGACAATGCCTTATACGATCGTCATGGCCAACCCTACCCATCGGATGCGTATGGAAATGGAAGCCAACGGCCAAAAGATACTCATCGTCGTTTCCGGGGAAAAAGGATGGATGTCCATGCCTGGTATGGGTGTTCAGCCTCTTCCGGCCGAGCAGATCAAACAGTTTCAGGGGCAGGTCGACCTGTTGTCGAATGTGAAATGGGATGAGGGGAGTTATGGCTTCGAACTACTGCCCCAAGTGACTGAAAACGGAAAGAAATACGATGTGGTGCGCGCCAAATCGAAAAAAGCGGATGTTTCCGGCAAAGATCAGACCATCTACTTCGATCATGCAACCGGTCTGGCTGCTTTTATCGAAACCGAAGCCGCTCCCGGACAGAACGCAAGAGTGTTGTTCGGAAATTATAAAACAGCCGGAAAGCTTAAATTCCCTTCCGAACTGAAAACCCTGATGGGGGGACGAGAGATATCTACGATAACGATCGATGCCCTCGAGTTCGATTATCCGGTTAAGGATGAAATGTTCGCCGAGCCCAAATAAGGCTACAGCCAGGTGAAACAAAAAGACCGGAAATTCTTCCGGTCTTTTTATTTTTGTCTGTTATCCTGCTTTATTCTTTGGTCAGGATATAATTGTCGGCCAAAACGCCTGTGATTTCCTGCTTGTCCATATCGAGACGGCGCAGGCGGTTTTCTTCCACTTTGTAGTACTGGGGTTCCCCGTCCTGGGTTTTAAGGGTAAGCAGGTTCCCTTCCAGCGAGTAGGAGCCTTTATCGTCGAACGCACTGTCACGATCGATATACACCGAACGGAGAGTGAACGTCGAATCGGCTTTCAGGGTCAGCGTCGTAGCGATACCGGGGCCGTCGGCAGCCGGGAACGTCCCTACGTACGTACCCAGATAATCGAGCGAATTGGCGGCGTTGTGGGCATCCACAATGTTTGTCTTTGTAGATTCGGGCGCTTTTCCGGAATCGGAACTCCCGCAAGCGGAAAACAGCAGGCATGCACTTGCCATTACAAGGATTTTTTTCATAGCTTTTAAAGATTAAATTGGTTTAGTCTTCTCAAAGATAAGCTTTTTTCTATTTCACTGGACACCCCTGCGGCAAACAATTTTCAGGACTTTTTCCGGTAACTGCGTACGGCCCAGCCGTTGAGTACGACGGCAAAGCCCGAAAGGGCCAGTATCTGCGGCCATAGGTCGGACAAACCGCTTCCTTTCAGATAGACCATACGCATCGCTTCGATGAAGTATTTCAACGGGTTGCACGCCGCTATCACCTGCGCCCACTCGGGCATACTGCGTACCGAAGTGAAAAGCCCGCTCATCATTACCAGCACCATGATGAAAAAGTACATCACGAACATCGCTTGCTGCATGGTCGACGAATAGTTGCTCACCACCAGCCCCAACCCCGATATCACCAGGATAAACAGGCATGCGCAGAAATATATCGCGTACAGATGACCCCGGGGAACGATCCCGTACACCGCGGCGGCAATGATAAAACATATGCTCAATATGAGCAGCCCCACCACCCAATACGGGATGAGTTTCGCCAGGATGAACGTAAATTTCCCTACCGGGGATACGTTTATTTGCTCTATCGTCCCCTTTTCTTTCTCGCCTACGATGTTCAGCGCCGGGAGGAACCCGCAGAGGATCGTCAGGAGCATTACCATCAGGGCCGGTATCATGAAAGCTTTGTAATCCAAGTGAGGATTGAACAGGCTTTCGGACGATTGGACGATGTAAGGCTCCTGCCCGCCTGTGACGGCTATTTCGGCGCGCGCTTCCGCGGCGAAGTCCGCCACAATACTGCTCAGGTACGAGGAGGCCAAAAGTCCCTTCGAGCCGTTGACCGCATTGGAGGAGATCAATACCCGGGATTGTTTTTCTTTGATCAGGTCGCGTTCGAATCCCCGGGGTATCCGCAGGATGACGTCCACATCGCCCTTTTCGATTCCTTCCAGCGCCTGCGAAAAAGTCCCGGAAGCCATTTCAAGAATAAAATAGTCCGAAGCGGCCGCTTTGTCCAGCAGGCGTAAAGAATACGGGCTATGATCGTCGTCCACTACCGCCAGGCGGATATTCTTCACCTCCATCGAAGCCGCCCAAGGCAGCACCAGCATCATCATGATAGGGAACACGACCAGCATACGCGGCAGGAAAGCATTGCGTACGAGTTGCTTGAACTCTTTTTCTATCAGGTATCTCAGTGTCATTTTACAGGCGGTCTTTGAATTTTTTGAGGCTAACAACGGTCAGCAGCAATGCCATGGAGACCAGTATTCCCATCTCCCATACGATAAATCGGATGTCGAGGCCTTCTATCATCACTTTCTTCACCCCGGAGATGAACCACCGGGCGGGGATAATAGTCGAAATGCCTTGCAGGATGGCCGGCATGCTTTCCACCGGGTATATCATGCCCGAAAGCAGGATCACCGGCATCATCATCGTCATGCCCGAGGCCAGCATGGCCGCCAGCTGGGTGCTGGTGACCGTCGATATCAACAACCCCAACGAGAGGGCCACCAGGATATACACCACGAACAGCACCGTGAGCAGTCCCAGATTCCCCGCCACCGGCACCCCCAGCACGAATACCGAGAGCAGCAGGATGGTTATCAGGTTGATACATGAAATAGCCAGGTAAGGCACTTCTTTGGCCAGGATGATATAAATGGGTTTTACCGGCGAAACAAGCAGCACCTCCATCGTACCGGTCTCTTTCTCCCGTACGATGGATACCGAGGTCATCATCGCGCAGATGATTAGCAGGATCATCCCGATCACCCCTGGCACGAAATTGTACGCGCTTTTCATCTGAGGGTTGTACAGCAGCTGGATGTTCGGGGTTATCTGGTACGATGCGCCAGCCTGCCCGGACAACTCCCGGCCGTAGTCGGAAAGAATGTTCGAGGCATATCCGGTGAGCATCGTGGCGTAGTTCGGGTCTGTTCCGTCGGTGATCAGTTGCACCTTGGCCCCGCCCGGACGCAGCATATTGTCTTCAAAGTTATTCTCGAAAGCTATCACCAGATCCGTTTTTCCCCGGCGGAACAAGCTGTCCACCTCGGAGTAACTGCCGATATGCTGGGTAACTCCGAAATATTCGCTTGCATCGATGCGCTGGGCGATACGCAGGGTGGAAACGTCTTTCGACGGGTCGAGCACCGCCACCCGGACGCCTTTTACCTCGGTGGAGATGGCAAAGCCGAAAAGGACGATCTGTACCACCGGGATGCCTATTACGATGAGCATAGTGCGCACGTCCCGCAATATATGCAGGAACTCCTTGTGTACCAGCGATAGGAATTGTTTCATGATCTAATCCGATTTTCGGGTTGCACGGCGGGCAATGCGGCTGAAAACACCGTCCATCGTATCCTCTGCGAAGTCTTTTTTCAGGTTTTTAGGGGTGTCGAGGGCTTCTATTCGTCCGTCCACCATGATGGACACCCGGTTGCAGTATTCCGCTTCGTCCATATAATGGGTGGTCACGAAGACCGTGATCCCGCTGTCGGCCGCCCGGTATATCAATTCCCAGAATTGCCGCCGCGTAGCCGGGTCTACGCCCCCCGTAGGTTCGTCCAGGAAAACGATGGCCGGCCGGTGGAACACGGCCACGGAAAAAGCCAGCTTCTGTTTCCAGCCCAGGGGCAAATCGCGTACCATGGCATTCCGCTGGTCCGAAAAGCCCAGGGTAGCGAGCGTTTCGTCCGTCCGGGAGGCTATTTCAGCCCCGCTGAGCCCATATATCCCACCGAACAGGCGGATGTTTTCCCATACTTTTAAATCCTCGTAGAGCGAGAATTTCTGGCTCATATAGCCGATATTCCGCTTGATCTGTTCGGCCTGCGTATCGATATCGAACCCGGCGACCGTGCCTTTCCCGGACGTAGGCCGGGAAAGTCCCGTGAGCATCCGCATGGCCGTAGTCTTGCCGGCCCCGTTGGCCCCGAGGAAACCGAATATCTCCCCCTTGTACACTTCGAAGGATATATGGTCTACGGCCGTGAACGAGCCGAAGCGTTTGGTCAGGTTTTCCGCGCGTATGGATAGTTCCCCGTTCATAACGTATCGTTCTGTGAAAGTTTCATGTAGCAATCCTCTATGGTAGCGCGTACCGGTTTTACAGTCACTCCTCCGTGCCCCTGCGAGGCCAGGTGAGCGGCCAGCCCTTTTTCGGTGAGCGACCGGTCTTCGACCGTAATGTGGAGCGAATCCCCGAAGGAAAAACAGCTTCCTATACCCGGATATGCCCGCAGTAATCGGAGTAATCCGAACATGTTATCGCCCGATACGGCCCATAAGGTTTGGTCGAAAGAATCGATGATTCCCTGTGGCGTGTCGGTGAGCAGGAAACGCCCTTCCCGCATGAGGGCTATCCGGTCGCAAAGCGCTGCTTCGTCCATATAGGGGGTCGAAACGAGTACGGCGATCCCCTGCGATTTCAGTTTGCGGAGCATTTCCCACAATTCTTTCCGGGATATCGGGTCGACTCCTGTGGAGGGTTCGTCCAAAAACAGTACCGAGGGCCGGTGTATCAGGGCGCAGCACAAGGCTAGTTTCTGCTTCATGCCCCCGGAGAGTTTTCCGGCCCGGCGTGTTTTGAACGGCTCTATCTGCTGGTAGATGTCTTTGATGAAATCGTAGTTGGCCTGTACGGTCGTACCGAAAAGGGTGGCGAAGAACGTGAGGTTCTCCTCGACGCTCAGGTCTTGATAGAGGGAAAAACGTCCCGGCATGTACCCGATCCGGGCGCGTATCTGCCGGTAGTCTTTCATCACGTCCAGCCCGTCCACCGTCGCAGTTCCTTTGTCGGGCAGCAGCAGGGTGGTCAGGATGCGCAGTAGCGTAGTCTTCCCGGCCCCGTCAGGCCCTACCAGGCCGAACAATTCGCCTTCGGGCACTTCCAGGCTTACGCCTTTCAAGGCGGAAACCGCGCCGTAATTCTTTTCGAGGCCCTGGGCCGTGACCGCGTATTTCATTTGATGGTGTTTTATTCCGAGAGTTTGACTTCGCCGTACATCCCTATCTTGATGTATCCGTCGTTCGGCACGGCTATTTTGACGGCATAGACCAGATCGGCGCGTTCGTCCTTGGTCTGGATGGTCTTGGGGGTGAATTCGGCTTTGTCTGCGATCCATTTCACCGTACCGATGTACTCTTTGCGGATATCGTCCCCATAGTCGGAGAACACTTTTACTTTTTGGCCTATTTTGACATCGGCCAGCTGCGAGGACGTAATATAGGCCCGCAGGTACATATTGCCCGTATCGGCCACTTTGAAAAGGGCTTTCCCCGGGGCGGCCAGTTCGCCCGCCTGTGCGTAATTAGCCAGTACGGTGCCGTCTATTGGGCTGGACAGGAGGCTTTTACAGATCATATCTTCGATGGCGGCCACCTGTATTTCGAGGGCCGAGCTTTCTTCCGTGATACTGGTGTTGCTGTTCTGCAGGGAAGATATCTGGGCGGCGAGTTTTTTTTCCAGCACCGCGATCTGCGAATCGAGGTCGTCTATCTGTTTCTGGGTGGAGGCGTTGCTGGCCAGCAGTTTCTCGTTCCGGCGCTTTTCAAACTGCGCTTTGGCGATCTCTTCCCGGGTCGACGCGATCTGTTTGGATACGTCCTGTGCCCGGCTGCGTACCGACCGGGCGTTGGCCGTCAGTTGCATTTTCTGCAGGTAAAGCTGGGTCGTATCGATATAGCCTACCTGCTGTCCGGCTTTCAGCAGCGAACCTTCATCCACATCGTACTGCATAATGCGGCCGTTCACTTCCGCCGAGACGATCACCTCGGTGGCCTCGAAAGTCCCTGTGGCATCGAATCCGTTGCCTTTTCCGCAGGCGCACAACAGGGGAAGGAGCCCCGCTGCGAGTAAATATTTTCCGTTTGTTCTCATGGTATCGTTTTTATTCGTTGATGGTATTCTTGTACTGGTAAGCGGACAGCAGCAGCTGTACCTGATGCGCGGCGCGGTCTTGCCGGGCCATATCCTGCGCCGTGACCTGACGGAGCATTTCGATGACCGACATCGTCCCTTCGGCCACTTTGGCTATGGCCGAACGGCAAATATTGCCCCTCAGTTCGACGATACGGTCGTCGTCCTCGAGCAGCTTACGGTATTTTTCGATCTCCTGCGTCTGCTCGGTAGCCGTCAGATGGGTGTTGAAAAGGAACGTTTCCCGCTGTACGTCCACCTGGCCGCGCTGGAGTTCGATTAGCCGCATGTCGTTCCGCCGGGTATAAAGCCCTACGAAGTCCCATTTCAGGCGCACCCCGGCGATATAGTAGGCCGAGAATTCGTCCTTGAGGAAGTTGAGCCCCGGATTGGCGTAGGCCCCCTGCACGAATGCGCCGATCTTGGGCAGGTTCCGGGCATTTACGCTCGCCTTTCGGGCATCCAGTTGCTTTTCCAATGCCGTGAAAAGGTTCAGCTCCGGCCGGTCTATAGCGGTAGCCGCCGATATGTCGGGCATCTGCGGACGGATCAGGGTATCCCCTTCCCCAATTTCCCGGCCGATGAACGCCGAAAGCATCCGCAGGTAAGCTTCCCGGGAAGCCGTCAACTCTTTCTGTGCCTGTATGGCACTTAATTGTTCCACTTTTACTGCGTCTAGATCGGCTTGGTTGGCGATCCCGTTGGCAATATAAGTCTCTACCTGCGTGTAGTTCCGTCCCAGCTCCCGTTGCAGGAAGCTGTTCTGCTTCAATTTTTCATCCAATAGCAGGATGCCGAAAAAGAGTTGGTTCACACGGTCGCGGATCGCGTAAAGGTCTACGTCCGTCTGGACGGCGTCTACTTCGGCCTGCGCCTTGGTCAGCTTTCGCTGCGAACGGATATTGCCCCCGTCCCAAATCGTCTGGTCGATTTCCGCCATGACTTGGTATTGGTCTTTGCGGGCGCCGATATCCACGCCCGGTATTTCAATCGGGATTTGCGTGACATCGGACTGGTAGCTGGCTTTCCCGGACAGGCTTACCTGCGGCAGGTAACCTTTGGACGCATTGGCCAGACTGTAACGCGTCGTGCGTTCCACCAAGTCGTACTGCCGCACCAGCGGGTAATTTTCCCGGGCCATATCCTGGCACTGCTCTACCGTCAACTGCCCGTATGCGCCTTTTAGGGGCAATACGGCCAGGATAAAGGCCAAAATTGGGAATATCGGTTTGTTTTTCATAATATTGACATTATTGTTTAACTCATGTGTTAGTATTCGGATAAAAAAATATCACTTTTGGATCCGGCGCAGGATCACCTCTACATTTTCGGCTTTCCTGCGGGCTAAGAAGTTCTCTCCCCCGTTCAGCGTATCGTTCATGAATTTCACCATGGCGTGGGATACGAAAGGGAGCAGATTGAGCGCTATCACGTCCTGTATCAAGTCCAGAGGGTGGATAGGTGCTATATGGCCGGCTTTTACCTCCAGCTCGATAGCCCGGGCCAATTTTTCGGCGATAGCCCGGAACGAAGGCAGGAATGCCCTTTTGCAAATCTCCCTGCGTTCGGCACTGGCTTCCATTTCGGTGAAAATAAAGTACGGGAGCCGGGGATTGGCCGCTATAAAATCGAAGTGGGTCTCCACCGCTATTTTGATCTTTTCGGCAAACGGGATGTCCCGGTCTACGATCGGGAGCAGGGACTCGGCCATCATATGTACTTTGGATTCAAAAACCTTGTTGAACAGTTTTTCCTTCGTCCCGAAATAATAATGCAGCATCGCATGCGTCACCCCGGCCTTGCGGGCGATGTCCGTCGTTTTGCTCTGGGCATAGCCTTTTTCGAGGAACTCCTCCTCGGCGGCTTCGATAATCAGTCTGGCTGTATTTTCTCCTTTTTTCACGGCGATATTTGTTTGCCGCAAATGTATAAACAAAAACTAACACTCGTGTTAGTTTTAACTGGAAAAATATTTGTGCGAATATAAAAAAGGCCCTATGAATATCCATAGAGCCTTTAGTGACGAAAAATTTAACTTTTTAGAATGCAGTCCGATAGATGGAAAGTATCTCTTCCACCGATGTATCCCTCGGGTTGCCCCCGGTGCATACGTCCGCGAAAGCCGACTCGGAAAGGGCCGGAAGGTCTTCCTCTTTCACCCCTATCTCCCGCAGATGCAGGGGTATCTTCACATCGGAGGACAATTTCTTCACGGCATCGATGGCTGCCTTGCGGTATTCGGCCTGCGACATTTTTGCAGTGCCCTCCACGCCTATTGCTTTGGCGATGGCCCGGTATTTTTCCCCCGTAGCCGGGGCGTTGTATTCCATCACATAGGGAAGAAGCACCGCATTGGCGATGCCATGGGGCGTTCCGTAAAAAGCACCCAACGGGTGCGCCATCGAATGGACGATGCCCAGCCCTACGTTCGAAAAGCCCATACCGGCTATATATTGACCCAAGGCCATCCCTTCACGCCCTTCGGGAGTATTGTCCACCGCCCCGCGCAGATGCTGGCCGATCAGTTCGATGGCCTTCAGGTGTACCATATCGGTGAGTTCCCAGGCAGCTTTGGTAATATATCCTTCGATGGCATGCGTCAGGGCATCCATACCGGTGGCCGCTGTCAGGCCCTTGGGCATCGAGGACATCATCCCCGAATCGACGATGGCCACTACCGGAATGTCATGCGGATCTACACAGACGAACTTGCGTTTGCGCTCTTCGTCGGTGATCACGTAATTGATCGTCACTTCCGCCGCCGTGCCGGCCGTAGTGGGGATGGCGATGATAGGCAATGCTTTGTTGCGGGTCGCTACCGCCCCTTCGAGGGAACGTACGTCTTCGTGTTCGGGATTGGCCACGATAATGCCTACTGCCTTGGCCGTATCGATGGACGAACCGCCGCCGATGGCGATCAGGTAGTCGGCACCGCTCTTACGGAAAGCCCCGATCGCCTGTTTTACGTTGCCGATGGTCGGGTTGGGCTGGACGTGGTCGAATATTTCATAGGGGAGTCCTGCTTCAGACAGGATGCCGGTCACCCGGTCTACGACTTTGAATTTCACAAGGTCTTTGTCGGTGACGATAAGGGCCTTTTTCAGCCCCCGGGTTTTGACTTCCTCCGGGATCATGCCGACGGCGCCGGCCCCGAAATACGAAGTCTCGTTGAGGATCATTCTGGATATTGCCATGATAATTGAAATTGAGAACGGTTAATAATGATACAGTCCCGTAAAAATAACCATTCCCGGGACACGATACCCCTTCCCCGCCGGAAAAATCGCAGGGAAATGCGGAAAATAAATACGCCTGATAGTTTAGGGGTAAGAGATGTTGTATTTGCGGATCATTTCGAGATCCTGTTTCTTCAGTGAAAGGCTGTCCAAGGCCTCGGGCAGGTTGTGGTCGTTCAGGTAATGCCGTTTCCGAGGTGCGAAAAGCGGGCTGGAAAGAGCCAGTGAATCGTTGGCATACGGGGTGTCGATGCCCGCGATGTCGAGGAATGTGTAAAATACGTTCTTGGTGCTTACCGGAAGGTTTTTGTTGTCCTGTACGGCGGCTACCTCGGCAGGCCACTGCTGCTCGTATTGCGGGGAAAACCACCACAAGTACGGGATATGTACCTGGTAATAAGTCGGTATCGGGGAGGCGTGCAGGAACCGCCGGCGCGAATCGTCCAGCAAATCTTCCCCGTGGTCGGCACAGTAAAATACGGCCGACGGCACGCCGAATAAAGCGACGGTCTTTATCACATCCGCCAGGAATTCGTCGGTATAACGGATGGAGTTATCGTAGGCGTTGATCAGTTTTTCCCGTTCGCGGACGGTCACTACTTTTACGTTGTCCGGCTTGTAGTACGAACCCGAGGCGGGATAACGTTCGTTGTAATTGAAGTGCGAACCATGGGTGTGCATCACCACCAGGAGCTTCGGGCCGCCTTTTTCGATGACGGTTTTCAGGCTGTCGGCCAATACTTTATCGAAGGCCGCTTTGTCGCCCGACACGAAATTCCTGTATTCGTCCCCTTGATGGGCAAAATAATCGATGAACGAACGGTTGGGCAGCTGGTTGGACATGAACACCGTCCGGAAACCGGCTTCCTTGAAAGCCGCCAGGATACCTTTGGTCGTATAGACTTTAGAATAATCTTCCGCCGAGGCCATCGAGAGGATCATCGGCACGCTCTTGTGGGTGGTGTTAGACTGGGTGAGCGCGTCCGGGAATGCGATAAGGCCCGGTATTTTTTCCAGCTCAGGGGTGGTATTGCGTTCGTACCCGTACAGGCCGAAATTGGCTGCGCGGGCCGTTTCCCCGATCACCATCACGTATATTTCGCGCAGGGAGTCCGGATGGGTGGCGGCCGCGCCGAAACGGAAGTCGCGGGAGGATTCGTGATAGCTTTCGCTCTTCGACCAGCTGTGGGCAGCAAACCCCATGTTGTAGAATATGTTGGCCGGGAACACGTCATCCATGATCTTCACCCGCCCGACCAGGCAAAGAGGGATAGAAATTACGGCGATTATACCTGCAATTGTCAGTTTGGACAGGCGGAATTTCCGGGACAGGTTTTCTTTCAACCGGATCGAACGCACCCCTATCGCCAGGGTCGGGATATAAAGTACGCAGACGCCCAGAATGGCCGGCATCAGTTTGCCTAGCAATTCCCCCACTTCACCGGAATTGGTGGTAAAGAGATTGAGGAACATATCCGAAGCGATAATGGAGCGCCCGAATAAATACAGAAGCACCAATTGGAACGCGCCCAGTACGTAGAGCCATACCAATATCCACGCCGAAGCGCCCGGCCGGCGGCACAGGGTCATAAGCGCCATGTAAAACGCCAACGGGAGCAACAGGAACGGGATCCGGCCCCACAGGCTTATATCCTCCGTAAAGAAAAGGAATACGTTGGGAACCATCAGGATCGCGACGAAAAACCAGTATAGGTGTTTCTGATCCTTGAACCAGCTATTGACGTTCTTAAAAAGCTTCATTTATATTGAATATAAATCCGCTGCCATTGCGGCCGAAACCGAGGTCCAGGCGGATGTTCACGCGTTTTTTGAATTCCCAGCGGTATCCTATCCCGAAATTGGGAAGGGTCTGCGACCATTGGAAACTCCCGAAATCCTTGAATACGTTCCCGGCTCCCGCCCAAAAGGCGAGACTGTTACGCCGCCATACCCGCTGGCGGAGCTCCACCTGCCCTTCGACGATATTATTGTCGCGGTAACGGCCGTCGTAATAGCCGCGCATCCGGTATGAACCGCCCAGGCTGGCCATCATCGTCCAGGGAACCCTACCGTAGTTGCTCTGCGAATGGAAGTCGAACCCCAATACGCCTCCTTTCCATACTTTCTTGTAATAATCGAAGATGATATCCGTCCGGGAAAAAGCGTACTTATTGCCCAGGAAAGCCGGGTAAAACCGCTGTTCCCCTTTGACGTAAAACCCTTTGGCCGGAGCGGTATTCACGTCCCGAGAGTCGTATACGACGGAAAAACCGAGACCGACACTCTGTGTTACCCTGTCCTGACCGTCCAACAGATCGATCCTGTCGAATTTCTTTCCTTCCGCATAGGTATAACCGGCCAATGGGCCAATGTACAGGTTGCGCGCGGTACGGATCAGGAAATTGACGTTTGCACTGTATTGCTGGCGGGTAAATTTGCTTTCGTTGTCGTCGTTGTTTCCGTTTTCATAACCGATACCCCAGAACGTACCGGGGAAGGAGTAAAAATTCAGGTTGTACGACAGTCGGTATTTATCCTGCGGCCAGAGGTTAATCCCCCGGACGCCGATCAGGTAAAAGCCGGAAGTGGATATGTTCCCGTAAATGGATACGTCGGAAGGGGCCAGCAGGCTGTCGGCCGGATCCATCCGGTACAGTCCGGCGGCTACCAGGCCGATACCGAATTTGGTATCCTCCGAGTAGTTCGGCCCTCCTATAATGCTGAAATCGAATTTTTTATACGGTTTGTCCTTGTTGGCGTCGGCGAAGTAATCGATGAATTTACGCCACAGGGTCTTTTTCTGCGTGGTATCGGCAGCGGCAACGGTATCCTTTTTTTCTTCGTCCGCCGCCTGTAAAGCGGCGATATTTTCTGCTTGCGCACTCGCGCACAGGATACACAGGACAACACTTAAGATTCTCTTTGCCATGCTTTTGCCGACAGTTTTCAGGTTAATTTTTTGGGTCTTTCCCTTTTGGGGAACGGCTGGGCAAAGGTAAATAAATAATCCGACACGTGGGCGTACTCCCTCTCGTTAAATGACTTTTAGAACATAAAAACAACGGTTCGGCCTAACGGAATTTTCATACATTTGTAGAATATAGGATGCGCTTCGGCAATTCAAAAGTAAGCTTTCATTGCTCTCAGCTTTCCCTATATTTATATTTAGTACGAAGGATATGGAAAATACGAAAGCCCGGTATTTCCGGTATACATTGCATTTCAGGGAACCCGCCGGCACCTCACGCGGAGTGCTCCGGGAGAAGGACACCTGGTTCCTGCTGCTTTCCCGGGGAGATGTATCTGCCTTAGGTGAATGCGCGATGTTCCGGGGGCTCTCATGCGACGACGTATCCGGCTACGAAGAAAAATTGGACGAGGTATGCCGCATGATAAACGGGAGCGAATCGGTCGACCCCGCTTCCCTGGCCGATTACCCCTCCATCCGTTTCGGGCTCGAATGCGCTTTAGGGACACTTGCAGCCCAGGAAGAAGGAAAGGAATTCCTAGAATCCCCTTTCACCCGGGGGCAGGCATCCATCCCGGTGAACGGACTTGTCTGGATGGGGGATTTCGAGCGTATGGCGCGCCGGTTGGAAGAAAAGATCGAGGCCGGATACCGCTGCATCAAGATAAAGATAGGAGCGATCGACTTCGAAGAAGAACTGACGCTGCTGCGCCGCATCCGGGAGCGGTACAATGAAAACGATATCGAGATCCGGGTGGATGCCAACGGAGCCTTTTCACCTGATGATGCGCCCGAAAAGCTAAAACGGTTGTCGGACTTCCGCCTGCATTCCATAGAGCAGCCTATCCGGGCCGGACAATGGGCGCAAATGGCGCTTTTATGCCGAAATACCCCCTTGCCTATCGCATTGGACGAAGAACTGATCGGGGTGAATATCCCGGAAGAAAAATGCCGCCTGATGAAAGAAATAAAACCCCGGTATATTGTCCTGAAACCCTCGCTGGTGGGAGGCATGGCGTCCTGTCGGGAGTGGATAGACCTTGCCGAAACCTCCGGAGCAGGATTTTGGCTGACATCCGCGCTCGAATCGAACGTGGGATTGGATGCTATCGCCCGTTTTTCATATCTTTGCAACCCTGCCATTCCTCAGGGTTTAGGCACAGGGGCGCTTTACACCGACAATGTAGACTACCCCTACGAGATACGGGGGGGAATGTTCCGTATCACTGGAAAGGTTCCCGGTACGGACCGCGTGCTCGAATCCTTACGAAAACAGAATTGACAATGGACGAACCGAAGAAAATATCTGTCATAGTTCCCGTTTACAACCGTCCCGACGAAACGGATGCGCTTTTGGGGAGCATTGCCGCCCAGGCGGAGCATGATCTACCCTACGAGATACTCATCATAGAAGACGGATCGGCCGTCACTTCCGAAGACATATGCTGTAAATGGGCGGAAACCCTTCCGGTGAAATATTTCGCCAAAGAGAATTCCGGCCCGGGCGATTCCCGGAATTACGGGATGGAGCGCGCCAAAGGGGAATATTTCGTGATCCTCGACTCGGACGTGCTGCTTTCCCCCGATTATTTCAAAACACTCGGGAAAATCCTTTCCCGGACGTATGTCCCGGATGCTTTCGCCGGCCCGGACTGCGCCCACGAATCCTTTACGGACGTACAGAAAGCGATCAACTATGCCATGACGTCGTTCTTTACCACGGGTGGCCTGCGGGGCAGTTCCAAGACCAATGTCAGCGGGAAACACCAGCTGCGCAGCTACAATATGGTAGTCTCTGCCGCAGCCTTCAAACGGGCCGGGGGTTTCGCCCGCCAGCGTGTCGGCGAGGACATCGAATACACCCAGCGGTTGTGGAGCAACGACCTGAAGACGGCCTGGTATCCCGAATTTTTCGTGTACCACAAACGCCGGGACACCCTGAAACAGTTTTTTCACCAGACGATGGCCTTCGGGATGGCCCGCCCTATCCTCAACCGGATGTTCCCGGGTACGGCGCGCCTCACTTATATGTTCCCGTCTTTTTTCCTCATATTCATGATCGTGTCCGTCCTGGCGGGAATATTCGCCCCGGTACTGCTCGCACCCTTGCTGCTGTACCTGGTGGTGATTTTCTTTTCCGCCTGGTACCTGAATAAAAGTTTTAAGGTAGGCGCCCTGTCGGTGGCCGCCTCCATCGTGCAATTTACGGGATACGGCTGGGGATTCATCTATTCCAACTGCCGGATGCTTTACCTGGACGACGTAGCCAAGGTATTCCCGTACATGTTCAAACATTAAGTAACCAATCCAATCCAGTTGTTATGACTATCAAAAGACTTATTATGTCCGCTCTGTTCGCTTTTGCGGGCCTTTCAACCTACGCCCAGTCCAAAGAAGCCCTTTGGATAGAATACTACCCGGATTTCCAGGTCGGCCGTTGGCGCCTGACCCCGGAAATAAGCTACCGGAGCGTGGACTTCAGCGGATCCCATACCGCTTATTTCCGCCCTACCGCCACTTATGGGGTCAATAAATACCTGTCGGTGGCCGGAGCGCTGTCCTATTACGCTTCGTGGAGCGATTTCACCGTCAATAAACACGAATGGTCCATTTACCAGAACCTGGCTACCCGCACACCGTCCTTGGCCGGATTTTACCTGGGACTTAACGTCCGGATGGAAGAGATATTCGCAAAAACTTCCCGCGATCCCGACCATACGTTCGGCCTGCGCCTGCGCTGGTCCCCGAAGCTGACGTACGACCTGCCGTTCTGGACGGAAAAAAAACTTTCCTTGTCGGTCTTTGCGGAGACGTATAATTTTCTGACCTCCTCACAGGCCAATTATTTCCGAAACGGGCTCGACCTGGGCGCCGGATTTACTGTCTCCCCCGTCAAACGGATCGACGTGATATTCGAATACCGCCGCCAGCGGAGCTACCGCCCCGGTCCGGATGCCTTCTCCAACCTGTTCCGCTTTATGATACGGCACAGTATCCTCTGATAAAAATCTTTATCTGAATACCTTATACGGCAATGTGTTCCATTGCCGTTTTTTATTTCATACTTTTGGATAATATAGCAGGTGGCCCGGATAAATACCCGACCAGGTTCTGGTTTTGCCTCTCCCCTTTTTATATCTTTGTCTAAAGACCTTACAACCATGAAAAAACTAAAAGGGAACGGGATCAAAATCCTGAAAACAATCCATTTGTTATTTGCCTTTATGTGGATCGGCGGGGCGTTGTCCATGACCTTGCTGCTGCTGACCACCGCCCCGCAGGAAAGCTACGAGATGTACATGCGCTCGCTGTCCCTGATGTTGGTGGACGACTGGCTGATCATTCCCGGGGCAATGGGATGTCTCTTTACTGGCCTGGTCTACGGCATCTGGACTCACTGGGGATTTTTCAAACACCGGTGGCTCTCCGTGAAATGGGTGCTTACCGTGGCGATGATCCTTTTGGGAACGTTCCTGATGGGCCCTTGGGTGGACGGGAATGTCTATCCGGCACAGGATATTCCCGATTATGCGCCGGACAATACCGTATTCTTCCATAACGTATCGCAGACCATCCTGTGGGGTTCCATCCAATTGGCGCTTCTGCTGGGAGTGGTCGTTATTTCTGTGTTCAAACCCTGGAAAACAACAAAAAAATTATGAAAACGAAGATCAGAAAAGAATCGCTGCTCCACTCGGACGGTACGGCCTACGATTATGTGGATAGTTTTGACTATGTGATCGCCGACCCGGAAGATAAGGTCGGTATCCTCGACGTAGCGGAAGCCTTCAAAAAACCGGGACCGAAATGGGTCGACCGGTTGTTTGTCCTGCGGAACCGGATCGTATCGGTATTCGGGCTGAAAACGCCCGCTACGATCGAAAAGAAAGACGACGATGAAAATAAATGGGAACCGGGCTCCCAATCCGGAATGTTCAAGATATTCGGCCGCACGGACCGGGAAATGCTCCTGGGGGAGGACGACAAGCACCTGGACGCGAGGATATCCCTGTTTTTGGAACAAAGCGGCCCGGGTGAAAAAAGGATAACGGTCACCACCGCCGTCAAACTCAACAACCGACTGGGAAGATGTTACTTTTTCGTGATCAAACCATTCCACCGCACAATAGTCCCGGCTATGATGAAGCAAAATTTCAAACAGTTAGCTTCCAACCCCGGATAGCCGCCCTCCCCTTTTTCCGGAAGGAAGGAGCCCCAACCAAAAATCCCCCTCGCAAAACGAATACGAAGGGGATTTGCCGTTTGTTACGGCTCTATCAGATATTATTTATCTATCGTCAGGACTGTTTTTTGACCTCTTTGGCCCACGAGTCTTTTAACCCTACCGTCCGGTTGAACACCAAATGCCCCGGCGTAGAATCGGAGTCCACGCAGAAATAGCCCAAGCGGTGGAACTGCATCCGGTCGCCCACTTTAAAACGGGCAGCCGATGGTTCCAGTTTGCAGCCGGCGAGCACTTTCAGCGAATCCGGATTGAGGAACTCCTTGAAGTCACGATCTTTGTGGCCGTCCGGCATCTCGTCGTTGAACAGCCGATCGTACAGGCGCACTTCGGCCTCGACTGCCGTAGGAACCGATACCCAGTGCAGGGTGCCTTTCACCTTGCGCATCGAGGATTCGGAACCGGTGCCCGACAGGCTTTCCGGATCGTAGGTGCAATGTATCTCGGTGACATTTCCATCGGCATCCTTCACTACGCTTTCCGCCTTGATGATATAAGCGCTCTTCAGGCGTACTTCCCCGCCGAGTTTCAGGCGGAAGAACTTGTTGGGTGCTTCCTCTTTGAAATCCTCACGCTCGATATACAGTTCACGCGAGAAGGGTACTTCCCGGGATCCTGCTTCCGGGTCTTCCGGATTGTTCTCCGTGCGAAGCATTTCGGTCTTGCCCTCCGGGTAGTTGTCTATCACCACTTTCACCGGGTCGAGTACTGCCATGATACGGGGAGCGATACGGTTCAGGTGTTCTCGGATCGAGAATTCCAGCAGCGCCACGTCGATCACGTTTTCGCGGCGGGCCACCCCTATCGTTTCGCAGAACTTACGGATGGATTCCGGGGTGTATCCGCGGCGGCGCAGAGCCGATACGGTCGGCATGCGCGGATCGTCCCAGCCGTTGACATAACCGCCTTTGACCAGTTCGAGCAGCTTCCGTTTGCTCATAACCGTATAGGACAGGTTCAGCCGGGCAAACTCGTACTGGCGCGGCCGGATATCGCCCGGGGTATATACCTGGTCGAGCAGCCACTCGTACAGCGGGCGGTGTACCTCGAATTCCAGCGTACAGATGGAATGGGTGATCCCTTCTATGTAGTCGGACTGTCCGTGGGCATAGTCGTACATCGGGTAGATGCACCATTTATCGCCGGTACGGTCGTGGGATTTATGAATAATCCGGTACATGATCGGGTCGCGCATATGCATATTGGGCGAGGACATATCTATCTTGGCGCGCAAGACGGCCTCTCCATCGGCATACTCGCCGCGGCGCATCTTTTCAAATTCCGCCAGGTTTTCTTCTACCGGCGTATTGCGGTAAGGGCTTTCCTGCCCGGGTTCGGTCGGCTCGCCTTTCTGGGCGGCTATCTGTTCGCCGGTCTGTTTATCGACGTACGCTTTGCCTTTCCCGATCATTTCCACCGCCCACTGATAGAGCTGGTCGAAATAATCGGAAGTATAGCGCACGGCCCCGTCCCAATGGAAGCCCAACCATTCCACGTCGTGTTTGATGGAATCGACGTATTCCTGTTCTTCTTTGGCGGGATTGGTATCGTCGAAGCGCAGGTTTACCGGCGAAGCGAACTTTTTACCCAACCCAAAGTTCAGGCAGATGCTTTTCGCATGGCCGATATGCAGGTATCCGTTGGGTTCCGGCGGGAAACGGGTGCGCACATGCGAACCGTTCTTGCCGTTTGCCACATCCTCCTCTATGATGTTCTCCAGGAAATTCAGGGGGGCGCTGGCACCTTCCGCTTCCGGAGTTGTTTTTTCCTTGTCCTCAGCCATTTTCGTTCAAATGATTATTGATAGGTTGCGAAATTACGTATTTTACCGCAATTTTTTCAAAACGGACGTCCAAAAAAAATTATCTTTGCTTTTTAACTCATATAAACAAGCCAGTATATGCTACGCAAGATCGTTCTTTCGGCCTTAGTTGCCCTCTTTTTCTCGCCGGCCGCCTTTGCGGCGGAAGGCATGTGGATCCCTTTGTTCCTCAAAAAACTCAACGAATCACAGATGCAGTCCCTCGGGATGAAAATATCGGCCGAGGATATTTACAGCCTCAACCGCAGCAGCATCAAGGACGCCGTCGTACTTTTCGGCGGAGGTTGTACGGGCGAAGTGGTCTCTCCCCAAGGGCTGCTGCTGACTAACCATCATTGCGGGTACTCGGTCATCGCCTCCCATTCTACCCTGGACAACAATATCCTGGAGGATGGATTCTTTGCCAAAGACAAGTCGGAGGACCTGGTAAACCCCTCGCTTTCGGTCACTTTTATCAAACGGATCGAAGAAGTGACGGACGAGGTACTCAAAGGGGTAAAAGAATCGATGAGTCCGGCCGAAAAGCAAAAGAAAATAAAGGAAAACATCGAAAAGGTCAAAAAGGACGCCAAAATCGAAAAATGGCAGAACGTAGAACTCAAGCCCTTTTTCAAAGACAACCGCTACTTCCTTTTCGTGCGGGAGACGTTCAACGACGTACGCTTGGTAGGCTGCCCGCCGGCCTCGGTCGGAAAATTCGGCTCCGAGACGGACAACTGGGTATGGCCCCGCCATACGGGCGATTTTTCGGTGTTCCGTATCTATGCCGACAAGGACAATCGGCCGGCCGACCCTTCGGCGGATAACGTCCCCTATCGGCCGGACTACTTCCTTCCCGTTTCGCTCGGCGGCATTTCCGAAGACGATTTCACCCTCGTATTCGGCTTCCCGGGGCGCACGGACGAATACCTGCCCGGTATCGCCCTGGAACAGACGGCCAACCACCGCAACCCGGTGAAAGTCGGCCTGCGGGATATTGCGCTGAAATCCTGGAACCGGGAAATGGCTGCCAACGACACAATAAAACTCCTGCTGGCCAACCGCTACGTTTCGGCAGCCAACGCCTGGAAGAAATGGCAGGGCGAATCCCAAGGCCTGAACCGCACCCGCGCCACCGACAAAAAAGATGCTTACGAGACCGCATTCCGGGATTCGCTGGCCAAATACCCTGAACTGGAGAAAATTTACGGGCATCTTTTGCCCGACCTCTATAAAGCCTACGAAGAGCTGCTGCCTTATGGTGTGGCCTACGATGCTACCTCGGAATACAATTACCTGAACGACGCCTGCGCACTGATGGGTACCCTTTCGCGTTACCTGACTTTTGTAAGGCAGGGTAACGCGACCCCGGAGCGCACGGACAGCCTGAAAAAACGGGCGTTGACCTTTGCCGCTCCCCGCACGATCGCTATCGACCGGAAAATATTCCCCCTGCTTACCCTTTTCTATTGCGGCGCCATGCCCGGACAATTCCTTCCGGCAGCCGTAAAAGACCGGATGCAGCGCTATGAAGGCGATTTTGAGGCATTGGGAGCCAAATTATACGCCTCTCCACTGTTTTCAGCGCAGGGATTGGACCGGGTGTTCGAGATGAAGGATGCCGGGAAATTGTCCGACTACCTGAACGGGGACGATGCCTACCGATTCTTCCGGTCCATTATCGAAACGTATAATAAAGAAGTCGCTCCCCGCTATGGCGAACTGAACACCGAGATCGCCGGCCTGATGAAGGATTATATGAGAGCACAGATGGAAGTGTTCCCGGATAAAGCCTTCTTCCCCGATGCCAATATGACTCTCCGCGCCTCCTACGGGCAGGTGAAAGGCATGCAGGCGCGCGACGGGCTGGCCTATCTGCCGCAGACGTTCCTCGAGGGCGTGATGGAGAAATACGTACCGGGCGACCGGGAATTCGACGTGCCGGAAAAACTGATAGAACTGTACAGGAACAAGGATTACGGCCGCTATGGACAGGACGGACGCATGCCGGTATGTTTTATCGCGACCAACCACACCTCGGGCGGAAACTCCGGCTCGCCGGTACTGAACGCCAACGGAGAGTTGATCGGGTTGAACTTCGACCGCCTGTGGGAAGGCACGATGAGCGATTTGAGCTACGACGCTTCCATCTGCCGGAACATTATGGTGGATATCCGCTATGTGCTGTTCCTGATGGACAAACTGGGCGGTGCCGGTTACCTGGTGGATGAAATGACCGTCCGGGAATAAAGGAAATAATAGCTTATCCCAATAAAAAAGGCCCTGAAAATTCAGGGCCTTTTTTATTGGGATATTTGAATGTGATCAGCCGCGGGCGGCGATGATCACCTTGAATTCGTCCGCTTTCAGGGAAGCGCCGCCTATCAGGCCGCCGTCCACGTCGGGCTGGGCGAATAGGGAGGCCGCGTTCTTGGCATTGCAGGAACCGCCGTAAAGGATGGATACGTCCTCGGCTACCTGTTTGCCGTATTTGTTCTCCACTACCTTGCGGATATGGGCGTGCATTTCCTCGGCCTGCTCCGGAGTGGCGGTAAGGCCCGTTCCGATGGCCCATACGGGTTCGTATGCCAGGACGATGCTGTTCCATGCCGATTCCGGAAGGTGGAACAGGGCTTTTTCGATCTGCTCTTCCACCACCTTGAAATGCTCCCCGGCTTCGCGCTGGGCCAACACTTCGCCGATGCAGAAGATCACTTCCATATTTTCGGCCAGGGCGGCATCTACTTTTTCAGCCAGGAATTCGTCCGTCTCGCCGAAATACTGGCGGCGTTCGGAATGGCCGAGGATCACCTTGGACGCTCCGGCCGATTTGGCGATAGGAGCCGATACTTCGCCCGTGTAGGCGCCGCTGGGTTTCGGGTAGATATTCTGGGCGGCTACGGCCACGACCGTGCCTTTGAGTTCCTGTGCGACAGGATATATGTTGGTGAACACCGGGGCTACCACTACTTCTACCCCGCACATGTGCCAATCTGCGATGGAGGCTTTTATTTCCTTGGCCAGCTCGATGCTCTCCTGGAGATTCTTGTTCATCTTCCAGTTTCCTGCTACAATTTTTCTTCTCATTTTTCTATCGTTTTATGGTTATTTTTCCAGGTGATTCGGCTTCGTCAGGCGCGGATACGCGGATCGAGCCACGAATAAATGATATCCACGAATATATTTATCACGATGAATATGCTGGCGATCACCAATACCGAACCCATCACCACCGGCAGATCCATCGAGTTCAGCGCATCCACGATCGCCTTACCCAAGCCGTTCCAGGCAAAGATATATTCGATGAACACCGCCCCGGCCAACATACCGGCAAACCAACCCGAGGCGGCGGTTATTACCGGGTTCAGGGCGTTTTTCAGGGCATGTTTTAAAATTACGGCATAGGTACTCAAACCTTTTGCCCGGGCCGTACGGATATAGTCCTGGCTCATCACGTCCAGCAGCGAACCGCGCATAAGTTGTATCACTACCGCCAGCGGGCGCATTCCCAGGGTGAGCGCCGGCAGAATGATAGCCGCCAAGGTCAGGTATTCCCCCCGGCCTAAATTATCGATCGAATAAAGGTTCCCCGTCATCGACAGCCCGGTATAATCGTGCAGCAGAAATCCGAATATCCACGCTACGATAATAGCCGCAAAGAACGACGGAAGGCTCATCCCGATACTTCCGAACACCGAAACGGCCCGGTCGAACCACGAATCGCGCCACAGAGCCGCCAGAATACCCATGAAGATACCCAGCAGCATGGCCAAAGCCATCGCTACGATGGCCAGCACGACCGTATTGGGAAGGGTCTGCCCAATCACACTGCTTACGTTCAGTCCATCTCTTTGGTAGGACTGCCGCAGGTAAGGGAATTTCAGGATAAGGCTGTATTTACCCAGCGGGAGCAGTTTTACATAGGAATATTTATCGCCCGGATAGGTGTAATTGCCGGGGGTATTGCTGTTGATGGATATCGGCGAAAGATCGTTTATATAGTACAAGTACTGAAGGGGAAGCGGCTTGTCGAACCCGTATTTTGCCCGGATCGCCTTGAGCTGCGCTTCATCTTCCCTCTGGTCCAGCATCATACGGGCCGGATCGGAAGGGATGGCCTGGAAAAGGATGAAAACGATGGTCGCCAGTCCCCAAAGTGTGGCCAGGGCCTGCAATATTTTCTTGAGTGCGAGTCTGAACATTTGTCGTCTTTACATCAATCGTGGAGGTCGTAACAACTCCGTTTGGAAACAATGACCCCGTTTTTGAGCTCTACCACACCGGGATTGGCCCGCATGATGGTCTTAAGCGTGACGGGATCGGTAAAGCATACCGGCATTTCGATGCCGAATTCCCCGGTATAGATCTTATTGTCGGTATTGGACAACAGATAGGCAGGGGTGCCTTCCCGGGCCACGTAAGCGTTGACCTCTTTCCAATTTTCGGTTTTGGTTTCCGCCATATCGAAACAAGTGACCAGCAGCACATGCTCCATCGCCAGCAGGGAATCGGTAATGTCCTGCCCATCGGGAGCCATGACCGAAAATCCGGTGATCTCCGGCAGTTTCCCGCTTACAAGGCGGGTATTGCGCGATACAAACTGAGCATCGGGGATATTCCAGGGTTCTTCTTCGTCCGTGAATTTCTTTTTCTTTCCAGCTACCTGGTAAGTCCATACATGTTCGAAAACCGGCGCATTATCACCCGTAGGCAATTCCATGGATTTTTTGATGTCTACGCCTACCTTGTACGGACGGAAATCGATGACGGGCTCGTAGCGGAGCACATAATAAATGACCGCCAGAGAAAAGGCAAATATCAATGCGATCACGCTCATCGACTTGCGGAAGCCCACACTCGGCTTGATAAATCGCTGCCACATGATCAGTACGATCACGGCTGCCAGTATCACGATATTTTTCGAGAAAGAGACCCACGGGGAAAGTTTGATCGCCTCGCCGAAACAGCCGCAGTCGGATACGTTGCCGGTAACTGCCGAATAGAATGTGAGGAATGTAAAACCGGCATTGAGTGCCAGAAGTGTCCAAAGGGCGAACGTTTTGAAGCGCCCCATCAGCAGGATAGCTCCCAGGATGATCTCAAGGGTTATCAACATTCCGGCCAGATCCACCACGAAAGAAGGGGATACGGAAATGTCGAAAATACCGGCAGAGAAATATTCTTCTATTTTAAAAACGAGACCGAGAGGGTCGTTGAGCTTTATAAGGCCTGAAAACACGAACAACAGCCCCAGCACTACCCGGATAACCGTCGTGGCGGTCTTTTTCCGACCGCGGATCATGCCTGCGTCCTTATTATTGCCACTCATCGTTTTCCATCAATTTTATAAGCGCGAATACCGAGTAGTTGAGCATGTCGTAATAATTGGCATCGATGCCCTCGGACACTTTTGTCAGGCCACCATTGTCCTCTATCTGTTTTACGCGCAGGATCTTTTGCAGGATGATATCGCACAGCGACGAGATGCGCATCGAACGCCAAGCCTCGCCGTAGTCGTGGTTCTTACGCTCCATTAAAATTTTGGCCTCGGCGGCGAACTTAAGGTAAAGGGCGTCCACCTCCGCATGGGACATATCCGGTCGTTCGGCCACCCCCTTCTCTATCTGGATCAGGGCGACGATACAGTAGTTCACGATCGCTATGAACCCTTCTGCCTCCCCTTCGTCCACCATCCGGATGCCGGATTGCTGCAGGGAGCGTATCCGTTGGGCCTTGATGAATATCTGGTCGGTCAATGACGGCAAACGCAGAATGCGCCATGCCGGACCGTAGTCGGCCAGTTTTTTGGAAAAAAGGCTGTGACACCGCTCTATCACCGCGTCGAACTGCGACGAGGTGTCCGGAGCCTGGTTTGCCGCGGATGCGCTCATAGACGATCTATATCCCTTTTGTTTTGATTTTCAAAGGTAGTGATTTTTGCCGTCCCCGGCAATCCGTCCGGAGTAAAACAATAAAAAATCCGGTAAAATACCGAATTTTCACATTTTTTTAGTTTATGACGATCTCCAGGATCTTCCCGTCCCTCTCGACTTTAGGCAAACAGATTGCCGGTCTGACAAATACGCGCCGATTTGCCCCGAAATGACCTTTACCGGGTCTAATCCGATCGCACCACCCTCTATTTCGACCACTTTGTCCTTTATCTTTACCCCTGCTCTTTCAGCCTTTCCGCCGATTTCAACAAACGTAACCAAAGGATCTCCTCCTAACTGGTCTATATCCAGGTCCAGATCCTTCCGGAGCTGAATATAAAGGTCTTCCGTTCTCTGATAGGACAGGATAAGATTGAACCGGCTCATGAATTTGCCCCCTATCAGGATTCTGTTCACCAAGGGTACTAGCAAAGCGTACTATGGGCTATTGTCTGATAGCTACATCATGGAAAACATATGTCGTATCCGTTTGCTCCGCCGAGCGGGCATTCAGGTATTTTTTTGGGGTGATCCTGAATTGCAGCAAATGAAAAATGGCTTCATCGATGCTTATTTCCCCTTGATAACCCAAATCGAAGTCAAAATTCCCCGCATAGAGGGTATCCGGAAAGTCGAGCGATACATAGGTTCTTCTAAGCCCATTTTCAATTTCGCGGAATCCCTGCGCCTCCGCTTTGAGCAGGCTATATCTTTGTAACGAAAATAAAGTGGTCTTTCCCTTGTCCAGCGAAAACTTCCAGATGAAGAACTTTAAAACATCTTTTCCTACTATCTCCCTGTACCGTTTGCCGCCGGTATGCCTTTGAATAACGGAGCGGGAAGCATCTGCCCCCCGATCGTAATGCTATCCAGTTCGTATAAAGGCCGCTTTTCCTGTTGTCCATACGAGTTTCTCACCGGAATCGGGTACGTCCCCCAATGCCGCGCATCTAATTGGCGCAGCACTTCCACCCAGGCCATACTGGTCGCTTTCGTGTCCAGGATAAATGCCTTTTCCTGCCCGTTTATCTTTCCAGCCACCAAGAAATAACCGTTCGGATCCCTCTGCAATGGGAACTCGACCCTGAAGCTATCCGGCAGGTTATCCCCTACCGTATTTTGCCGGACACCGAGCTTGTAAGTCCAGTACACCCCATACCAAAATAAGCGGCCGCGGCCAAAAACAGGATCGAAACGGATAAGAACAGTATTTTTTTATTTTCACGGCCGGAAGCTCGATAATAGTGATTTAAAAAAGCGCGCAGAAACTTCTGCGCGCTTTTTTGGGGGAGGGTTCATTGGGGGAAATTACCAGATATCCGCAGCAGCGAAAACTCCGAGCGCCAGTACAAGGATAAGGATGTAAAGGCAGATCACAATGCCTATCATGATCAGGTACGCTTTGGCCCAGTTGGAACGGTTCCGGTTTTCCGTATCGCTCACCGCCCATACGATGAGCAGCACCAGGTTGGCGATAGGGATGAGCATCAACAACATCGTGCCCAGCCACTGACCTACGGTCATCACTTTTTCGTTGGGGGCCGACTGGAAGTACGCCTGGTCCGCCGGATTTTGATAAGGTTCTTGCATGCGATTTATGTGTTTTTGTTAGGATTATTATAGCACTGCTAAAGTAATGATTTTTAGCGGAGACTAAAGTAGCCGGATTCCTAAAATTTCACCCGGATTTTCCTCAATTTTGCCGTTTGAATAATAATAATTCCCTTTTCGAGATGAAAACACATTCCTGCCGCAATTGCGGCGGCGAATTCACGGTCCGGTATTGCCCCCGCTGCGGACAACGCGACGATATAGCGCGTTTGTCGTGGAAAGTCCTTTTCGAGGTTTTCCTGTCGATAATCTTCGGAAAGGATTACAACGGGGAGAGCGGCGACATACCCCGCTATGGTCTCTTCGGTACATTTTGGCGGATATTGTTCCATCCGGTGACTACCATAAACGAGTACCTGGCCGGGAAACGGGTGCGCTATTTCAGCCCGATCGGGATGCTGTTCCTGCTATCCGCACTATGCGTGCTGATATCCTATTGGACCGGGGTGAAAATAATGGACGGCCAACCTGGAACTCCCGGTTTTGAGCCTTTTTTGGAATACAGGAATACCCCCCCCGGTTGCTTATTGGTTGTTGGTAGCTCCGTTTGCCGCACTGACCTATAAATGGGTATTTGCCAAATTTTCCGACCTAAAATAGGTGGATATTTATATGTAGAAATATTCCTGTCGGTAATCGGGATGGCTATCGGCTGCGCTCGCATCCTATTCTTATCTATTTTTCCTGTCTGGGAAAATACAGAGGTTTACCTGTTTTCCGGGATTGAAACCATCGTCATTATCGGGATCGGCGCCGCCTTTTTCCATTCCGTGTTAAAAATAAGCCGGTCGCGGGCTGTATTCGGCTCCATTGCCGGGAATGTGGTAAGTTATGCCCTGATTTTTACGCTCATATTAGTGGTTTCGCTTCTGTATCTCTTGATATCCCATTTTTAAAAAACGCTTTTCGCGATAGCGGCCACGTTGTCCGGGCGACCCATCGTATAGAAATGGATAGCAGGCGCCCCTGCCCCGATCAACTCCCGACACTGGGCTTCGGCCCATTCGATACCCACCTGGCGTACCGCCTCGTTGTCCGGCGCGTTTTCTACCGCCCGGGAGAGTTCTTCCGGGATATTCACCCCGAATATCTGGGGCAGCATGGATAGCTGGGCTTTGGTGGAAAAAGGTTTTAGTCCGGCTACGATGGGTACATCGATACCTGCCTGCCTGCATTTTTCCACGAATGCAAAATATTTGCTGTTGTCGAAGAACATCTGGGTAACGACATAACCGGCCCCGGCCTCTACTTTTTCTTTCAAATGGTCGATATCGGACTGGGCGTTGGGCGCTTCGGCGTGTTTTTCCGGATAGCCTGCCACCCCGATGCAGAAATCGGTCGGCGCCGGACGTTCTACCTCCCCGGAAAGGTATTCCCCCCGGTTCATCCCGGCGATCTGGCGGACAAGGTCGCAGGCATGCGCATGGCCGTTTCCATGCGGACGGAACGCGTGTTCGCCCTTCACGTTGTCGCCCCTGAGGGCCAGCACGTTGTCTATTCCCAAGAAATTCATCTCTATCAGCGCGTCTTCCGTCTCATCGGCCGAAAATCCCCCGCATATCAGGTGAGGCACGGCATCGATCCCGTACCGGGCGGTAATAGCGGCCGATATGCCGATAGTCCCGGGGCGCTTGCGGACGACCTTGCGTTCCAGCAGCCCTCCCTCCCGTTCGATGAATTTGACTTCTTCCCGGTGGTAAGTGACATTTATATAAGACGGGGCATACTCCCGCAGCACATCTATCGTCCGGTAAATGGACGCGATCGTCTCCCCCTTCAGAGGGGGGAGCAGTTCAAACGCGAACAGGGTGCGTCCCTGTTGGAATTTTTCCGTGATCTTCATGTCTTCCTTTCGTTTTCTATCTGCAAAGATGGGATTTTTTTGCCGATAAGACATCACAGGCGGCGTTTTTGTTGTTATTTTTTGCCGCAGGCCGGCAAAAAGCGTACCTTTGTAGAATATAGTGCTTTTCAGACAAATGGAACGAAAGGATATAAGAAAAGAGATACGGGAGCGCATCCTGGTGCTGGACGGGGCTACCGGTACCCTCATCCAGACCCTCGGGTTGCAGGAAGACGATTTTACCCTGGAAAAATACGGTTCCCTCCGGGGACTGAACGATATTTTGTGCCTCACCCGCCCCGAATCCGTCGCCGAAGTACACCGCCGATACCTTAAAGCGGGAGCGGATATAATATCGACCAACACGTTTAATGCCAACGCTATATCGCTGGCCGAATACGAGGTATCCGATCTGGTGCCCCAAATAAATGCCGAGGCGGCCCGCATCGCCCGCCGGGCGGCGGACGAATGCGCCGCAGAAGGAAAACCACGTTTCGTAGCAGGCGTGGTAGGTCCTACCGGCCGTACAGCCTCCATTTCCCCGGATGTGGCCGATCCGGCGGTGCGCAACGTGGCTTTCGACGAGCTTTTCGATACGTATAGCCAACAGATAAAATCGTTGGCCGACAATGGTGCCGATCTGATCCTGATGGAAACGGTGTTCGACAGCCTGAACGCCAAAGCGGCCGTTTGTGCGGCTAAAAGTGTTTGCGAGCTGCCCGTGATGCTGTCCGGTACCATTACCGATGCCAGCGGGCGCCTGCTTTCGGGGCAGACCATCGAGGCTTTCTACGCTTCATTTGCCCAAACGGGTATTTTTTCGATAGGCCTGAACTGCGCCCTGGGGGCCGACCAGATGCTCCCCTTTATCGGCGAGCTCTCCCGCATCGCCGCCCTGCCCGTTTCCTGCCACCCCAACGCCGGACTTCCGGACGGTTTCGGCGGGTATGCCCAGACAATGTCCCAGATGGCCGCCTCGGTCGAAAAATACCTGCAACAAGGATTGGTGAACATCATCGGAGGATGCTGCGGCACGACGCCCGAGTATATAGAATACCTCGCGCAGATAGCAGGCAAATACCCGCCCCGCGCGATTCCCGAAAAGACCCATAAAACGGTGTTGGCCGGGCTGGAACCCCTCACGATAGAGCCGTCGGCCAATTTCATCAACGTGGGCGAGCGGGCCAACGTAGCGGGAAGCGCCAAATTCGCCCGGTTGGTACGCGAGGAAAAATGGGACGAGGCCGTCGAGATCGTTCGTCATCAAGTGGAGGACGGGGCCCAGGTGATCGACGTGTGCATGGATGCCCCGATGATCGAGGCCCGCGAAGCAATGACGCACTTCTTGCGGCTGCTGGCTTCGGAACCGGATATTGCGCGCCTGCCGCTGATGATAGACTCCTCCTCGTGGGAAGTCTTGGCAGACGGTATGAAATCCGTGCAGGGCAAGCATATCGTCAATTCCATCTCGCTCAAAGAAGGCGAAGCGGCTTTCCTGGAAAAGTCCCGGACGATACACGCCATGGGGTGTGCCGCGGTGATGATGCTGTTCGATGAAAAAGGACAGGCGGACACTTACGGACGTAAAATGGAAGTGGCCCGGCGTATATACCGCCTGGCCACCGAAGACGGTTTCCCGGCACAGGACATCGTTTTCGACCTCAATGTGCTGGCTGTAGCCACCGGCATGAAAGAGCACGACCGGTATGCGGCCGACTTCATCCGTGCCTGCCGGGATATCAAACAGGAATTCCCGTTGGTAAAGGTCAGCGGAGGAGTGAGTAACCTTTCGTTCTCCTTCCGGGGTAACAATACCGTCCGGGAGGCGATGCACTCCGTATTCCTGTATCACGCCATCGCGTCCGGTATGGATATGGGTATTGTCAATGCGGGCATGCTCCAGGTGTACAGCGAAATAGAGCCCGTGCTTCTGGCCTTGGTGGAGGATGTGATCCTCGCCCGGCGGGAAGATGCGGCCGAACGGCTGATAGAATACGCCCAGCATATGCAGCCGGGCGAACCGGGAGCGCGGAAAGCGGCGGAAACGGCCACTCCGGAATCCCTTTTCCCCGATGTATGTGAGCGCCTGCAGTACAAGATCGTCAAAGGGTTGCCCGAAGGAGCCGATACCGATGCGCTGGAAGCGCTCCGGATAAAAGGAGCCCCGGTAAAAGTCATCGACGAGGTACTGATGAAAGGCATGGAAAAAGTAGGCGAACTGTTCGGCGAGGGCAAAATGTTCCTCCCCCAGGTAGTCAAGAGCGCCCGGGTGATGAAACGGGCCGTGGATGCCATTACTCCGTTTATGGAGAAAAAAGACACTTCCGAAAACAAAAAGATGCTTATCGCTACGGTGAAGGGCGACGTACACGATATCGGGAAGAACATCGTATCGGTCGTGATGGCCTGCAACGGATACCAGGTGACCGACCTGGGCGTGATGGTTCCCCCCGAGGAGATCGTCTGCCAGACCCGCAAGACCAAGGCCGACCTGGTCGGGCTTTCGGGTCTTATCACCCCTTCGCTGGAAGAAATGGCGGCGACGGTACGCGCCCTGGAAGAGGCCGGCGTACACGTACCCGTCATCGTCGGGGGGGCCACCACCTCGGAACTCCATACGGCCGTAAAGATCGCCCCGTTGTACGGCGGTACGGTCGCCCGGGCCAAGGATGCTTCGCACACGGTGCGCCTGGCTGCCGACCTGCTGGCCGGGACGGACATCAAAGCGCAGCAAGCCGAGATAAGGGCCGCCTACGAAAAACAATCCGAAGAGAAAAAACCGCTCGTTCCTATCGAACAGGCGCGCGCCAAAGCGCCGTCCTGCAACCTTTCCGAAACGGTTCGTCCGGCGCAGACAGGACGGTTCGAATTCATCGACTTCCCTTTGGAGGAACTCCGCCAAAGGATAGATTGGACCTATTATTTCTACGAATGGGGTATGCGGGGACAATATCCCGCCCTTCTTTCCGACCCGGAAAAAGGCGAGGAAGCCCGTCGGGTCTACGAGGAAGCGAATGTGGTACTGGATGATATAATCGCTAAAAAAGCATTAAAAGCCAATGCAGTAGCCGGAATATTTTCTGTAAAAGCATCGGGAGACGATATCGTCCTGGAAAACGGCACGGTCTATCCTCATCTGCGCAACCAGACTACCTCCTTCAAATGCCTGTCCGATTTCATTTCCCCCGACGGGGATTTTATGGGGGCATTCGCCGCTACCGCAGGCATAGGACTGGACGACTATATCCGGGGACTGGACGATTACGGAGCCATCACGGCCAAAATATTGGCCAACCGGCTGGCGGAGGCTTTCTCGGAAGAGATATTCGAGCGTATGCGCACACAACTATGGGGATTCGGGAACGGAGGCATACGCCCGGCCTGCGGGTATCCCACCCTGCCCGAGCATACCGGAAAACGCATCATCTTCGACCTGCTCGATGCGGAGAAGACGACTGGTATCCACTTGACTGAAAATTATATGATGAAACCCGAAGCCAGCGTATCGGGCCTTATCTTTGCCCACCCCGAGGCCCACTACTTCGACGTAGGGCGCATCGGGGAAGACCAGGTGCGGGACTACGCCCGGCGACGGGGCATCACCGAAGAAGAAGCACGAAAATATACCTCCGAAAGACTATGAGTACCCGGAAAAAAGAGATCACCGACGTAAAAGAGGCGGCCCTGGAGGCCATAAAGATTCTGGAAGGGCTAAAAAGTGTAAAAAATGCCGCCGGAATGGCACACTTCGGGATCAATACGAAAAATGCGCTGGGCGTCAGTGTAAAGGATGTCCGCGCCCTAGGGAAAAAGATCGGGAAAAGCACTCCGCTGGCTCTGGAACTGATGCGGGAGAAATACCACGAAGCCCACATATTGGCCTTTGTCGTAATGCGGGGCGAAGAGCTTTCCGAAGAGCAAATGGACGATATCGCCGCCACGCTGGATTCGTGGGATACGTGTGATATTTTCTGCGGGGAGATCGCCGCACACCCGCTGGCTTTCCGCAAAGCGCTCCATTGGGTGAAGGACGACCGGGAATTCATCCGCCGGGCGGGTTTTTCCCTCATCGCCCGGATGGCGGTACGGTGTAAGGATATGCCGGACGAGGCGTTCCAGGCCCTTTTGGCCATCATTGAACATTACAGCTCCGATCCGCGCCCGATGGTGGGTAAAGCGATCGACTGGGCCCTGCGGCAGATCGGCAAACGGTCTACTTTCATCCACCCGTACGCCCTTTCGCTGGCCGAAAAAATGACCGGTTCGCCGGATAAGCACACACGCCGCATAGGCCGGGTATCGGCCCGTGAACTTGCCGATCCGAAGGTTATCGCCCGGCTGAAGCCCCATAGCGTGTGGCCCGAAGAGGGCGTGGTCGAGATAGACGGATACTGCTGATGCGATTATGGTCGCTCCATCCCCGTTACCTCGACGCCAAAGGCCTTACTGCCTGTTGGCGGGAAGGGCTTTTGGCCCGCAGTGTACTCCGGGGCGAAACATCGGGATATAAACGGCATCCCCAGCTCGAGCGCTTCCGGCGTACGGCCGATCCACTAGCTGCGATAGAAGCCTATCTCGGAGGGATATTGGACGAGGCAGTGAAACGGGGATACCGCTTCGACGGCTCCAAGGCAACCTTTTACCCCGAAATACCCCGGATGGCAGTCACAGAGGGGCAGCTCCTCTACGAGCGGGGGCATTTACGCAAAAAGCTGGCCGTACGGGATGCTCCATCGATGGAACGGCTCGGGAGGGAGGAAATTCCCGCGGCTCATCCGCTGTTCACCATCGTACCCGGAGAGATTGAACCTTGGGAGCGGCCCGTGCCCGGGCTGGGCAGGAAAGGATAACATCCGGCCATGCCACCGGTTCTAGATAAACAAAGTAAAGAACAAAAATGCCTACCGAAATAGAACGCAAATTCCTCGTCGTCGGCGATTTCAGGCCGTTTGTCCGCACGTCGGAGCGCATCGCTCAGGGATACCTTTGCACCGATCCGGATAAAACCGTCCGGGTACGGCTGAAAGGGGATAAAGGTTACCTTACCTTGAAAGGTGCCGGAAACGCATCGGGCACCAGCCGCTGTGAATGGGAATATGAGATCCCGGCGCGGGATGCCCGGGAACTGATCGCCCTGTGCACAGCAGGGATCATCGACAAAACACGGCATTATATACCGGCCGGAAAACACACGTTCGAAGTGGACGTATTCCACGGGGACAACGAAGGGCTCATTGTAGCGGAGATCGAGCTGGACGATGAGAACGAAGCCTTCGACCATCCGTCCTGGCTGGGAAAAGAAGTAACCGGCGATACGAAGTATTACAATGCCTCCCTTTCCCAAAACCCTTATAAAAACTGGAAATAACGCGAAGCATTATACCATAAAAAAGCCCCGCTATTCAGCGGGGCTTTGACTATCGGCCGGATGTTACACCAGCTTGTTTTTCACTAAGTATTCCGCGATCTGCACGGCGTTGGTCGCCGCGCCTTTGCGCAGGTTGTCTGCCACTACCCACATGTTCAGGGTATTAGGCTGTGATTCGTCCCGGCGCAAACGCCCTACGAACACCTCGTCCTTTTCGTGCGCATTGAGCGGCATCGGATAATCATTGTTCTTCGGGTCGTCCTGTACCACTACTCCCGGCATTTCCGAGAGGAGTTTTTTCACTTCGTCCATCGTAAAATCCCGGGCGAACTCCACGTTCACCGATTCGGAATGGCCGCCGATGGTCGGTACGCGCACCGTCGTAGCGGTCGTGCGTATGGAATCGTCCCGCAGGATCTTGCAGGTCTCGTTGACCATTTTCATTTCTTCCTTGGTGTAGCCGCTGTCCAGGAACGAATCGATATGCGGCAGGATATTGAGGTCTATCTGGTAAGGATATACTTTGTCCACCGGCTTGCCTTCGCGTTCGCCGAACAT